>CAVGRN010000034.1:0-23689 GCA_963631545.1 Paludibacteraceae bacterium | reverse complement strand
ATACGCTTTTGACGTATACACGCTTTCCAGGCGTGCCTCTTCAGCCACTCGAGCATCTCTCCTTTTACTTTCATCACAGAGTGTGTTTTTTCTCTGAAATCGGACGCAATTTAGCAAAAATTCCTTTATCCGAAAGCAGTTTCAGAATATTTTTTTAAACAATCCTCTATAAGAACATCTCAACCCACTTATCGAATCGCGCAAGGGTTTCCTCTCCATATTTTTCCAACTTGCACCTGGCTTTTTTCACACTCCGCTCCTCACCCAAATGGGTTTTCGAATAGAACTTGTCGGCAAAGCATATCACCTGCTCCTCCAAACTTACCGGCAGCATATCGCGATGCGGCAACGGCAAATCTTCCTTTATTATATAAGGAAGCGACAAACCCGTGCCTGTGTGCCGCTCGCACACCAAGGCGTGGAGGGGATAGCCTTCCGCACGCACCATCTCGCTACCCAAATAGCCGTGGCAGATGTAGGGATGCTCGCCATCGCAATGCAAATCCGGTGCGAAGGTCTTGCAAATTCCAATATCGTGCAGCATCGCCGCCTCCTCTATGAACTGCAAATCCAACTTCAAGTCGGGACGCCCCCCCGCAAGCCGAAGTGCCTTGTCTGTAACATCCAAAGAGTGTTTCAGCAAGATCCTGTATTCCTCCGAGGAGGGGTCATAATACTTTTCTATCAACGCAATGGGATCCATCGGCAAATCATTTTCTACAAATGTAAGTGCTTTTTCGCACATACAGCCAACGTTCCCCTGTCGTTTTTGCCATCACATTAAAAAAACATCAATCATTTTTAATTGTTCTCCTCTATTCGCACGCTCCCAAAAGCGTGAAATGCCCCATTCGTGGTGTCGGCTCATGGTTCACCCAAAGCATATACCAATAGTCGGTCTGCGGAAGTGCGTTGCCCTGGTATGTTCCATCCCACACGACAGGTGTTTTCTCATACGTCTTCAACTTCTTTCCGAAACGGTCATATATCTCGCACCGCCACCAAGCGTACTGCTCCAACCCAACTATGCGCCAATTTGCAGCGCCACCACCGGTCTTAGGCGAAAAACATGTGTAGATGCGCAATGGTGTGTTCGGATTTTGCGGCGCAGCATCATCTGATTTTTGATTTTCATCCTTCTCATCTTCGTCATTATTTTCGTCCATTATTTTTGTCGAATCTTCTTCCAAAACCTTTTCTTCCTCACATTGTTTAGTGAGGATTGAGTATTTAAACCGAATGGAGTCACAACCAGACACCAAACTCACCTGCAACTCATCGTCCGCCCGCACATCATATTCTTTTTTTAAATCCAACGGCTCATTGTCTCGCAAAATCTCTATCCGTCTGGCGTTGGTATGAAGCAAATCGGACGGAAGGACGCGCGTTTTCTCGCATAACGTGTCCTCCAAAAGTTTGTACCAAATAGGATAATCAATGTAAATCATCACTTTCTCATCCACAAGGCAACCATTTTCAGAGAGTCCATACAGGTAATACTCAGTATCGATAGTCGGTGCAACGGTAGTTTCGGAAACATTCCACTGCAACTGTACCCCACTATCATAGACCAGCGTATTCAAATCGACAGACTCACCCCGACACAGCGCATACTCCGGCTCAGCAATCCGTTTCCCCGTTGTAATAATGAACGAGAAAGGAACGCCGCACAGTTCCCCATCAATAACGCAATCCTCTTTTGGCACGAACATCAGCGTCGATGTCATTTTATCCACATTGTTGAAAGCAAACCGGTTTTTAGACTTCTCCTCATATTTCCGTGGATAAAGCACAGCAAAATCCGCATCGGAATTGATCGTCAACTCATACGAGTCATCTGCCTCAAAACCAACGCCTTGAAATTTCAAATAGACCGTATCGCCAATGCAAAGCAAGTCGACAGGCACACTCTGAGGAACCTCACCCTTCACATTGGAACACTGCATTCGCAAACACTTGTCTCGATGTTGAAGAATGAAATTTGACGTTGCACCGCCCCCATAATAAATTCTTGCTGTTGGGCGGCACTGGTGCATATCCACACGGAATCTTGTTTCCGATGTATCGCCCCAACAAGATGTCGTAAGGAGCGAAACCTGCCCAGTTATCGTATCTTTTAACAATTCATCATCTATGGTATATGAGGTTGAATGAGGATAACTTTTTTGAAAGTCAGAACGAACGGGCGTTTCTTCAAGGAGGAATGCATCGCCACCTTCAAACGTCGCCGCTTCTATTGGATCCGCAGAAGCTAAATGGAGATACGGGCTTCCATCCTTACACTCGAATCTTGCCACGGGCGGTTTCTGCGGACACGGCGATATCACGATCGTGTCAACCACCGACACCGAGTCATTCTCCATCCGGACCTCCCACTCCACTTCCTTGCTTTCCGACTTTCTGCATAACAAATTACTTCCACGGAAAGCAAATTTGAAGGTTTCAGCATCATACTCATCCAGAGTCTCCCTGCCTAAGGTGAACGTTTCACCACAATCCAAAGAGCGGAATGTGATGGTTTCCACATTAAAATCCGCCCCCCAATAAATTTTCACCTTACCATTCACACACGAATATGAGATGCCTGATTGATGGACAGATTCTTCGCATAACGCCATAACTGAGTATGTTTCAGACAATTGGACCTCAGAATGGCAAACTGGGTCCACCACCTTCGCCTCTATCCGAAAGCTGTTCTCATAGGGAGATTTCACCCAAGCACTACCGTCTGTAAAACCATCGTTCTTCTTCCACGAAACTGTGTACGGAATCTCGTCCGGCTTGTATCTCGACACAAGACTATCCGCATACGAAAGTTTCAAAAGGGAAGGTTTGGCACAATCGCCCACCCGAACAGAGTCCTCACAAACAGAGATTTTTCCAGAAGGTAGGTTTGCCGTCAAACGAAATCGAGAAGCATCCATAATCTTCACCGCATAAACGCCATTCGCAGCCGTAGCACACTGATTATTAGTGCCTATCACGTGGAATATCCGCACCTCCTGCCCTTTCTGCGCAACCCCGAAATACGACAGACTATCATACTGTATTTCACTTCCTTCTTCCTGCCAATAGACCCTATCACAATGCGAACTCCGCACTGCAACATCGGGGAAAGTTTCGCCAACGCAAACCATTCCATTCGTCGAAGCGACTTGAATTTCGGGCTTTGGGCGGACCTTTACGGAGAACGTCTTCCGTTGCAAATTCTCAGAGTCTTTCCGTCTATAAACAAGCGATAGCGTGGTGTCCTTCTCTGGAGAAAACACTTTTTCTGCATCTAAATCCTCCCAACCGACAAGCTCGTAACCTACAGACACTTCCACCTCATTCTTCATAAAGTCGGACAAGGGGAAAGAATCTCCTTCACAAATCCAAATACTATCATAGCGCAACGTCACCTCCGGAAAAGCATTTTCAGGAATAGACGCACAAAACAACATACAAAAAATCACGAGAAATCGTCTTCTCATAAAAATGAAACGCATAACAAAACAATTTTAAACGGCAAGATTCAACAATCTCGCTATCAAATATTTACGCAAACAAAACAATAGGGCGAATGGAATTGTATTTATTCGCCACGCAAACGCCGAACCATCTGACGGGCAGCCTTGTCGGAAACCGACTCTTTGCCCAATTCCTCTATCAGAAGGTCATAGCCTCTCAACACTTCCGAACGATAGTCGGCCGAACGAAGTCGGGTAATCTCCGCCCGCACACGCTCTACGGTAACCTCCTCAATGACAAGCTCTTCCACTAAGCGTTTACCAATAATCAAATTGACGAGCGATATATCTCTCACCTTTATCAGTTTCTGCAAGAACCAATGGAAAAGTCTACCGCCAGACATCTTGTAAATCACAACCTGCGGTACTCTGAACAAGGCGGTCTCTAACGTGGCAGTTCCAGAAGTCACAACCGCCAAATCGGCGTGCGAGAGCAACTCGTATGTTTCTCCAAAAACAACCGGCACAGAATACTTTTCCATCAAAGCATCATAAACAGATTTATCAATCGACGGCGCACCTGCCACAACTAACTGATAATCAGCAGAAAAAGAAGAAGCCGCTTCTAACATCACAGGAAGAGATTTCCGGATTTCCTGCAACCTACTTCCCGCCAACAACGCCATAACAGGCTTATCCACGAGATGAAGGCTATCCAAGAAAGCAGAACGCGAAACATAGTGTGGCGTGAATGCCGAAACCGCATCCACACACGGGTTACCAACATATTCAACGTCGTACCCACGCTGTTTGTACCATTCAACCTCAAAAGGAAGAATAGAATACACACGGTCAACATATTTTTTGATAGACTTCAGCCGGTATTCTTTCCAAGCCCACAATTTTGGCGAAATATAATAGAACACTTTCACCCCTGGCATGTTCTTCTTCGCGAACTCAGCCATTTTCAGATTGAAACTCGGGTAATCCACCAAAATCAACACGTCGGGACGATAGGAAAGCATCGCCTCCTCACAATCTCTTTTATTCTTTAATATGGTACGGATATGCAAAATAACAGGCACAATCCCCATAAAGGCCATATCCTTGTAGTGTCGGATTTGCTTTCCACCCTGACGTTGCATCAAGTCGCCGCCCAAAAAACAAAAGTCAGCCTGAGCATCCTCCCGCTTCAACGCAGCCATCAAATTAGATGCGTGCAAATCGCCAGAAGCCTCCCCCGCTATAATGAAATACCTCATACTCAAATCTATAAAACGATCAAGACCATTGACAAAAGCACGGCTACTATCAAACCCTTACCCGATTTCCAACGTTCCGTCTTATAAAAGAAAAAAAATAGAAACATAGACGGAAAGAGCGAGGCAATCATCAGATTGACAAACTGCGGATTGGAATAAATCGCACGGACAATCAATTCAAAATCTTGCGACGATGAGAGAGCATTCCTTGTCAGCAAACACAAAAGTCCCAAAGTCAGCACGACAGAAGCGAAGAAACCTATGAAGAAATTATCAAAACTCTTCTTCTCCACCATTCCGTCATTTCCCAAATCACCGTACTCAATCATACAAATCCTTTAGTTTTGACAATACGCCATAATCCGTCATATCCACTTTCGTCGGAACAACGGAACCATACTGGTGCTCCAACGCCCAGTTATCCGTGTCTTCCGCATTAGTTTCCAAGCACACATAAAACCCAGAAAGCCAATAAGACACATCGCCATAACCAGATTTTTTCGCATCAAATTCTTGCGACCAACGGCCTTCCGCCTGTCGGCACACTTTCATTCCCATCAACTCTCCCTTTGGAAAATTCACATTCAAAAAAGTACCAACAGGTAAAGGGTTTGCCAATGTTCCCTTGATAAGTTTTTCGACGTATGGCAACATAAAGGAGAAATCAGCCTCCTCTTCATGGTCGCAAAGGGAAAACGCCAAAGTTTGCACGCCGTTTACGCACCCCTCCGTGGCTGCCCCCACCGTAGCGGAGTACAACGCATTGACGGAAGCGTTTGACCCGTGGTTGATGCCCGAAAGCAACAAATCCGGCTTTTTATCCTTGAAAAGCGTGAAAAGCGAAAGTTTCACGCAGTCAACAGGAGTCCCCGTACAGGAATATACGACGAAACCCGCCTCCTCGTGCAACCGATTCAAACGAATGGGTGCGCTATGCGTGATGGCACTGGACATACCCGACCTTCCGCTATCTGGCGCGACAACCACGACATCACCCACCTTGCGAGCCAATTTTATCAACTCACAGATGCCTTTTGAATAGACGCTGTCGTCATTCGTTATCAATATTGTTGGACGTTCCATACAAACTCATTTCATACTTTACAAAGATAAAAGAATGTGCGAAGATACAAAAATGAATCCTCGCATTATTGCCTTGCCGGCAGAAACAAAAAAAGAGGATGCGCCTCGGCACACCCTCTTAAACTATCGCAGAAAAACTACGCGATTAGGCGTTCTTAATCTTAGCGACAACAGCCTTGAAAGCCTCAGGCTGATTCATCGCCAAATCTGCCAACACCTTGCGGTTCATCTCAATACCCGATTTGTGGATAGCACCCATCAACTGGGAATAAGACATACCTTCGAGGCGAGCGGCAGCGTTGATACGCTGAATCCACAAAGCGCGGAAGTTTCTCTTCTTGTTCTTACGATCGCGGTATGCGTACAACAGTCCCTTCTCCCAGGTGTTCTTCGCAACCGTCCAGACGTTCTTACGTGCGCCGTAGTAACCTCTCGTAAGTTTTAAAATTCTCTTTCTCTTTGCTCTTGAAGCAACATGATTTACTGATCTTGGCATTTCCTTAAATTTTTATGACCGTTAGCGCCTCAATTGAATGAGAACTTCAAGCTAAACAATCGATTAATAATTAGTTGATCACAGACAGAGCATGCTTTTTACACTCTTCATATCGGCTGCTGACACGAGTCCGTCGTGTGTCAAAGCCAACTTTTGCTTCTTAGTCTTTTTCGTCAAGATGTGACGTTTGAAGGCATGCTTCCTCTTGATCTTTCCTGATCCGGTAAGGGCGAACCTCTTTTTGGCACCGGAATTAGTCTTTACTTTTGGCATTTTACTTGAATTTAATTTATGGAATATAAATCATTTCTTCTTAGGCGACAATTGGATGATCATCCTCTTGCCCTCCAAAACTGGCAACTGGTCTACCTTGGCGTATTCCTCCAAATCATTTGCAAAACGGAGGAGCAACACCTCGCCTTGCTCTTTGAAAAGAATTGAGCGGCCTTTGAAAAAGACATACGCCTTAAGCTTTGCGCCCTCTTGAAGGAATCCTATGGCATGCTTCAACTTGAAGTTGTAATCATGCTCGTCGGTCTGAGGTCCGAAACGGATTTCCTTAACAACCACTTTGACCTGCTTGGCCTTATTTTCCTTTTCCTTCTTTTTCTGTTGGTAAAGGAACTTCTGATAGTCAGCAATCCGACAAACAGGCGGAACCGCATTCGGAGAAATCTCAATCAAATCCAACCCTTGCTCATCTGCGATTCGCAAAGCCTCCTCAATTGGGAAAACCCCTTGTTCAACATTATCGCCCACCAAGCGGACTTCCTTCTCGCGAATTCTGTCATTGATGCGGTGTTTTTCTTTACTGTTAGCACCTCCCCTTGCATCGGAGTTTCTAACAAACGGTCTCGTTACGATAACTTTATCCTCCTACTTTTAGTTTAACTTACTGGCTATCATTTATTTATTACAGGATTTGGTTACCAATTTGTCATCATTTTGTCAACCTCTTCCTTCAAATCGGCTGCAAATTTAGAAAATTTTACGGAACCTTTATCTCCTTCGCCTTGTTTTCTTACAGAAACTTCATCATTTTCTGCTTCTTTTTCTCCGACAATGAGCATATAAGGAATTCTCTTCACCTCGTTATCGCGAATCTTACGTCCGATTTTTTCGTTTCTATCATCAACAACCGCACGTATGTCGTTGTCATCCAAGTAAGCGGCGACCTTCTGCGCATAGTCGTTATACTTCTCGCTGATTGGCAACACAACAACCTGTTCTGGGGTCAACCACAACGGGAATTTTCCTCCGGTATGCTCAATCAAAACGGCAACGAAGCGTTCCATTGAACCGAATGGCGCACGGTGAATCATCACTGGGCGGTGTTTCTGGTTGTCCTCACCAACATACTCCAAACCGAAACGCTCTGGCAAATTGTAGTCTACCTGAATCGTACCCAACTGCCATCTTCTGCCGATGGCATCCTTCACCATAAAGTCCAATTTAGGGCCGTAGAAGGCAGCCTCGCCATACTCCACTTTGGCTGGCATGTTCTTCTCCTTGCAAGCCTCAACGATGGCAGCCTCTGCCTTTGCCCAATTCTCGTCGGAACCGACGTATTTGGTTTTATTGTTAGGATCCCTCAACGAAATCTGAGCCTCGAAGTTCTGAAAATCCAATGCCTTGAAGATGATGGAGATGATATCCATCACACGGATGAATTCCTCTTTCACCTGGTCAGGACGGCAGTAGATGTGCGCATCATCCTGTGTGAACGAACGCACACGCGTCAACCCGTGCAACTCACCGCTCTGCTCATAACGGTATACCGTTCCAAACTCCGCAAGTCGCAAAGGAAGGTCGCGGTACGAACGTGGCTGCCACTTGTAAATCATACAGTGGTGAGGGCAGTTCATCGGTTTCAAAAGATAAACCTCACCCTCCTCAGGAGTTGTGATTGGACGGAAACTATCCTCGCCATAGTGATCCCAGTGACCGGAAGTAACGTACAACTCCTTGTTTCCGATATGCGGAGTCATCACCTGCTGGTATCCGAATTTCTTCTGAATCCGTTTCAGGAAATCTTCCAAACGGAGGCGAAGCGCAGTACCCTTTGGCAGCCACATTGGCAATCCCTTACCCACCATATCGGTGAACATAAACAAGCCAAGTTCCTTTCCGATTTTTCTGTGGTCGCGTTTCTTTGCCTCTTCCAAGAGTGCAAGATACTCGTCCAACATTTTCTTTTTAGGGAAAGAAATGGCGTAAAGACGGGTCAACTGCTTACGCTTCTCGTCGCCACGCCAGTATGCGCCGGCAAGCGAGGTTATTTTTATGGCTTTGATTGGCGAGACATCTGGCAAGTGCGGACCTCGACACAAATCAGTGAAGCCACCCTGCTCGTAGAGGGTGATTTTTCCGTCTTCCAAATCACTGATAAGCTCCGTTTTGTAAATTTCGCCACGATCGCCGAACATTTTCAGCGCATCCGCCTTGCTAATCTCCACACGTTTCAGAGTTTCCTTCGTCGCAACGATTTCCGCCATTCGCTTTTCAATGGCAGCGAAATCAGACTCTTTGAGAACCGCCTCACCGAAATCTATATCATAGTAGAATCCATTCTCTATGGCCGGACCAATGCCGAACTTCGCATTCGGATAGAGTTCCTGCACAGCCTGTGCCAACAAATGGGCGGAGGTGTGCCAAAAAGTGTGCTTACCCTCCTCGTCTTCAAACTTAAACAATTTAATGGAGCAATCTTCTGTGATAGGACGATTCAAGTCTCTCACCTCTCCATTCACACCTATGGACAAAACTTCCTGAGCCAACCGTGAACTGATGCTCTCTGCAATCTGCATGCCCGTCACTCCCTGCTCAAACTCGCGGACGGATCCATCTGGAAACGTTACTTTTATCATATCTAATTTTCTTTGCGATGACCAACAAACGTCATCTTATTAAATTATTTCAAGCGTACAAAGATAAGGACTTTGCCTTTTGTTACGGAAAAAACGAACAACAAATTGCATCGATATTTTCCAAATCGGACTGTTTTCAGTCTAAATCTCCTCTTCTATGTCTCTTCCGCTTGCCACCTTTCTTGCCTTTTGCTTTCTCTTGCTCATCAAGTGGTTCGGGTTTGACGATAGTCGGGACAAATGTGCTATCTGGCTGAAAATAAGAGACAAACTCAAACGGCTCGCTCTCACTTCTATACCGATTAACGGATGTCACGGTGATGTTATAATGCGTGTTGGGCAGAAGTGTTTCTTTATCAAACACAAAGAAGCTCTCGGCGGTCTTTGCCACCCAATTGTCTGGCAAATCAAAGTTGCACACCGCATCTTCTGGAAAAGCGTATACCATATAATAGGAGATGGCATCTCCACCATCCGCAATGACCGAGTCCCAGCGCAACGTGTCGCCACTCAAGGTGAGGTTCATCGGAGAGAACGCCTCCGGTGCATTTTTAGACAATGGCGGAATTGCCGCACAATGGAAAAAATCCGTTTTCAAACTGTCTAACAGCCCCTGCGGATTGCGCAAAAAATAGTGTGTGCTATAAAACAGTACTCCTTCGGGACGAGAGTTGGATTCATTGAAACGCATTTGGCGCACCAATTCGTTGGGGCGTTTCCAAACTGCCGGCTTATTCACCTCCAAACCGGAAGCAAACAAGCCATAGTAGAGGCGGCAAGACTCCGGCGTGTTATTTTTCCACCAAGGGGCAAGCACGGCATAGTCTGCCACAGCCTTACCCAATTCCCAATAAAGTTGCGGTGCAAGATAGTCAATCCAACCCTCCTCCGCCCAAAGCAGCACATCGGCATACAAATGGTCGTAGTTGGTAACACCCGCCTTGGTCTCGGAGCCTCTCGCATCCTTTGATTTATTGCGCCAAACGCCAAACGGACTCACACCAAACTGAACCCATGGCTTCTCCTGCCGCAGCATCTCACGTATCCTACGGACGGTTCGGTTCACATTGTCGCGCCGCCAATCCGCCTTGTTCTTAAATCCTCGGTTATTCTTCTTAAATGTTTCATCATCAGGAAAATCCGTTTTTCCAACGGGATACGGATAAAAATAGTCATCCAAATGCAGCGCATCCACATCATAGCGAGCCACGATATCCCGAAGTACGGAAATCAGATAATCCTCCGTTTCTTTCAACCCTGGGTCGAAGAAGATTTTGTCTCCGTATTTTTTGAACAAATAGGGTTTGCGATAATACAAATGCGAAGGAGCGAGAACCGCATCCTCCCTGTTGGTCACGCGATAAGGATTTATCCACGCGTGTACCTCCATACAACGCTTGTGAGCCTCGTCAACAACAAAGCGCAGTGGGTCAAAAAGAGAATCGTCGGGGGCGGTGCCCTGCTTTCCCGTCAGCCACTCCGACCAAGGTTCTATATCCGATTTATAGAGGGCATCCGCAGTAGGACGGCACTGGAAAATAACCGTATTTACCCCGCATTTACACAAAGAATCCAAAAGCAAGAGCATCTCCTGCTTTTGGATTGTAGAATTATTCACCTTTGCCGCCGGCCAATCAATGTTCGCCACAGTCGCTATCCACGCTCCTCGCATCTCCCGCTTCGGAGACGAATAGCCATTTAAAACAGCAAACAGACAATAAACCAGCAACAAACAGTGTTTTCTCATATTTCAGAATATACGGCAAAATTAATTCTTATACTCATGCAATTTCTTCATAATGTATTTTCCCGATTCTGTAAGGATTTTCGGATCCATCGGGTTCATCTTTCCATCGTTCCATTTCAGTGCGGCGCACTCACCTCCCTCGGCACTGTAACTCCAGTTACACCAACTTACCACTTGATGAGCATCGTTGTTTCCGGCAAAAATGTTCAGCCACTTGTCGGACAGACCCGGACTGAAATTCGTCCAACCGCTGGCATCCGTCGTACCAAATTCGGTTACAAAAATCGGTAATTCTTTCAAGATACAAGGAATTCCGCGAGCGGTGTCTCCTTTTCTAAAAGGAGTCATAAAGTCTTGACCCACACAGCCATACGTTGTATCAATCGGTGTACCATCGTTGTGTGAAGCGGCGTAGAAATGGAAGGCATACATCAGATTCTTATACACCTCGCCGTTCTCGTCTTGCGGTTCATGCCCAATCACGTCTTGCGGACGCTGGCACCAGTCTGGCGTACCGCAGATGCATACAACATCCTTATCCTTCGCTCTGATGATTTTCAACATATCCTCGCAATAAGGCTTAACGTGACGCAACCACGTAACCTGACCCTTGTTTGAATTTGGCTCATTGCAAAGTTCATAAAGCACATGCTTTTGATATTGGAAGCGGCGTGAGCAATAAGTGAAGAAGTCTGCCGCCAAATCAACCCCCGTCTTAGGGTGCTTGCGATAGTAGTAGCTCTGCGGGTTTCCTGGGTTCAAAACGTGCCAATCTATCAAAACATACATTCCATTTTCTGCACACCACTTCACCACATTTTCAAGGTGATTCGAGCGGTGCGTCGGATTATAGGCGTATCCGCCCTCCTCATCAACATAGAATGCGAGGCGGAACACGTTGCAATTCCAATCTTTACGCAGAGAACGGAGGTTATCCTCAGTTATGTTCGCCACACCTGGCCATTGCATGCCGTGCGAACTCATACCGCGCAACTGCACGGGATTTCCTTTCTCGTCGCACAAGCGACGCACACCGTTAGAGTCTGCCTGCACTTGAAGTTTCCCCCACTTGTCCACGGGCGACCCCTTAGGGTACTCATACGGCATCAACACTTCCGCCTCTTTCGAAGCCGGCGTTATTTTTCCAAAAGGAGAAGACGATTTCTTCTCTTTTGATTCCACTTCTTTATTTTCGGGTTTCTGCACGTTCTCATTCGAACATCCACACACCAACAGAAACGATAAACACGCAATAGTCAGTTCTCGTATCATATAGCCACGTTCTCCTTAAATAAAACAATTTTATAGTCTAAGTCTTCGCAAATATATAAAAATTCTTAAATCTCAACTCAAATGGAATTTTTATTTACACAATTATTTGCTAACAATCAGAAATCCTTACCTGACGGGAAACTCGCTACTGTTTCTTTTTCGGCGAGCGGAACCCCCACTCCGTCTTTTTCAACAAACTCATAACTTTCAATGCGTGCGCTTTCCGCTTCCAATATCCAGAAGAGGGATGCGACGGATTGCTGACAAGCGGTGCGGGCAGCGTTGCGGCAAGCGAAGCGGCTTCGTCCCGACTCAACCGCAATGACGAATGTTTGAAATATCTCTTTGAGGCTGCCTCCACACCATACAAGCCATCGCCAAACTCCACCACGTTCAAGTATAATTCCATAATTCTTTCCTTGGGCAGGAATAACTCTAACAAAAGAGTGAAATAGCATTCCAAGCCCTTCCGAAGCCAAGTCCTCGACGGCCAAAGAAACACGTTTTTCGCCACCTGTTGTGATATAGTGCTGCCCCCACGCATACGTTTTCCCTTTCGGTTGTCGTTGGCTGCAATCCTTATGGCTTCAAAATCAAACCCATTGTGTTGCAAAAAGTGATTATCCTCTGACGCAATGACCGCATCGATGACATTCGGTGAAATGGAATCTAACGGCATCCATCGCCGCTCCATTTTCAAAGGGTTACCAGAGGTTTTCTGTTCTACAAGGCGAATGACCATCAGCGGAGTAACGACCACAGGCACACACCGCACTGCCAAAACCGCCAAGACGGTTGAAACGAAAAAGAATACTACAATGTTACGAAGCCAAATGCGCAGTGTTCGCAGGAAACTTCGCTTCTCTTTTTCAACTAAGAAAAACAACACGGACATAAACCGTCAGATTTTCACCTTCACAACCAATTTTTTCGTTTTCCCTTTGCCGATGAGCGGCGCATGGGCATCCTGTGGAAAGAGAATCGCGAAAGAACCGACGTTCATACGGAACTGGCTTTCAAAATCATCGTCATAAAAAACAATATCTTTCTCCGGACGCTCGTCCTTCCTTATCTTTCCGCACTTTATCCGCGGAGCGTACCCGACGTTTTCGGACAATAGCACTGGAATCTGGATATCAATGTATTGGTCATGCGCCTCCAAATAAGCACCCTCAGTCTTCAACTCACTCATGTCTACATTGATGAAGAAACTGTCATCCACCTCGATTTTCCCGACAGGCAACGTATTGAAATCCAACGTACGCAAGTAACTGAACACTTTCGGAAACGATGGGTGCAAACCCGCATACACCTCTAAATTGTCTAATTTATCTAAAACCATAATCAACAAAACAAAAAAGGCGCGGCAAGATTTCCCACCGCGCCTATGATTAACGATTCATTACTTTTGAATGATTTCCATACCCTTACGCAGAGCCTCCTCATTCATCGGGATAAGGTGGTGGTGGCGTTCAGGCAAAGTCTTCTTCAAGCCTTTCAACACGTTCTCCAACTCCACGATAGGGCGCACTTTCAAAAGTCCGCCAAGCATAATCATATTAAACGACTTTGGAGCGTTCATCTCGATGGACATATCCATCGCATTGATTTTGTAGATGTGGATATCCGTGCGGGTCGGAGCGGTTACGATACCATAAGGGTCGTAAATCAAAGTTCCGCCGGGCTTAACGGTTTTCTCAAACTTGTCTAACGACTGTTGGTTGAGGATGATCGCCGTGTCGTATGCATTGAGGATAGGAGAGCTGATCTTCTCGTCGCTCAAAATCACAGTAACATTGGCGGTTCCGCCTCGTTGCTCAGGGCCATAAGCCGGCATCCAAGTAACCTCTTTACCTTGCATCAGACCCGAATAGGCTAAGATTTTTCCCATTGAGAGGACACCCTGTCCTCCGAATCCTGCTATGATGATTTCTTCTGTCATGACTTTTCGTTTAAATGTTAGCATCGCGATCTCTCAAAACACCAAGCGGATAGGCTGGGAACATATTCTCCTCCATCCACTTGTTGGCTTTCACTGGAGAAAGTTTCCAACCCGATGAGCAAGTGGAGACAATCTCGACGACGTTAGCACCGCCTTTGCCATCCATACAATTCTCAAAAGCCTTACGGATTGCCGCTTTTGCCTTGCGCACTGCCGCAGCGGTATGCACGCTTTGACGCGTAACGAAGCGTGTTCCCTCTAAATCCTTAAGTATGTTAGTGATTTTCAGAGGATAGCCATTTATCTTGACATCACGACCGTATGGGCAGGTGGAGGTCTTCATACCCTCGAGGGTTGTTGGCGCCATCTGTCCGCCCGTCATTCCATAGATACCATTATTGATGAAGATGATAGCGATGTTCTCGCCACGGTTGCAAGCGTGGATAGTTTCCGCAGTACCGATGGCGGCAAGGTCGCCGTCGCCCTGATAAGTGAAAACCAACCGATCGGGACGCAAGCGTTTGATAGCCGTTGCCAACGCAGGCGCACGCCCATGGGCAGCCTCCTCCCAGTCGATATCCAAATAGTTGTAGGCAAACACCGCACATCCAACCGGAGTCACTCCCACTGTCTGATCTTCCAATCCCATCTCACCGATAACCTCTGCCACCAACTTGTGCACAACGCCATGGCTGCAACCAGGGCAATAGTGCATTGGGGTATCATTCATGACATCTGGTTTCTTGTAAACCAGATTCTCGGGTTTTATTATATCTTCTATTGTCATTTTTCTTCTACTAAAAGGGGTACTACATAAATTTGCTCTTCACCGCCTCTACGATCTCGTCTGGCGTGAACACGATGCCACCCAAACGGCCGTAATGCTCCACAGGAACTTTTCCGGCAACAGCCAAGCGGACATCCTCCACCATCTGTCCGGCGTTCAACTCTACGGAAAGCATCGCCTTCACCTTATCAGCATATCCGGCAATGGCTTTCGTTGGGAAAGGCCAAAGCGTGATAGGACGAAGAAGCCCCATCTTGATGCCTTTCTCGCGAGCCAACTCGCACGCTTTCTGACAGATACGCGCTGAGCAACCGAAAGCCACTAAAAGGTAGTCGGCATCATCGCAAAGGAATGTTTCGTACTTCACCTCATTCTCCTCAATGAGTTTATATTTGGCTTGAAAGCGAAGGTTATTCTGCTCCATCACCTCGGGCTTCAACTCCAACGAAGTGATGATGTTATTTTTCCTCGAAGCGGGCTTTCCGATGGCTGCCCAAGGACACTCCTTTTCAATCTCCTCGTCTGTGCGTCTTGGCTTATAGTCTGGAAGGACAACCTTTTCCATCATCTGGCCGATGACACCATCTGCCAAAATAACCGCTGGATTTCTGTATTTGAACGCCAAATCGAAAGCCATTCCAACGAAGTCTGCCATCTCCTGCACCGAGGCGGGTGCTAACGTGATGAGCCGGTAGTCGCCGTGTCCACCACCCTTTACCGTCTGGAAATAATCGGCCTGGCTCGGCTGGATTGTTCCCAATCCTGGACCGCCACGCATAACATTGACAATCAGCGCAGGCAACTCGGCACCTGCCAAGTAAGAAATACCTTCTTGCATCAGCGACACGCCCGGACTGGAGGAAGAGGTCATCACCTTCTTGCCCGTGCCGGCTCCACCATAAACCATATTAATGGAAGAAACCTCACTCTCGGCTTGCAAAACAACCATACCGGTCGTCTTCCAAGGCTCGATCTCCATAAGCGTTTCCATCACCTCAGACTGTGGAGTGATTGGGTACCCGAAGTAGCCATCGCATCCACAACGAATGGCAGCGTGCGCAATGGCCTCGTTACCCTTCATTAATTTTACTTCTTCGCTCATCGTCTATTCAATTTTCATTTTATACACCGAGATGCATCCGTCGGGACACACAACTCCACAACTCGCGCAGCCTACGCACGCTTCCTCATTCTCCATAACGGCAAAGTTATAGCCTTTGGCATTCACATGCTTGGACATAGTCAGCACTTTCGCAGGACAAGCGACAACGCACAACTGGCACCCTTTGCATCTATCCCGATTGACTACAACAGCCCCTCTTATTTTTGCCATTTTATTACTTGTTTTTATTTCAATTCTCTAATTTTCGCAAAGTTATACTTTTTTTCACTTCTTCTTACTTTCTCTTCTTTTATATTTCAGAATGCAAAACCTGATTTTTTTGCAAAAATCTGATTATCAAGAAAAAATTTTTTTTGTCTATCAGACAAAAAAGGAGAACGCAACCATCAGGCTACGCTCTCCTTTCCTGTTTTTATGCGACCAACTACTCGTTTGCGACTTTGACTACCGCATAAAACGCATCATTTGGCTTATAGGAGTCTCCCTCATCGTAGGCCGGAAGATCCTCTTGCCCTGTGTCATACGTTACGGTTTTCTTGGTTGTCGTTACATTGTCTATAATGTTGAACAACAACGGATAGGTCTTCGAACCTCCACTTGAAGATGGATTGATCCACGAACTCTCATTGTTGACTCCCCAGATCGTTACACTCGTGATTCTGTTTGAGCCTGAATAACTCTTGCCATACTTCGTAAGCAATTTGAAATACTCTGTGTACGCAGTTACTGCCTCGGCTTGACTCTTCGCACTGAAATCCAACTCTGAAACATGAATATCACATCCTAACGCCAAGAAACGCTTGATAGCATTCTCATACGACGTCGTGCCTGGCCATGACGTTCCTAAATGCGATTGCATTCCGACAACTTCAATTCTTGGCTTCACACTCTTGCCATTCACCGTCTGCGCAGCTCCATTCTGCACCGCTTTCACCAAACTCTCTATCGCTGTGGTCTTCCAGCCTCCTGAGTAATCCATATACTCGTTATAGTCGTTGTAACAGAGTTTCACATCGGCAGGTGCGTACGCATTCGCAAAACGGAACGCATTGACAATGAACTCATTGCTACCGTAAATCTGATACCAACGTGAACCGCCACTTGACGGACTCTTATCTTTCGTGCCAGTGGTTGACCCTCTATATGGCAACTCTTTCGTAGCATCATCTGCACACGCCTCGTTCACAACATCCCACACCCAAACAATGCGGTTGCCTTCGCCATAGCCGTTGGCAGCCTCCCAATTTGCCACACACTCAAGCACCGTCTTGATATACCACTCATGGCGGGCCGTCATCGTTTCCTTATCCACCGCATTGGTGAGCAATCCATTTGAACCCACCGATGCACTATAACCTTCAGCAAAGAAATCGTCCGGGGTCTGCGAATGCCACGTCAACACGTGGCCACGGATCTGTACGCCCATCTTCTTTGCCGCATTCATCGTTGCATAAAGCAACTTCTCGTTAGGCAGCGCGGTTGGCACTTTAATCGTTTTTCCGTTAGAGCCTGTGAAATCTGTCGTTGCAACACTTCCGCCGCTACCAACACTCCACCAAGCCAACATAAACTGTGGTTTCATCTCATTGCCAAGCGTAATGGAATTGGCATGTTTTGCAATTCCCTGCCGAATCTCATCGTAATAAAGCTGCCCAGGAGTTCCCCAATACTGCTGACTGTAGGTCGCCGTGTATTTGTTGTCGCCCTCCTGCTTCAATCCAAAATTACCGTACTCCGCTGCGATTCCAAAATAATCGAAATGTTTCTTGTAGACATCCTTAAGAGAAGGAAGCGCAGAACTGCGCCATGTGCCAGGGTACAAGTCGACCTCTTCCGCCTCTTCTTGCGAGAACCAGACGCTATCTACTTCCGAAACCAAAAACTTTGATGAGATTCCATCGCCATCAACGTGCATGTACATCTGCGTTTTACCCGCCGCAAAAACCGACGACAGGAACGCAAATCCTGCGAATAGTGTAAAAACCTTCTTCATCCTTGTCGTTTGAAAAATTTTTAATCATGGTATAAATTATTGCGACAAAGATAGACAAATAAACCACATACAGAAATATTTGACTAATTATTGGGAATGGCATCAAAAAAATCTTTGAATGAAACACTTCCCTCTCGGTGGAAAAACATAGAACAGGAAGTCAAGGTAGAGTAAACCGATTGACGCAACAAGAAAGGGAGACCGCTTCAAAACGACCTCCCTTTTTCCGTATGATAGAACGATGGGGCTTAACGGCTGACAAAGAACATCTTGTCATCCTCCTCATGGCAGTAGATGTTGTTTTCGCGAAGCAACCATCCAATCGCCATATAAAGATCCTCATTTTTACCTTTTAACTCTTTCTTGATCTGAGTGAAAGTCAACTCACCCTTCTCGTTCAACAAACGCCAAACCTTACCAGCGTTTTCTCCAACCAAATCCTGTAACATAGTTTATTGTTTTAAGTTATTTGTTTTTTGCAAAAATACGGATTATTATTTTCCGATGAAAATATCTTTTAGCCTTTTTGCCATTTAAAAGTTAAAAACCTCTTAAAACGCAAAAAAACGAAGAGCGCCAAGACCCCTCGTTTATTCCTTTGAGCGGAAAACGGGGTTCGAACCCGCGACCCTCAGCTTGGAAGGCTGATGCTCTACCAACTGAGCTACTTCCGCAATCTTTTTTGTGGGCGTGGGTGGACTCGAACCACCGAAGACCGAAGTCGAGAGATTTACAGTCTCTTGCCATTGCCACTAGGCGACACGCCCCTCCTTTTTTGACGGTGCAAAGGTAACACCTTTTTATGTAAACTCCAAAAGTTTTTTGTGCAAATCCACCATTTTTATTGCGGTTACAGCCGCTTCGACACCCTTATTGCCCAAAACACCACCGGCACGCTCCAACGCTTGCTGCATATCATCGGTGGTTAACAGTCCGAAAATGAATGGGATAGTGCCTTTTGCATTCAACGCAGCCAAGCCATGCGTTACTCCCTGGCACACATAATCAAAATGGGGCGTTCCTCCACGAACCACACAACCAAGGGCTATAACGGCATCCACATTCAGCTCGCTCACCTTCGCCGAGGCATTCACCAGTTCAAAGCTTCCCGGCACATGAAAAACAAGTATGTTGTCGGGGTCAGTTCCGTGCTTCACCAACGTGTCGAATGCGCCCTCCAACAAGCGATGTGTTACTTTATCGTTCCAATCAGAAACAACAATACCAAACGCCATTTCTGCGGCGCTTGGTACTGCGTTTATATCATATTGAGACAAATCGACTGTCGCCATCCTGTCATCCTTTTTTATTTTGCGAACTCAATGTACTTCTTTACCTCCGCCAAATCCTGGTAGTTAGGATAATCCTTTACGATGCTCTCCAACAAAGACAACGCTTTCTCGTTCTCGTTTTGCGAAAGCAAAAGCAAAGCCGCGCGTTTCTTGTAGAACGGAGTTACCATTTCGTTGTCGGTGCTTGCGGCTCTCTTATAATAAGAGAGTGCCTTGTCTGCCTTGTTCAAGTCCCAGTAAGCATCGCCAATAGCACCATAAATGGCTGGTTTAACGATTTTTCCATCGGCCGAGAAGCTTTCCAAATACTCTACTGCCTTTTCATTGTCCCCCAACTGCTTGTAGCACAAGCCAGCGTAACCTTTTGCCAAATTACCAGCCTCTGTCGAGCCGTACTCGTCAATCACATCCAAGAATCCCATCATATCAGCGTTGCCATCCAATGCGAGTTGGAACGAATCGCGAGCGAACATCTTCTCTGCTTCGAAAATACTCTCCTTCGCACTTGCTTCCCGCGGAGCGGAATAAAAACTCTTGTAACAAACAACCGCAATTACAAGTGCCGCTACAACAGCCAATCCGATGAGGATTTTGCTTTGGTTTTTCTCAAGGAATGCTTCACCAACATTGAGCGCATTATCCATATTGTCAAAAACTTCAATCTCGGTTTCTTCCTGTTTTTTGTTAGCCATTTTCTTTTGAACTATTTTATTTTTATTATTTCCTAAAAAAATTCCACATCGCATAATTCAATGCGAACCCGAAACGAGGGTGTGCAAAAATAATGGATTTTTTTTTATTTCACAATTTCACGCGGCAAATTGTCTTTCACCTCCTTGGGCATAAAATATCGAAGGTCCTTGCCCTCCATCATCGCTTGCCGTATCATCGTCGACGAAACCTCCATCATCGGCACGTTTTGCAACACTCGGATATTGTCTTTCCAACACGCCGGCACCGTCATATCGCAGCCTGGGCGTGGATAAACCCACACGTCGCACATCTCCATTATTCCTTCAATGTTTTTCCACTGGGAAAGACCACTAAGGTTATCGCCGCCCATCACCAACGCAAAACGCGTATCGGGTTCCTGACGGGTTAAAACGGACAGCGTGTCGAATGTGTAAGATGGTTTGGGCAAAGAGAACTCTACATCGGACACCGAAAACTTCGGATATCCCTCCACCGCACGGCGCACCAAGTCAAGTCGCAACCCATCCGGCAACAGATTTTTATTTTCCTTAAACGGATTCTGGGGGGACACGACGAAACGCACTTCATCAACCTGCTCATACTCTGCAATATAGTTAGCAAGCATCAAATGCCCGTTATGTACGGGGTTGAACGATCCGAAGTATAGCGCCACCCTCCTCATTTCAGTCCGCCAAAAACTCGCCAACGATTTTCTTGATCAACGCCTGCGACGCACGCAAATCATCGTTAACCACAATTCTATCGAAACGCTCTGCAAATGTCACCTCGTACGAGGCTTTCGCAATTCTATCCTCTATCACCTCGGCCGAGTCTGTTCCGCGACCCACCAAACGCTCTCGCAAGACATTGATTGACGGAGGCATAATGAAGACGGACAGCGCATTTCCACCATACATCTTCTTTATATTGCAGCCGCCCACCACGTCGACATCGAACACAACGACGTGTTTCTTCGCATTGATACGCACCACTTCGCTCTTCAATGTTCCGTAGAACTTATCCTTGTAGACTTCCTCGAACTCAAGAAATTCTCCAGCCTCAATCCTCTTTCTGAACTCCCCCGGCGTGAGGAAATAATACTCCACTCCGTCCTTCTCTTCACCGCGCGGCAACCGACTTGTGGCAGAGATGGAGAACTCCAACTCGGGGAACTGGCTCATCAGATAATTTATCATCGTGCTTTTGCCCGCACCCGACGGAGCGGACACAATCAGCATTTTCCCGTTTTCCATACTTCCTTCTTAATTATAAAGGTTAAAGGACATTCAAGACCTGCTCTTTGATTTGCTCCAACTCGTCCTTCATCTTGACAACGATTTTCTGCATCTCCGAATGGTTGGACTTGGAGCCCAACGTGTTTATCTCCCGGCCGATTTCCTGAGCAATGAACCCGAGTTTCTTGCCAGAATTGCCCTCTGCCTTCATCGTTTCCTCAAAATAAATCAGATGCTGGCGCAAACGGTTTTTCTCCTCGTTCACATCCAACTTCTCTATGTAATAAATGAGTTCCTGCTCCAAACGGTTCTTATCAAACTCAATCCCCTTAATCGCATTCAGGTTTTCCTCAATGCGCGCGCGGATTTTCCCGACACGCTCGGCCTCAAACGGGTCGATGGTGGCAAGCAGACTGCGGATGTTTCCGATTTTCTGATTGAAGACAGCCGACAGCGACTCGCCCTCACGCCGACGGAACTCCACCAACGCATCGACAGCCTCCTCCACGGCTTTCTTCACAACCTGCCAATCCTCCTCGTCAGCCTCCTGCGCATCAGTCTTCATCACATCAGGCATGCGCAGCAAAAGCGTCATCCAATCGGCAGGCTCGGGAACGCCCAACTTGTCCGACAAAGACTTGATGCGCTTGAAATACGCCTCTACAACCGACTCGTTTATCTGGGTGGAATTCTCACCACCTACCGACTCCGAGAACAAATTGAACTCCACCTTGCCCCTCTCCAACCGCTGAGCAATGATGTTGCGGATCTCCAATTCCCTATTTTTATAGGAATTTGAAATGCGAGAAAAAAGATCTAACTGTTTACTATTCAGCGATTTTATCTCTATCGTAATTTTTTGGAATCCTACCTCGCAAGTCGCCTTGCCGAATCCCGTCATTGAAAGCACCATTATCTACAAGATTTTGATTTCATACACCGCAAATTTAAATTCTTTTTTCCACATTCCCATTGTCGCCTTAAATTAATGTAAATTTGCAAGCGAAGAGGAGATCCTCCTAACGATAATTAAGTAACAAAATGGCGACAATCATATCCATTGAAACATCCACCGAAGTATGCTCCACAGCATTAGAGATTGACGGCGAAAACGTGTGGGAACGCCACCAAACGGAAGGGCAGCAACACTCCACCCTGTTAGCCCCCTACCTTAAAGAAATGAAAGATTTCATGACGGCCCAAAACATCAAAGCCGATGCCGTGGCAGTAAGCAGCGGGCCGGGCTCCTACACAGGACTGAGAATCGGGGTCTCCACAGCAAAGGGACTCTGCTTCGGGGCTGACGTAAAACTATTAGCGATACCCACGCTGAGAGTCATCGCTCAAAGCGTCCTATCCTCGAACACACTTCCAACCGACGCCCTACTTTGCCCAATGATCGATGCCCGGAGAATGGAGGTCTACACCGCATTTTTCGACACGCAACTGAACCAAGTGCGCGAAACATCGGCAGACATCATCACGGAAGAGAGTTTCCACGAGTTGCTCGACCAACACCCTTGCTACTTTTTCGGCAATGGCGCGCAGAAATGCAAAAGCACCATCACGCACGCCAACGCACACTTCATTGACGGTGTCATTCCCCTCGCCACCAATATGGCAAAAGAGGCAGAAGAAGCATACAAGCGGCAGGAATACCAAGATGTCGCCTACTTCGAACCCGCCTATCTGAAAGAATTCATCGCCACACAAAGCAAAAACAAGGTGTTAGGGTTTGATAATCAAAAATAAATCGCTACCTTTGCAACCGCTTTTTAGCAAAAAAGAAGTTTAACAAAAAAACAAAAAACAAAAAATGGCAACTAAAATTAGATTGCAAAGACACGGCCACAAGGGGTACGCGTTTTACCACATCGTCGTAGCAGATAGCAGGGCACCACGCGATGGTAAGTGCATCGAAAGATTGGGCTTCTACAACCCAAACACGAATCCTGCTACAGTTGAGCTAAACTTCGAAAGAGCTTTGTACTGGGTATCAGTAGGAGCACAGCCAACAGACACCACAAGAAACATCTTGAGCGAAAAAGGTGTTTATATGAAGAAGCACTTGCTGGGTGGTGTTAAGAAGGGCGCATTCTCAGAGGAAGTGGCAGAGCAGAAGTTCAATGCTTGGATGACTGAGAAAGACAAGAAGACTCAAGCCGTTGTTTCCAAGAAGGAGAGCGACAAGAGAGCAGAGGCTAAGAAGCGTTTGGAGGCTGAGCAGGCCATCAACGCAACAAAGGCTGAGGCATTGTCGAAGAAACGTGCTGAGGCTGCTGCCGCACTCGAAGCCGCTGCAAAAGAGGCTGCTGCCGAGGCTGCCGCTGCTGAAACTGAGGCTACTGCCGAGGAAACTCCAGCCGCAGAGTAACAAGAAAAAGATTTTTTCAAGGAACGTGCCAGCAATGGTGCGTTCTTTTTTTACCCAATTTACAAGACTCAGCA
>CAVGRN010000033.1:0-23911 GCA_963631545.1 Paludibacteraceae bacterium | reverse complement strand
CTTACCGACCAAATGTTCGGGGAAGTTTTTTTCGCAAAATTGAGAAGTTTTTTCGGATATGTTGTGTATCAATGTTTTACAACACGCCATTTTGAATTAAAATCACAGAGAAACTCCCCGTTTAATCCCTATCAGTCCACTTTTCAAACAAAAACGGAAGAGAAATGGGGATTTTCCACTCTCTTCCGCATAAATCTAACACGCCTCAGCCTAAATCAATCCTCCACATCGCGCACCAACCGCACGGAGTTACCAGTATAGGCAGGAGTCGTAAGGTTTGCCATCATATAGTCTTCCTTGAAAATGAAGTAATAAGCATCGCCATACGATGCCGAGGAAGATGACCAATAGCATCCATTATTCTCCACGCTGTAAAGCGTTTTCCCCGAGCGCCACCCCGCACAAGGCAAGGCGACGACACCCGCCTCCTCTAACAGAGCAAATTGTTCGGCAGAATAAACATTACCCGCATAAATAGTCACATCGAATTTGGATTTGAAATTCTGCGTCGTGCCGGTACTGAGGAAAGAGACAGAAAGCCCATCGGGAGCGACAAAACCAGCTGGGAAGAGTAGAAAACAAAGCGTCCCCTTGATCTTGGCAAGCGTCCACGTACTTTTCTGGAACAGGTAGCACCACTCGTCGGCAGTCAAAGTGCGCCATTTACCCGGCACATCTCCACCATTAGAAATAGCGTTGAACACGCCCCAGTCGGCATTAGCGTAGTTGTCCACAAGATTGGATGTCAGATAGTAAACATTACTACTTGATGAGAACCATGGCTGATAGGCCTCCACTCCACTGTTCCAACCAGAAGTAGCACGCCCGAAGAGGTCGATCCAGCCCTCATAATCCTCCGAGATTTTCGAATTCGCCTCACCGATACAATCATACTGGTGTGCGGCAAAGCGCCAAGTACCCGCTGCAATGCCAGTCGCCGTTTTATGCGTCTTCCCGTTGTTCGCATTATATTGGAGGTTTCCTTGCGAGAAGACCACCGTTTTGCTGGCAGATACTGCGAAAATCGCCTTAGGCAGCACACCCGCCGAAGCGTCGAAAACTACTTCCTCTTCGTCTTTCCCAGAATCTTCCGAATCATCTTGATTGTTTGTTTGCTCTTCCTTTTCACCGTTATCGTCCTCGTCCTTCTTACAAGCACTCATAGCAACCACGAAACCGAAAACCACCAATAAAACACACTTGGCAAAACTTACCTTTTTCATCTCTTTATGTTATATTTCACAATTCTATGCCGACCAATATCAATCGGCGGTGCAGAGATAAAACAAAACGCGTAACAATTCAAAAAACGGATACAATTCGGGCTATGGAGTTAGCAACCAGGGACGAGGAAGAAAATCACTCTACAGAGCGTCCCATTCTTCCATATTTATTCCTAAATTTGCAATACATATAATAAGGAATACAGAAACCAAGGAATGATTGATCGTAAAGACCTATTCCAGATAGGAAAGATACAGAAACCCCACGGATTGCAAGGGATGTTGGCGTTTTCGTTCTCGACAGATGTTTTCGAAGAAGCTGACGCTCCGTGCCTCATCTGCGAGGTAGACGGGATATTCGTGCCATTCTTCGTAGAGGAACTCCGATTCAAGAATGAAGAAACCGCATTGGTAAAATTTGAAGGCATCGACAACGACAAGAACGCGAAAATCTTGCTGAAATGTCCGCTCTACATCGAACGGAAATACCTGCCGCAAGATCTTTCGGGAGCAGACGTGGAAGGAGCCGCCTACTACGAAGGATTTCAAATCATTGACGAGTGCGGGAGTCCTATCGGAGAGATCGTCCAAATTGACGATTCCACCGAAAATTATCTTTTCTTAGTGGAAAATGAAGACGGGGAAGAGTTCTACATCCCTGCCGTAGACGATTACATCATCGCCATTGACGATGACAAAAGAGTTATCCAAATGGAATTGCCCGAAGGGCTTTTGACAATGAACCAAGAATAAACGAAGACCGAAAGATGAGAGAAAGTGAGATGATATTTGGCATACGAGCCATCATAGAAGCGATAAAGTCTGACAAGCAGATAGACAAAATCATTCTGAAAAAAGACTTGCAGAGCGAACTATCGAAAGAATTGTTCGCAGCATTGAAAGACCACGCCAACGTGCAGGTGCAACATGTGCCAGTAGAACGGCTGAACCGCTACACACGGAAGAACCACCAGGGAGCCATTGCCTTCATCTGCCAGACGACCTACGAGGAGGTTTCCAACCTGATACCCACCATATTTGAAGAGGGACGAAGTCCGCTATTCATTGTGTTGGACGGAGTTACGGACGTGCGTAACTTTGGCGCCATCGCCCGCACATGCGAGTGCGCCGGAGTGGATGCGATCGTCATTCCCGTGAAAGGCGGCGCATCAGTCAACGCAGATGCCATCAAGACATCCGCCGGCGCACTACACACACTGCCCGTATGCAAAGAGCCCAACCTCGTATCGACCTTGAAAGAGATGAAGAAGTGCGGCATCCGCATTGTGGCAGCCTCCGAAAAGGCGGCGATGGAATATACGAAATCCAACCTAAAAGACCCAGTCGCCATCGTTATGGGCGCAGAAGACAAGGGCGTGTCGCCCGAGGTGCTACGGCTCTGCGACGAGCTGGTGCGAATCCCGATTCTCGGCAACATCTCCTCACTGAATGTTTCTGTGGCTGCCGGCGTAATGATCTACGAGGCGGTGAGACAGCGCAACCTCTAAAAATCTCCTTCATGGAAATAATTTATGAAGATAACCATATAATCGCCGTGAACAAGACTTGCTCGGAAATCGTGCAAGGCGACAAAACCGGGGACGAGCCCATCTCGGAAAAGGTGCAACGCTACCTCAAGGAGAAATACGGCAAGCCCGGGAACGCGTTCATCGGCGTGGTGCATCGGTTGGACCGCCCGGTGAGTGGACTGGTGTTGTTAGCCAAGACCTCCAAAGCTTTGGCGCGGCTCAACGAGATGTTTCGCACCCACAACCTGACCAAGCACTACTGGGCAATTGTGAAAAATCGCCCACCGCAGGACGAACAGACGCTCTGCAACTACTTAGTGAGAAACGAACGGATGAACAAAACCTTTGTGTACGACAAGGAAGTGCCCAACTCAAAAGAGTCGAAACTCACCTACCGCATCATCGGTAAGACAGACAACTACTATCTTTTGGAGATAGAACTCTTTACGGGAAGACATCACCAGATACGCGCACAATTGGCACACATCGGTTGTCCCATAAAGGGGGATTTGAAGTACGGATTTCCCCGTTCCAACAAAAACGGAGGTATCAGCCTGCACTCTCGCCACATAAGATTCATCCACCCCGTGTCGAAAGAGGAAATAGACCTCACCGCACCAACGCCCACGGACGATGTCCTTTGGAATTGTTTCTGCGACAACTGCAAATCTGAAACACAACCCAAGGAGGACACGAAATGAGACACTTTCTTGCACTATTGTTGTCCACCTTCCTCCTGCAAACCCTTTCGGTACAAGCAGAGGATGCGCTAAGGAAGGAACTGCGCCTGCAATTCGATTCCATCATTGATTGCCGGGACGACTCCGTAAAATTGGCAATCCACAAAAGAATCTCACAAAAAATGGAGGAAGTTTTGAAAGACGAACGATCGTTCGCCGATCCATTCGCCGACCTGCCACACATCGGGAAAATATATTCCGACGATGGAAAAGTGAGATTCTACACCTGGGGGTTCCCTATGGAAGACAAGACCTTCCAATTCGGCGGATTTGTGCAGTATAAAGGGAAGGACGGAGTCGCCACAACACGATTGCAAACCCTCCCCCACCCTTTCCGGCCGTCTGAGAACAAAGAAATAAATCCCGAGAAATGGTATGGCGCACTTTACTACAAGGCATTTAAAGTAAAAAAACGGAGGGCTGAGTACTACATCGCCCTGGGATGGTCGGGACACGACGCCGTGACAGACTTCAAAGTGATTGAACCAATACAATTTGAAGAAGATGGAACGCTAAAACAATTGGGTTTAGATATATTCCAAAACAAAGGAAAGAGAAATCCGCCTTTGCGCGCGGTGTTCGAATATAATTCGGAAGGGAAGATGACCTTAGACTACCAACCGCAGACGGAGACTATCATCTTCGACCATCTAACACCGATTGACCCATCGTACACGGGCATCCGCGCCTATTACGGACCAGACTTCACATACGACGCCTACCATTGCAAAAAAGGAGAATGGGTTTTCGAGGAAAACATTGACGCAAGAAACAATCCCTAAATTCAATATAATATGACGATAAAAAACAAATTCAAAATATTGACTATGGCAGCAATAACATTGACCTCCTGCGGAGGAGGCGAGAAACCTGTCGAGAACGAGGCTTTCAACTATCACGTAGACCGCTTCGCAGACATTGAGGTGCTTCGATACAAAGTTCCAGACTTTGAGAATTTAAGTCTGCAACAAAAGAAACTTATCTACTTCCTCTCCGAAGCAGCCATCGAGGGGCGCGACATCCTCTATGATCAAAACAACAAGTACAACCTCGACATCCGTAAAACACTCGAGGCGGTATTTCTTAACTACGCTGGCGACCGCAACAACGACGAGTTTCAAGCCCTGCTCACCTACCTGAAAAGAGTTTGGTTCTCCAACGGAATACACCACCACTACGCAACCGACAAGTTCGCACCAGGATTTTCGGAAGGATACTTCAAATATGTGGTGCAAACCATTCCTGCCAATACTCTTCCAATAGAAAAGTATGGCAATGATCCCGAGAAACTCCTATCCGCCATCTGCCCCGTGATGTTCGACCCGAACCTCTACGCCAAGAGGGTAAACCAGAAAGAAGGCATTGACGTCATCAAAAACTCCGCAAACAACTACTACGAAGGAGTTACAGAGAAAGAAGTGGCTCAATTCTACGAGGCACAAAGCGACCCTAACGATTCCACGCCAATTTCATACGGACTGAACAGCAAATTAGTGAAGGAGAATGGCAAACTGACGGAAAAGGTATGGAAAGTGGGCGGCATGTACTCTCCTGCCATCGAGAAAATCGTGGGTTGGTTAGAGAAAGCCGCAGAAGTGGCAGAAAACGATAAGCAACGAAACGTAATTCACTCATTGATAGACTTCTACGAAACAGGCGACTTACTGACATTCGATGAATACAGCATTCTCTGGGTGGAAGACCTCGACTCAAGGATCGACTTTGTGAATGGATTCATCGAGACATACGGCGACCCACTCGGCATCAAAGCAAGTTGGGAATCGGTGGTGAACTTCAAGAACTTGGAAGCCACAAAGCGCACACAGAAAATCTGCGACAATGCGCAATGGTTTGAAGACCACTCGCCCGTAGACCCACGCTTCCGCAAGCCTAAGGTGAAAGGCGTAAGTGCCAAAGTAATCACCGCAGCGATGCTGGGCGGCGACTGTCATCCGGCCACACCAATTGGCATCAACCTGCCCAACGCCAACTGGATCCGCCAAGCACACGGCTCAAAGTCTGTTACCTTAGAGAATATCACCGAAGCATACGACAAAGCCGCCGAAGGCAACGGATTCAACGAGGAATTTGTTTGGAGCGACGCCGAGCGTGAACTCATCAAAAAATACGGCTACCAATCGGACAATCTCCACACAGACCTCCACGAGTGCCTCGGACACGGATCCGGACAAATGTTGCCAGGTGTGAGCCAAGACACGCTGAAAGTATATGGAGCAACCATTGAGGAAGCCCGCGCCGACCTATTCGGACTCTACTACGCCGCAGACGACAAAATCGTTGAACTCGGGCTTCTACCCAACAAGGAAGCCTACAAGGCGGAGTACTATAAATATATGATGAACGGACTAATGACCCAACTCACACGCATTGAAGAAGGCAACAACATCGAAGAGGCACATATGCGCAACCGCTCGCTCATAGCACACTGGGTGTTTGAGAAAGGCAAAACCGACAATGTGGTAGAAATGAAACAACGCGACGGCAAAACCTTCGTTGTCATCAACAACTACGAGGCGTTGAGAGGACTCTTCGGTAAATTACTCGCCGAGATACAGCGCATCAAGTCGGAAGGCGACTTCAACGGAGCTAAAAACTTAGTGGAGCAATATGGTGTGAAAGTTGACCCAACACTGCACAAGGAAGTACGCGAGAGATACGCAAAACTGCAACTCGCACCTTACAAGGGATTTGTCAATCCCGTATACAAACCAGTGTATGACAGCAACGGAGAAATCATCGACGTAAAAGTGGAATACACCGAAAGTTTTGTAAAACAAATGGTGAGATATTCGCAATCGTATAACAATCTTTAATGGTAAAAAAGAAGATTTTCTCCCTTTTTATTCGTACCTTTGCGCAAGAAAATTGGACGGCTCCGTAGTTCAGCTGTATAGAATATCAGATTCCGGTTCTGAAGATCGTGGGTTAGAATCCCACCGGGGTCACGAAAGCCTGAAAATATCCAACGATGTTTTCAGGCTTTTCTTATATCCTTACACAAACAAAAACGGCGATGTACAAGACACCGCCGATAATAAACCACACAAGAGATTAATGGTGGAACAACCGCACTCCCGTAAACGTCATTGCGATTCCATATTTATCGCAAGTTTCAATGACATTGTCATCACGTACAGAACCGCCCGGCTGAGCAATGAACTTCACACCACTCTTATGCGCACGTTCAATATTGTCGCCAAAAGGGAAGAAAGCATCCGAGCCGAGTGCCACATTATCCAACTTCTTCAACCACTCTTTCTTTTCTTCGCGAGAAATTGGCTCTGGCTTTTCAGTGAAGAACTGCTCCCATACGCCATCTGCCAAAACATCCATATAATCGTCTGAGATATAGACGTCAATGGTGTTGTCGCGATCGGCACGGCGAATACCCGGCTTGAATGGCAGGTTCATCACCTTGGGGTTCTGGCGCAGAAACCAGACATCAGCCTTGTTGCCAGCCAAACGTGTACAGTGGATTCGAGATTGCTGCCCCGCGCCAATACCGATGGCCTGACCATCCTTCGCATAACAAACTGAGTTAGACTGCGTGTATTTCAGTGTGATGAGGGCGATGAGCAAGTCGCGCTTCGCTTCTTCTGAGAAAACCTTAACTTGGGTAGGAAACTCGCTAAACAATGAGTCGTCAATCTTAATCTCATTACGACCTTGCTCGAAAGTAATGCCAAATACTTGCTTACGCTCCACCGATTCTGGCTTGTAGGAAGGATCCATTTGAATGATGTTGTAAGTACCCTTCCGCTTAGATTTAAGAATCTCCAAAGCCTTATCTGTATAACCTGGGGCAATAACACCATCAGAAACCTCGCGGTGAATCAACGTGGCAGTTTCCTCGTCGCAAACCTCCGAGAGGGCGATGAAATCACCATACGAAGACATACGATCAGCACCGCGCGCACGGGCGTATGCGGTAGCCAGCGGAGAAAGCTTCACATCATCTACGAAATAAATTTTTTTCAGAGTGTCCGACATTTCCACGGCTACTGCCGCACCTGCCGGACTAACATGCTTGAAAGACGTTGCAGCGGGAAGACCCGTGGCTTCTTTAAGCTCGCAAACCAACTGCCAGCTGTTGAACGCATCCAAGAAATTGATGTAACCAGGACGGCCGTTCAGCACCTTGATAGGAAGTTCACTACCATCCTGCATAAAAATGCGGGACGGCTTTTGGTTGGGGTTACAACCATACTTTAACGCTAACTCGTTTGCCATATATAATAAACAACTTAATCTATCGAGAATAATACTCCTCTACAAGGTAGGTTCCAAACTGATCCTCCTCCATATATTGTAGAATCAAATTCCAATGAGAATATGAGTAGACTTCATAACAATAGTCGCCACCACTGGTATAGATACAGAAGTCATATAAATCGTAAGTCCAGTGACCATCAAACCAGTCTTCATAGACCCTACCGAAATGTCCTTCCGTTTCGGTTCTAATAGAAACATCGCCGCCATAATAGAACTTCATAGAAACTTCTCCGTATTCGGCTGGCTTTACTGTCTGTCTATCAAAACGGCTCGGACCGTCATAGTAGACAGTTTTCTCCAATCGCCATGGTTCACCCACAAGGCAGTCGTCGAGAGAGTCGCCAGACCAATCGCAAGCAGTGAAAGCGAAAAACATCGCAAATAATGCGAATAGAATATTTATCTTGTATTTCATATTAGTCGTTCGTTAAATGACACAAAAATCTTCAGCAAAGATATAAATTTAAAGCGAGATAAGAAGTAAACGCAGTGCGCTATGAATAAAAAAGGGGGAAGTCAAAAAGACTTCCCCTTACCAATAACAAATAAAACACTAAAAATCATTCTTGATTAAGCGTGATACGCTTAAAAGATGTTGCAGTCAAACCCTTAGAAGCAGAGTTCATATACTGAGCAACACTGATTTTCTGATCTTTTACGAATGCTTGCTCCAAAAGAGTAGACTCCTTGAAGAACTTCGCGATACGGCCCTTGACGATGTTCTCAATCATTTGGGCAGGGAGGCTGGCAGCCTTCTCGGCGCCTACACGCTCCTTGATTTCGCGAGCCTTAGCAGCGTCCTCCTCAGAGATCCAGCCCTTAGCCATATTGGATTCGATATGCTCCTCAGAGTCGACGTGAGCAGGATTGATGCCGGCCTTTTGCAAAGCGACCTCGACAGCCTTAGCGACTTGCTCTTGCTTTGTCTTCTCAATGGCAACCTCCTTCTCCCTTTCGATAACCTCGGCAGGGACGCTTGCCTCGTCCAAAGCCACAGGGTTCATAGCAGCCACTTGCATAGCCACATCCTTGTAGATTTGGTTATCAAGACCCGCTTGATTGAAAGCCACGATAGACGCCAAACGGTTACCTGGGTGGATGTATGCGAAAGTAGCCTCGCCACTAACGAATTCATACATACCCAACTCCATTTTCTCACCAGTTACACCAGATTGGTTAGTAATAAGTTGTTGGATAGAGTCGTTTCCGATGGTCAAGGCGCACAACTCATCAATAGAAGATGGTTTCACTTCCATAGCCTTGTCAAGAATCTTCTGGGTCAAAGCCACGAAATCCTCATTTCTTGCGACGAAGTCAGTCTCACACTTCAAAGCCACAGTGGCAGCAAAACCACCATTAGCGGCAGCGAGGATGCACCCTTCGGCAGCGTCACGATCACTTCTCTTTGCAGCAATTGCCTGACCGCGCTTGCGGATAAGCTCGACAGCCTTGTCAAAATCACTCTCAGCCTCGGTGAGAGCCTTTTTGCAATCCATCAAACCAGCGCCGGTCAACTTACGCAATTTGCTAATATCAGCCATTGAAACAGCCATACTATGCGTTTTAATCGTTAGTAATGAATTAATCCTCAGCAGTTTCAAACTTGCTTGAAACCTGAGCATTCACAGCCTCGCCGTCTACATCAGACTTGTTAGACTTCTTAGCGGCGCGCTTGCGGTCCTTCTTTTCAGCGACCTCGGCAGACTCAGTTTCCTCTTTCTCAACCTTTCTCTCGTCCAAACCTTCCTTGATGGCAGCGAACACAGCGTCGAGGATAACCTCAACAGACTTTGTAGCGTCGTCGTTTGCTGGGATGACGAAATCGATGTCATTAGGGTTAGAGTTAGTATCTACGATACCGTAGACAGGAATACCAAGACGCTTAGCCTCTTTCACTGCGATAGCCTCTTTCGTTACGTCGATAACGAAGAGAGCGGCAGGAGTTCTGGTCATATCAGCGATGCTTCCGAGGTTCTTCTCCAACTTAGCGCGTTGGCGTGAGATTTGGAGTTTCTCTCTCTTAGAGAGGTTATCGAAAGTACCGTCGTTAGTAAGTTTGTCGATAGAAGTCATCTTCTTGACAGCCTTACGGATAGTAGGGAAGTTGGTAAGCATACCACCAGCCCAACGCTCTGTAACGTATGGCATAGCCACCTCGGACGCTCTATCAGCAACCGCTTGCTTAGCTTGTTTCTTAGTCGCAACAAAAAGAATCTTCTTGCCCGATTTTGCGACTTGTTTCAATGCGGCAGCAGCCTCATCGATTTTAACTACTGTTTTGTGAAGATCAATGATATGGATACCGTTACGTTCCATAAAGATGTAGGGAGCCATTGCAGGATTCCACTTTCTCTTCAAGTGTCCGAAATGGCAACCAGCCTCTAATAATTCATCAAAATTAGTTCTTGACATTTTGTTTTTGTTTTTTTCGTTTACTTTCTTTTTCCACTCGAACCACCCAGTAGTTTCATGCGCAAATCCTTGCGGAAAGTCTGGATAGTTTAGATGCTAAACGTCCTTTTGAAGGTTTATGCAACAAAAAAATGCGCAAAACCCTCCCAAGCACTAACGTTTGCTGAACTGGAATCTCTTTCTTGCCTTTGGACGACCTGGCTTCTTACGCTCAACCTCACGGGCATCACGAGTCAGGAATCCCTCCTTTTTCAAGGCCGACTTATTTTCTGCGTCCACTTTCACAAGTGCGCGGGCGATAGCCAATCTCAAAGCCTCAGCTTGACCGGTGTATCCACCACCATCCAAGTTTGCCTTTATATTGAACTTATCGGCAACGCTCAATTGATTGAGCGGTTGTTTTACAACATATTGAAGAATGCTAGAAGGGAAGTAAGATGTCAAATCCTTTCCGTTGATGATGATTTCACCATTTCCCTCGCTCAAGTAAACACGCGCTACTGCGGTCTTTCTTCTACCGATTGCATTAACTACTTCCATAGACATTACTTAATTGAGTTTAAATCGAGTTGCTTAGGTTGTTGAGCCTCGTGGTTGTGCTCGCTGCCTGCGTAAACATAGAGGTTGCGCAAGATGGCGTCGCCGAGGCGGTTCTTTGGCAACATGCCTTTTACCACTTTTCTGAGCAATTTCTCAGGGCTCTTTGCCAACAAGTCGCCAGGAGTGAATTCTCTCTGACCACCTGGGTAGCCTGTAAATCTCAAATAAATACGGTCTGTGGCTTTCTTTCCAGTGATCTTCACCTTAGCGGCGTTCACGATGATCACATTGTCTCCACAATCCACATGAGGGGTGAAATTTGGCTTGTACTTGCCCCTCAGTAACTTAGCAACCTTCGAACCCAAACGTCCCAATGGTTGGTCAGTCGCATCTACTACGACCCACTCTTTGGTCACCGTAGCAGCATTGGCTGAAATGGTTTTGTAACTTAAAGTATCCACTTTAAAAAACGTTTTTAATTAATTAAACCTTCACTCCGCCTTAAGGTTTCGGGCAAACCATCCGGCGTAAAAAAATTTTGACTAATTTGGATAATAAATCAGCCGCAAAAGTACATCTATTTTTCTGAAAAAAAAAGTGTTTTTTCGTTTTCTCATCTTCGATTTTTTGAACAACCCCATGCGACTCTGAAAAAAGCAACCCTTTCCAGCGCAATTTTGTCCTCGTTTTTTTATATGTTTGCAGTAGAATGTGTGTTTTGTACATTCGTAATCTTGAAAGAGTAAGTGTGCAATGAAAATCATCGCCGTTGGTTGGAACTATATGGAGCATAATCGGGAATTGAACAGAGTGGACATTCCCGAGCATCCCGTCATATTTATGAAGCCGGAAACGGCGCTGTTGAAGGACAATAAGCCCTTCTTCCTGCCCGATTTCTCCTCGCGCATCGAGTATGAAACGGAGGTAGTGCTTCGGATTTCCAAGATGGGGAAGAACATCTCGGAGAAGTTCGCCGACAGATATTTCGACGCCGTCGGGTTGGGAATAGACTTCACGGCACGCGACCTGCAAGGCGAGTTCAAACAAAAAGGTATTCCGTGGGAGATTTGTAAAGCGTTCGACAACTCTGCGCCGGTCAGCCAGTTCATTCCAAAAGAGGAGGTGGATGTGCGCAACCTTGATTTCTCGCTGAAACTTAACGGCGAGGAGGTGCAGCGTGGCAACACGTGCGATATGATTTTCAGCGTGGACAAAATCATCGCCTACGTCAGCCGGTTCTTCACGTTGAAGACGGGCGACCTTATCTTCACGGGGACTCCCGTCGGAGTCGGGCCGGTGAAAATAGGCGACCACCTTGAAGGGTTCATCGGAGATCGGGAAATGCTTGATTTCCAAGTTTCTTAACTGCAACGCGACTCTCGCCGAAATCCACACACTAAAAAACAAAAATTTGTGTTCCTTATATAAATAGGTAAAGCGGGACAATCCTGCTGAACGATGAAAAAATGACAAGGAAGATGACAAAGAATAACGACATAAAAGGCTTCTGCCGTTGGAAGATGCTTGCCGCACTGATTGCGTTGTTTCTCACTACGCAGTTCCCGGCTATGTCTATCGACTTCGCCCAAAAATCAGTATTATCTGAGGGCAACTGGTACAAAATAAGCGTGGCAGAAAGCGGAATATGCAAACTCACATTCAGCCAGATCAAACAAATGGGATTCTCCGACCCCACGAAAATCAGCATTTTCGGAAGGGGTGGCGGAGTGCTGAGCGAAAAGCAACAAGACAAGTGGATCGACGACCTTCAAGAAATACCCATCTACCAAGGTACTGACTATTACCTATTCTACGCACAAGGTCCGCTGACAGTGAAGCAAGCCCTCAACTCAAACAAGTGCAGCCTCAAAAGCAACCCATACTCTCTATTGGGCTACTATTTCGTAACCGATAATGTGGGAGAAAAGAAACGCATTGCCGCAAGGGTAGAGCCTGCGGACACCGTCGGGACGCTCTCTTTCTCAGAAATCGCCGTTTACCTTGACCGTCAAATTCACAAAAAAGAAGAATTCAACCGGGCAAAGACTGGCATCGGCTGGTATGGCGACCAATTTGGAAACGGGGAATCTGCAACTTTCAATTTTAGTTTTCCAGACTACAACACGGAAGAGCCAGCCTCCATTGCAGCGACATTCGCCGGCTACTCGCCCAATCCATTCTCAATGGACGTCAAAGCCACCATCGGCGACTCCACATTCACAAAGACATACAATCCGTCCCTCTGCCCGAACCATGTGTATGGACGCGAATTCTCCTCATTCTTCTCTTGTCCAACTTCCAACGGGAAATCATCCATCGAGATAAAACTCAACGGTAACTTCGGCTCCGACGAAGCCTTCATCGAGAGTGTCGTAGCCACCGCATACAGGCCGCTGAAAATGAGCTCCTCCGGTACGCTTTTCTTCCGAAATCCTCAGGCAAACGGTAGCGACGCACGCTTCCGATACACGCTCTCGGGATGTACGGACAACGTGCAAGTGTGGGACATCACCGACCCCAACTACCCTGCCTCCGTGCGAACTGAAAAAAACGGAGATGTGCAGACATTCACAGACTATTCGCCACAAGCGGTGCGTGAATTCGTCGCTGTGAACGTGTCCGCCCCCAAATGCATCTCTGCCGCACTCGCAGGTTCGGTAGCCAACCAAAACCTACACGCGGAAGCCACGCCAGACCTCGTCATCATCACCCACCCCAATTTTATGGAGGGGGCAAAGCGAATAGCGGCACTCCACGAGGAATATGACGGAATGAACGTGCTGATCACCACACCCGAGCAAGTGTACAACGAGTTTTCCTCCGGAACACCCGACGCAACCGCCATCCGCTGGTTTATGAAAAAACTATACGACCAGTCGGAACAAACGCCATTCCACCTGCTGCTCATCGGCGACGGAAGTTATGACAACCGCGGAATCACTGCCACCAAGAGCTTCACGCCACAAAACTATATCGTAACCTATCAAAGCGGAGAGAAATTAGATGCCACAAGCTCGTATGTGTCGGACGATTATTTCTCGTTTCTTGACGATAAATACATCCGGAACGCAGACGCCGCTCCCCGCATTGCCGTGGGAAGAATTCCTTGCGACACAGAGGCAGAGTTGGATGGATATATAAATAAGGTAGTAGACCATCTTGAAAACAAGAGTTACGGCAAGTGGAAAAACCGCTTGGTATTGTTGGCAGACGACAACGAAGAATCGTCCTCCTACCAACGCTTCTGCCAGTACTCTGACGTGCTTGCCACCCGAACAAAAGGCTACAACAACGCCATGGAGGTGAAAAAGATTTACCTCGATGCCTACACGCGCACAACTGGCTCGAACGGAAGCCGCTATCCCGAAGTAGAAAGCCTCATCGATGAGGAGATAAGCAATGGCGTGATGGTGTTCAACTACATCGGACACAGTAGCATCGTCGGGTTCTCCGCCGAGCACGTGTTCACTCAGGCGAAAGCCGGAAGCGTCTACAATAAGAACTGTGGATTTTGGTTCACCGCAAGCTGCGAGTTCGCCAAGTTCGACGGCGATGTCAAATCGGGCGGCGAAGACCTGATTCTCAACCCTAACGGCGGCGCCATCTCGCTCGTCAGCTCAGCCCGCACAGTGTATGACAACAGAAACGACAACCTGAACCGAGCCTACTTCTCTCACCTATTCGACAGGGACGAAGACGGACTGCCCATCCGCATCGGCGACGTGTTCAGAATGGCGAAAATGCAGCTCACCAACGACTCCAACCGTCTCTCGTTCGGACTCTTCGGCGACCCTGCGCTACGCCTGCACTACCCGAACAATTTAGTGATGACCGACTCCATCTTGGAAATCGGCGGAGGGAAGACAGACACCATACGCGCACTATCCGAAGTTCAAGTCTACGGACACATCGCCGACTATGGGGAAAACGAATTAGAGGACTTCAATGGAACGATGTACATCACGCTCTACGACAAGGAAGTAACGCTCTACACCAAGGCGAACATCTACACGGACGAAACCGACATCATAAGAAACCGACACTCGTACAAAGACCGCCCTAACGTGCTTTTCTCTGGAAAAGCCGAGGTAGTGGACGGCAAATTCACCTTCTGCTTCAAAGTGCCGAAAGACATCAACTACAGCTACGGCACGAGTCGCTTCTCCTACTATGCTTATGACGAGGAGCGAGGCTACGAAGCACAGGGAGCACACGAGCAACTCATCATCGGCGGCAGCAACAACAACGAGTCGTATGAAGAGGAAGGTCCAATCGTGGACATCTATCTCAACAGCGAGAAGTTCAAATCGGGAGACAAAGTCAACAACTCGCCCGTATTTTACGCCATCGCCGCCGACGAGAACGGAATCAACGCATCTGGCGCAGGTATCGGACACGACATCACGCTGACGATGAATGGTTCGACATCGCCCATCGTGCTGAACAACTATTTCACTTACGATTTAAACAGCTACAAAAGCGGCATAGTGAAGTACCAACTTTCCGACCTTGAAGAGGGAACGTACACCCTCACATTCAAGATTTGGGACTTGCTTAACAACTCAACAACAAAAAGCATCACCTTCACCGTGGACAACGACAGCAAGCCTGCCATTGAGGAGTTCATCGCCTACCCCAACCCGGCGAAAGAACAGATTTCGTTCCTCATCAACCACAACCGCCCGGAGGTATTGCAGACCTACCGCCTGCTTGTGTATGACTTGACGGGAACACCCATCTTCCAATCGGACGATGTAACCGCAAAAGACGAAGGCTCAACAACACTCACTTGGAATCTACGCCTACAAACAGGACGCAGAGTAGACCCGGGATGCTATGTGGCGAGGTTTGAGATTGAAACAGAAACAGACAAATATGTGGGCAAATCGAAAAAAATTATCGTTTTACCACAATAAAAAAACAGTTGTATAGTTAAATTTTTAGTAAATTTGCACTCGTTTTGTGGTTAATTATAGGAAAAACATTACAGAACGAAACGCCCAAAGAGAATAGGTTAATAATGAGAAAAAGTAAAATCAACGCGATTTTAGTCGCAGCAATGCTGTCCGTTTCAGCAAACGCAGCAACCGTATCAGACGCTTCAGGAGCGGGCTATAACCCACTTCAGACAGCCATTCCGTCTCTCTCCATCGCTCCAGACGCTGTAGGTGGCGGTATGGGAGACGTGGGAGCGGCAACAGCCCCAGACAACAACTCCCAGCACTGGAACCCGTCAAAATACGCACTGGCACAGAGCCGTGGCGGAGTGTCATTGTCCTATACCCCATGGTTGAGAAAAATCGTGGACGACATCGATATGGTTTACCTCGCTGGGTACTACAAACCAACGGATAGAACCGCTGTAGGTGCATCTTTCAGATACTTCAATATGGGAAAGATTCAACTCACGGGAATGCCAGACGCAAGCGGCACGCCAATCGATTTGGGCGAAGCCAAGCCTTACGAAATGGCGATAGACGCCAGCTTCTCTATGATGCTCTCCGAATATTGGTCGGGCGGTGTCGCACTCCGCTTCATCTTCTCAGACCTTTTCAATGGCGTGAGCGACGAGGAGAACTACTCCAAAGCGAAAGCGTTCGGTGCAGACATCTCATTCACATACAGAAAGCCAATCACCCTGGGCGCATACGATGCGACGGCAGGCTTCGGTGTCGCCATCACCAACATCGGTAACAAAGTGTCATACGACAATGGTGCGACCTACCAATACATTCCAACCAACCTCCGCGTCGGTGGAAACTTCGAGTTTGCGTTTGACGACTACAACCGGTTGGGCGTAGCGGTCGACCTCAACAAGTTGCTCGTGCCAACCCCTTACGGCGACACAACCGACTACGACACCATGGACGAATATCAGGATGCCCGAGACAAATATATGGATGGAAGTTCCATCGGCGGAATCTTCCGCTCATTGGGCGATGCTCCTGGCGGTTTCAAAGAGGAGCTGAAAGAGGTGAATTTCTCCGTTGGTTTGGAGTATTCGTATGCAAGAAAATTTATGGTACGCGGTGGATATTACAACGAGAATGCATCGAAAGGAAACAGAAAATACTTCTCTGTAGGTGCCGGTTTCCATTTGAGCATCTTCGAGTTGAACGCTGCCTACTTGATCTCCATCGCACAAACCAACCCATTGGATAGGACGTTGCGTTTCAGCCTCGGCTTCGACTTGGGAGGCATTAAGAGCCTCTTCGGAAACAACGAAGGCAACGTCGTGGAAGATTAATCTAAAATGCAGACTGGAAAGGAGCAAGGAGATATATGAATATTCGGGTAGGACAAGGGTATGATGTCCATAAGTTTGCAGAAAACCGCGAGTTGTGGCTCGGGGGCATCAAGATACCACACACCAAAGGTCTACTCGGACATTCAGATGCCGACGTCCTGCTCCACGCCATCTGCGACGCTCTGTTAGGTGCCGCGCACATGCGAGACATCGGCTACCACTTTCCCGACAATAGTAAAGACTTTGAGGGAATAGATAGCAAGATACTTCTGAAGAAGACGGTCTGCTTGATAGCCGAAAAAGGATACGCCATTGGCAATATAGACTCCATCGTGTGTGCGCAGCAGCCTAAACTGCTGCCCCACATTGAGAAGATGGAGGCTTGCATCGCCGAAGTTTGCGGTATTGATGTGGAGCAAGTAAGCGTGAAAGCCACAACCACAGAAAAACTCGGGTTCGTAGGACGAGAGGAAGGAATCGCCGCAATGGCGACAGTTTTGATAGAAAAGAAGGAAGAGAGAAATCCATAGAGAAAATCTGCCGTTATGTTGTCAATGCTCATCAAAGGTTTGTTCATTGGGGCTGTGGTTTCCGCACCCGTGGGACCCGTGGGCTTGTTGTGCGTGCAACGCACACTTTGCGGAGGCAAACGGCAAGGCATAGCGACCGCCTGTGGTGCAGCATTTTCCGACCTGCTTTATGCGCTGATAGCTATGTTCAGTATGTCCATCGTGGTGGATTTCATTGAGGCGCACCAGTCCATTCTGCAAGTCATCGGCACGATTGTGGTCTTCCTTTTTGGTTTGCACACGTTCCGCAGCGACCCACGTCAGAACCTCAAACGGCACGATGTATCGGAAAACACATCCAGTATATGGAACACGTTCAGTACGTCGTTCTTTCTCACGGTAACCAATCCGTTGGTCATTTTCCTGTTTATCTTTTTGTTTGCGAAATTCCATTTTATCGGAGATAACATCTCGTTCGGAAGCAGTCTGCTCGGCGTAGGTTGCATAATGGTGGGAGCCGCCTTTTGGTGGACGTTGATAATTTACGCCGTCGATTTTTGCCGCACACGCTTCTTTAACATCCGTAAACTCTACATCGTGAACAAGGTCGTGGGACTCACACTGATGCTCATTGCACCTATCAGTCTCATCATATCTTTCTTCAAATAAAAAAAGGGTTGGCAACACGCTCCAATTTAGGAAAATCCGTAATCACCTATAAAACAAAACATTACAAAAATCATTTATAAAAGGGGGAAGATTATTCGTAAATGTTAGGGGAAAGGGGTATATTCGTAAAGAATACGCATTGTTCGTCTTTATGCAACGCTCCTACATCGCCATAGACCTCAAATCCTTCTTCGCCTCCGTGGAGTGCGTCGAAAGGGGACTGAACCCCCTGACAACCAACTTGGTGGTGGCAGACGAGAGTCGCACAGACAAAACCATCTGTCTGGCAGTAACACCATCGCTCAAGGCGAGAGGCATACCCGGCAGACCACGTTTGTTTGAAGTGAAACAAAAAATCAGAGAAATCAACAACCAACGCGGGCGACCCTTAGGCGGACTGCACGGAAAATCTTTCCACGATGATGAGCTGAACAAACACCCAGAATATGCCGTCGACTTCATCATCGCCCCTCCCAGAATGTCCTACTACATTGATTACAGCACGCGCATCTACAACATCTACCTCGACTACGTTTCTGCCGAGGATATGCACGTCTATTCCATCGACGAGGTTTTCATCGATGCCACCAATTATCTGCAAACCTACCAAATGACCGCACACGAACTGGCAATGAAAATGATTCAGGACGTGCTGCGAAAAACTGGGATCACCGCCACGGCAGGCATCGGCACCAACCTCTACCTCTGCAAAATCGCCATGGACATTGTTGCCAAACACATTCCGGCAGACAAAGACGGCGTACGCATCGCCGAGTTAGACGAAACGACATACCGCAGAACACTCTGGAACCACCGCCCTCTGACCGATTTCTGGCGATTGGGAAAAGGCACCGCACGCAGATTAGCTGCATTGGGCATCAGCACAATGGGTGAGCTGGCCCGCTGCTCCGTGCATTACGAGGAGATACTCTACAAAATGTTCGGCATCAATGCAGAACTGCTGATAGACCACGCTTGGGGCTGGGAACCTTGCACGATAGACAAGATAAAAGCCTACCGACCAGAAACCAATTCGCTGAGCAGCGGACAAGTGTTGCACTGCCCATACGACTACAAAAAAACACGCATCGTGGTTCTTGAAATGGCAGACGCAGCCGCTATGACACTCTTAGACAAAGGATTGGTAGCCAATCAGTTGGTACTGAGCATCGGCTATGACACCGAGAGCCTGACCAAACCCGAAATCGCCGAGAGCTACCACGGAGAAGTGTTCCTCGACCACTACGGACGGAAAGTGCCCAAGCCAGCACAAGGAACAGTCAACCTGAAAGACTTCACCTCCTCCTCAAAAATCATCTCGCAAGCCGTGGAGAAACTTTTTGGGCAAATCGCCGACAAACAATTGTTGGTGCGCCGCATCAACTTAGCAACCAACCACGTCGTCCCAGAATACATCATTAAAAACCGGAGGAAAGAGGCCGTTCAATTAGACCTTTTCGTAGATTACGAGCAAAAGAAACGACAAGAAGAGGAAGAAAAAGCGGAGGCGGAAAAAGAACGCCGCATGCAGCAAACGCTACTCGACATCAAACGGCGATACGGCAAAAACGCCATCCTAAAAGGATTGAACTATATGGACGGTGCCACAGCCAAAGACCGCAACCAACAAATCGGCGGACATAAAGCATAAAACAATGGACGAAGAGCAAAAAACCGAATCAGAGATTCTATACGCAGACATCATCAACCTTCCACACCACACCTCCACCCACCACCCACCGATGAGCTTGGAAGCGAGGGCCGCTCAGTTCTCCTCGTTCGCCGCCCTTACCGGCCACGAAGAGGCGATTGAAGAAACGGCTGACGCACACACCCAATCCGTGGAGGAGAACGAATCCGCCGACAGTGTGGAAGATTAATTGAAGCGACAAAACAAGGGAACGAGCCGACAACAAAGATGACGGCTCGTTCTGATGTTTGATAGACTATTTTTCTAAAATAGACTTGATGGATTCAATGTTTGCCATTGCCTCTTTATATTCGCAAATAGCAGACTCTTTGTCTTTCAAGTCGGCTTCCAACTGATCCAACTTCTCTTGCATTGAACCTTTGATTTTTGCAGAGAGGTCGTTTTTGCGAACGGAGAAGACCTGAACAAAGTCGTTTTTAGAGTCGACCAAGGCTTGATGAACAGCGTCGCAATAGTCGGAAATGGCGGAGCGAAGTGCCGCAGATACACTGTTGATGGCCTTTTCGGAGCGGTTGTGGATAGTGTTGATAGCCTCCGATTCAGACATTTGGCCTAAGTAGGTGCTATACGAGCCACTCTGAGCAATAGTCTCCACACGACCGATTGCCTTGTCAACTGCATCGCGAACGTTAACTGTGCTACTGTTGTCCATTGAAGCAATCGTTTCGGAGAGGACACGGCGCAGCTCGTCGGCTTGGAAGACACCTTCGGTGTCGTTACGCTCCGCTTCGGCGATTCGGTTAGCAATAGTCTTCTTAATCAAGTTATTGGTCAAATCGTTCAGTTTGCGCTGCCAAATACGAACAATAGAATCAGCAGAGTCTTTTACCTGACGAGCGACATCGTCAACCAAGCGGTTGGAATCTATTTGGCGACAGGTACAAGAGACATCGTGATCCCATCCAATCCAAGTTCCTTCGCGCGTGGTGTCAACATTCGTAACCATAGTAGGCACACGGTTGGAAGGAGTTTGGAAGGAGTTCCAGCACTCTTTCAAGGATTGCTCTGCCATTTCGGTGCAACGCTTCGAGATAGAGTCGAAATCCTTGGTGAAACTACTAATGAAATTGAGCGTGGAAGTCTTGATGGCGTTGATCTGCGAGATATCCGTACTCTCGAGCATTTTCACCTTGTCGGAGAAGAGTTGGAGACCATCGTTCAATGGAGCGGTGAGTTCACCACCGACGTGAGCGAAATATTCGCTGATTTTGCGAGCAATAATCTCCGAACGATTCTGCATAAAGACACCGTCCAAATAGTCTTGGCGGATGCAATCAATCTGCGAAAGTTCCATAAAAGTATCTTTCGTCATCTCGTCCGTCTCGAAGTCGCTCGGGAAGAAACGGCGCATCTGCTTGACCACCTGTTGCTCAGTCTCGTCCCATTCAGAAGGCGATTTTTGAGCAATGGAGAAGCCGATACCAGAACTTTGTGCGAAGATAGGCGTCTCACCCGTATAGCCCGAAGAAGCCATGTTGCGGTTGAACTGTTTCTCCAACGACTCAACGGTGGCAGAAATGCACATACCAAGATTATCTTTGAACTTCTTGCCCTGATCTTGCAAGGCTGAATCAAACTTGCTGGCAATCAGCACCACTTTGCTAATTCCTTGAGAACCAATACGATTGACAAGGAAATCAACATCTGTGCTATCGAAGAAACGAGAGGCGAAACTCAGCAAAAAGACACCGTGACAACCTCGAAGAAATTCGCGTGTACGTTGCTCACGAGAGACGATAGGGTCGTTCACACCCGGAGTATCAACAATGCGAAGGTCGTGCAAACGCTCGTCTTTCATTCTGATAGTCAAGCACTTAACAATGGAAGTATATTGACCATTCGCTCCAACATAGTTCTCCAACACATTTTGAAGATCTTTGATGCCGTTGAAAGGTTGAGATTCTATGAGAGAATCCACTTGCACTTTGCGGCGAACATTGCCGGTGCAGTTGGAAACCAATTCGTAGGCACCTGAGATTTCATCTGGAATGTTTGCGATTTTAGCCACCTCCTCGTCAGAAAGGCTGGCGTATTCCTTTTTAGAAGCACGGAAGTCGTTCACGATTTGGTGGAACAACTTGGCCTTCTCCTCGAAGAAGCCCCACTCCTCAATGTTGTAGTATTCGGTGATGAACTCGTTGGTTTCGCCATATTCAAGGACGGTGAGACCAGCGGTCATCGGGGTGGAAGCACGAGGCAACACATTTTCGCCGTCGAAGAAGAGTGAATTAAGGAAGGAAGATTTTCCCGCCTTCACCTGACCTACGACACCGATTTTCAGCACTTTACCTTCACGTTCGAGTTGCTCACCCGCAGCGGCAACCTTGCTGAACTCCTCCTTCAGTTTTTGGAATTGCTCTTTCACCTCCGCATTAGCAGAGCCTCGTGCACCGTCAATCACCGTGATTGCCTTGCCCAAGATTTGTTGATAGTTGTTGGATGATATTGGCATAATCGTGATGGGTTACTGACCGATAGTTGGGAGGGAGTTGACATACTGGCGACGAGCGGATAAAGCTTGTGAGCAACAGTTGAGGAACAAGTTGACAATATCTTTCTTTTTACTCTCCAACTCTTTCTTGTAGGCTTTAAGGGATTTGAGATGCTCTTGGTAGGTGTTGTACTCAGTTTCCAAAGACTCACGGTCTTGAGAATCAGACTCATTAAATTTATTTTGTGCATACCCCAAAATTTTCGCAAGGCGTTCCATCAAATCTTTCCTATACTCATTCTTATAAGAATCACAAGAAGGAAGACCTTGACGCACAACTGCATTATACTTATCATATGCAGATTTCGTCTGATTAAGCAAGTAATCTGTAGATTCAAAAAAACCTGATTTTTGATTCCAATCACTTTCTCTGTCCAAAGAATCGCTCCATTCTCCTCTTACATATATGAGTACATCCTGACATTTATCAAGTGTATTATACAATTCGTCATACGAATTAAGGACTATGGTAGACACCTCATCAAAAAAACCACTAAAGTCCCACTTACTATCATCATACGACTCAGCCTTCTTATCTGCCAATTTCTTCCTATCTGCATCCAAATCATTGATTCCCTTGGTCACATTATCGATTTGTTCTGAAAATCCTGAGCCAATACAAGAACCGATATAATTGACATCTTGAAGTGAAGAATCTGCATGGCTACGGATTTTGGTGAAAAGACTATCCATAGAGTTGCTATTGATAGACCTCATATTCTGTGTGTCGGACGAATATGCAATTATATCAAGTGGCTGTACTTTCAAACTTCTTTGACAGGTCGCAACAGCAGTCTTCATAATCTTCTCCACTTCACTCGCAGACTTTTTGTCCATCTTGTTGAAGAGGATAACCAATGGGAATTTCTCATCCTTATCCTTCAAAATATTGTTCAAAAAAGCAATATCATTGTTGGAGATGGCACCTGCCTCAATATCAATCGTCCAAATAATCGCATCCGCTTCTTTCAGAGCATTAGTAGCATTATCACTATCTGAAATGGCATTCTCATAGTTCACACTCTTTGAGTTGTTGTAACCTGGAGTATCAACGAAAGTGATATGCTTCAGACAATTTTTACCAGACGGAACTGGCACATCCAAGAAAAGCGAGTTCAACACCGAAGAAACGTAAACGTTTGATCGGTCTGAATGTTTGATTGCCCCCAACACATCCTTGTCCAACTTAACAAGACAATCACGGACATTCAAACCTGTAACCACAAAATCACGAACTTCATCCGTAGGACATATATAAGTATTAATCATAGAGACTGGCTCAATACCTGTAGGCAAGACATCCTCCAAATTCAAAATACTATTCACGAACGATGATTTTCCAGCACTATAACCACCTGCCACTGCCACTTTGACAGAACCATCTTTCAAGCCCTCATTAATAAAACCGAAAGCAATCTTTGCAGCAGTTAGACAAAATCCTCTTATTTCTTCAACACTACCACTCTCCCACTCCCATTTTCCATTTTCTCGGTCAAATTTAGTTCCGAATTCATTATACGCATCAATGAACGGATTGAAGTAACTTG
>CAVGRN010000032.1:0-24123 GCA_963631545.1 Paludibacteraceae bacterium | reverse complement strand
CCCCCCAACTTTCCGCTCCCCATTTTGCCCAACCCCACTTTTTTTCTACCTTTGTTGGAAATTAACGAGTGGGTCCTTTTATGGCAGAAGAAATAGACTTTAACATAGAAAATTCGCATATCGGCAACTACGACGATGACAGCATCCGACACCTTGAAGGTCTCGAACACGTGCGTCTGCGCCCTGGTATGTACATCGGCAAACTGGGCGACGGCAGCCACGCCGACGACGGAATCTACGTCTTGCTGAAAGAGGTGCTCGACAACAGCATCGACGAGTTCCGTATGAAAGCCGGCAAACAAATTGACATCACCCTGCAAGAAGGCGTCATCACCGTACGCGACTACGGCCGAGGCATTCCCCAAGGCAAGATGATCGACGCTGTCTCAATGATGAACACCGGCGGTAAATACGACAGCAAGGTGTTCAAAAAGTCTGTCGGACTGAACGGCGTGGGTACAAAGGCGGTCAACGCTCTCTCCTCCGAATTCCGCGTGCAGAGCTTCCGCGACGGGAAAACGCGCATCGCCGAGTTCTCCCGCGGCAAACTCGTCAGCGACTCAGGTATCATCGACACAGACCAACCCAACGGAACCCTCGTTTCTTTCCACCCCGACGACGACCCACAATACAAACTCTTCGTCAACTACAAATACCGCGAAGAGTTCATCGAGACGATGCTACGCAACTACGCATACCTCAACACTGGCCTCGTCCTCTTCTTCAACGGAAAGAAAATACACTCAAAAAACGGACTGCTCGACCTACTCTCAGAGTCGGTCATCCTCGACCCCCTCTACCCTATCATCCACTTGAAAGGGGAAGATATCGAGATGGCTTTCACCCACTGCCAGCAGTATGGAGAAACCTACTTCTCGTTCGTCAACGGTCAGCACACCACACAGGGCGGCACGCACCAATCCGCCTTCCGCGAGGCACTCGGAAAGACCATCAAAGAGTTCTACAATAAGAACTTGGACTTGGCTGACATCCGACAAGGCATCGTCGCCGCCATCGCCATCAACGTAGAGGAACCCGTCTTCGAAAGTCAGACGAAGACGAAATTAGGCTCGAAGGACATTGACCAAGCCGGCACACTCTCCGTCAACAAATTCGTCAACGACTTCGTCAAGACGGAATTGGACAACTACCTCCACAAGACCCCCGAAACGGTGGAGATCCTCCTTCAGAAGATCCAAGAGGCAGAACGCGAGCGCAAGGCCATCGCCGGCGTCACGAAAGCCGCCCGCGAGCGCGCCAAGAAAGTGAACCTCTGCAACAAGAAGCTGCGCGACTGCCGCATACACTACAACGACGTGAAAGGCGAGAACCAAGACAAATCCTCCATCTTCATCACCGAGGGATTGTCCGCCAGCGGTTCCATCACCAAATGCCGCGACGTGGCGTATCAGGCGGTCTTCAGTCTGCGCGGCAAAACCCCGAACAGCTGGGGTTCCTCCCGCGAAATCGTCTACAAAAACGAAGAATACAACCTACTCCAAGCCGCCCTCAACATCGAGGAAGGAATGGAGGGACTGCGCTACAACAAGGTGATCATCGCCACCGATGCCGACGACGACGGCATGCACATACGCCTGCTGCTGCTCACCTTCTTCCTACAATTCTTTCCCGACCTCGTACGCCAGGGACATGTCTACATCCTGCAAACACCGCTCTTCCGCGTGCGCGATAAGAAGCAGACCTTCTACTGCTACACCGACGAGGAACGTGTGAACGCCATAAAAACCATTGGCGCCAAAGCCGAAATCACCCGATTCAAAGGATTGGGCGAAATCAGCGCAGACGAGTTCAAAAACTTCATCGGCGACGATATTCGACTCGACCAGGTCATCCTCCGAAAAGAGGATGCCTTCAACGACCTGCTTGAATTTTACCGCGGGAAAAACACTCCGCAAAGACGCGACTTTATCATTGAAAACCTCGTTATCGAAGAAGACGTACCTAAAGATTAACTATGGATATACCTTCCATCTGGACTCCGCCGGCAATATACTCAATAGCCTGCTACACCTCCGTCCTCACCAGCGTGATATGCGCCGTAGTGAGGTGGTTCCACCAGTGCCGCCCATACGACCAACAGAGCGACTACTACTATCCCGCAAGATACTGGCTAACAGGATTTTTCGCTGCCGCCATCGTCAAAGTGCCGTACGTTATAAACCCAATGGACGACGACATCTGGCTCTTCCTCCAGTTCTACTGCTTCCTCTCATTCCCCGTGTTCATCTCCATCATTTTCACGCGGTACTTCCTTTTTATGAAGTTGAAAGACAAGCTGCGCAACATGTTTTTCTTCTTCACCCCTATGACGTTTCTACTCATCATCCTGATGTTGGCACTCTTCAAACCCGGCGACTTGAGAATCAGCGATCACGAGGTGGAACTGAAAATCTTCGTGATGGGCACTAATATGCTGCTCGGACTGAGGCTTGTCAACAATTTCCGTTGGATAAAACAGAAAATCGACAATTTCCACGACCAGAACTATTCCAACGTGGAGGATTTCCCCTACAAATTCGCCAAGTTCATGATGTGGTTCCCCGCCATTTCCATCACGGTTCTGTGGTTCTTCTTCCTAACGAACAGTCGTTGGTTTATGGTGCTGCATGATGTCATATTCTCCGCCGGATGCGTCTACGCACTCTGCCTCGTTCTCCATCCGCAACGCAAATATGTGGACGACACCATAAAGAAGGCATACGCAAGCGAAATCTCCGAACGAGAGGGAGGCGAGCCATACCACTTCAAAAGCACCATTTTCGAGCCAGATGAAGACAAAAAACAAGAACTGCAAGACGAATACATCCCAGAAGAAATAAAAGAGGAAATATTCAAAATATTACTACAAAGATACTTGGAACCCAACCTAACCAAGACAGACATCACGCGCTGTCTGCCGCAAGGGAAGAAGCGGCAAGGCTCCGACTTCATCGCACAAATCGGGTTCTACAAAATGGTGAACGCCTTCCGCCTGCAACATTTCAACCTGCTTTCAGAAACAGACCGGGAATACACCATAGAGGAACGGGCCATTGCCAGCGGATTCAAAGACCGATTCGCCTACGCTAACGCAAAAAAGAAAATGAGCGACTTCGACTGGACTACCGTCGCCGCCCACCTCCCCAAGAAACTGTGAGTAGGCTACTATTCTGAAAAAAATCGTAACTTTGCCCAATTAGCATCTCTACTTTAAAAATATGAAAGCACTGAACCAACTGACCATCGGCATCGCCAACGACCACGCCGGCGTGGAAGTGAAAAACTTCATCATTGACAATTTATCCGACAAAGTAAAAAAAATCGTCAACTTTGGCACGGACACTACCGACAGCTGCGACTATCCCGACTTTGCCCACCCCCTCGCCACAGCAGTGGAAAGCGGTGAATGCGACCTCGGTATCGCCATCTGCGGCACCGGAAACGGCATCTGCATCACCTGCAACAAGCACCAAGGCGTACGCGCCGCCCTCTCGTGGGAGGTGGAGATCGCCAAGCTCGGACGCCAACACAACAACGCCAACATCGTGGGCATACCTGCGCGATTCGTCCCTAAAGAAAAAGCGTTAGAGATTGTCGAAGCATTCCTCACTACCGACTTCGAAGGCGGACGCCACGAACGAAGAGTGGAAAAAATTCCCGTAAAAAAATAAAAAATCGAAGATTTTTCTTTGACTCGCTATTTTTTGTTGTACATTGCAACCTGTTGCAAGATTTTATGTAACATTATTATCCTTAAAGATTACATATATAATAGGTAACTTATGAAAAGCATTACGAAACTACTATTGGGAATGGCGTTCGCGGCAAGCTCCACAGTCGGGGTTCAAGCCCAGACAGCCGCCTTCACGACCGACCAATACAAAAAAGCGACCTGGATAACCACTCGCTTCTACGGCGCGCAACGGTCTGGCCACGGCCCCAACTGGCTCATCGCCGACTACGAACCCACCGATGTCGCCAACGACTGCAACGGAAACCTTTCCGCATTCGTCAAAGGAAAATCCTACATCAAAGATGCCGATGGCTCTTACGACCTAACCGGCGGTTGGTATGACTGTGGAGACTTTGCCACATTCGGCCAGACCTTCTTCTACTCCGCCTATATGCTCGTGTTGGCATACACAGAGTTTCCAACCGGTTACGATGACCTCTACTCTACTGATTATCACGGATATATCGAATCTGGCAACTATACTTACGAAGGTGGCAAAGGCGTTCCAAACGGGATTCCGGACATCTTGGACGAGGCGAAATATGCGACGGACTTCATCTTGAAAGCCGTTCGCGACGAAAACACCTTCTACTACCAGAAAGGCGATGGAGATGCCGACCACAAAATCTGGTGCACCTCTCCAACCAAATCAACTTTGAGCGTTTCAAACGGTGGAGAGTCTGACGGAAGCCGCTACATTGGAAAGGCAACCGGGAACGTAACTTCTATGGCATCCTTAGCAGGCGCCGCCTTGGCTGCTATGTCTAAGGCCTACGCCAAATTCGACCCAGAGTACGCCGCACAATGCTTGGCAAAAGCGAAGGTTTGCTACAACTTCGTAACAAAGACTTCAAAAGGGAACAGCGGAGCATGCGCCTTCTACGGAAATAAGCCCAAGTACATTACCGACGAAACCATTTTCTATGCTGAAATGTACCGTGCGACAGGCGAAAAACAATATCTGACCGCCGCCGAAAAAGCCGCATCATCGTGGATGACGCAAGAGTCTGGATACAACCACAACTTCAGCCTCTGCTACAACAATACGGAAGACCTCGGCTGCTACCTGATGGCCTCCTTGGGCAGCGAAACCTCATACAGCGAATACGGAATGAAAGCGATGGAGTTTTTCGTCAACCTCTACAAGCCATCTTCCGGCTACTTAATGAATGTGAAAAAAGACAGCTGGGGCGTGCTGAGATTTCCAGCCAACCAGGCGTTCGTCGTTGGTTTGTACAGCAAACTTAAGGGAGAAAAGACAATCAACCCTTACGCGTTAAAGTCTATCGACTACATTTTGGGCGATAACGGCCAGAAATTCTCCTACGTCGTTGGTTTCGGTAGCAAACACCCACTCTACCCTCACCACCGTAACTTCTACCGTACGGATAACAACAGCGAAAGCAACCTCCCCAACATCACATACAACTATAAGTATGTGCAACTGGGCTACTTGGTAGGCGGCTCGCTCAACGACGGCGCATACGAAGATGTTGAGAAATCTTACACATTCTCTGAGGGAGGAATCGACTACAACGCCGGGCTTGTAGGTGCGTTGGGCTACATCAACTCAATGCTCAGCCCTGTGGACGTCAACAAGTTTGGACACCCTACTCCTAAGTTTGACGGCGAGATTTCAATCTGCGGCGTTCAATCTGTCGTGTTAGACCCTCAAGTGTCTGCCGCAGGTCAGAGAAAATTCAACTGGTATAAGAATGGAGAGTTGGTGAATTCTTCCACTTCAGCAACCACTTTCACTGCGACTTCGGCAGGCGAATACACTTGCGAAATCGACTCAGCAGGCGAGTGGAAGACATCTGCCACAGTAACCGTCAGCGCAAAATTGCCAGAGGTGGCTTGGGAAGAGGAGATTGAGCTCTGCTCACCAGCAACTGCCACGTTAGACCTCACTTTCAACAGCACTCCTGTAACCTATCAATGGTATAAGGACAATGTTGCCCTTGAAAAGGAAACTTCTGCAACCCACTACGTTACCAACGCAGGAACATACAAATGCGAAGTTTCTGCAACCAATTGTGGCACGACAACCTACGAGGTTGAAGTTACCTCTTTACTCCCTACCGCCGCCGATGCAACATCCGACAGAGATGGAAACGTAACCCTGAAAGTTACGGGCGATGGCGAATACGAGTGGTACACCCAAGCAGAAGGCGGAACAGCCGTTCACACGGGCGCAACCTACACCACAAAAATTTCGCAAGACACCTATTTCTATGTGAAAGACGCAGGCGAGATGAACATCACCGTTGGTCCAAGCGCCTCCAACTTCACTGGCACAGGTGTCAACTGGGGTAATATTGGTGCCGCCTTCACCGCTTCAAAAGGATGTCAAATCACATCAATCTCGGTTTACTGCCTTGGAAGCCCATACAACACGGGGTCGCAAACTGTAACCGCAGAGTTAGCAGGAAGTGCGACTGGAACATTCACCTCCGATGCAATTAACGTGAGCGAAGGCAACAAGTTCTACACAGTAAACTTCAGCACCCCGATCGAGATTCCTTCAGCAGGAAACTACACTTTGACAATCAAAGCTGGAGGGTTCGCCATCGGATATTATTCGGATATGAATGGCTACGCATCATTCGCCAACCAAGGCAACCCATTGACATTCACCGGCTCAACCAACTCCAACGGAGGATTCCCAGGATTGGCAGACTGGCAGGTTATGACTGGCTCAGGCTGCGACCGCGCCGTTGTGAAGGCAATCAAAGGCAATGGAACAGACGTTAACGAAGCAACAGCAGACGCCATTACATTGGCACCTAATCCTTGCCGCGATGTCCTACACATCAACATACCTTCTGACAAAGACATCAACTACAACATTATCAATATGTTGGGAGTCAGCGTCAAGGCAGGCAAAGCCAATGCGGAAACCTTGAAGAGCGGCATCAGAGTGTCCGATTTAACGAAAGGAATTTACTTGATTCGCATAAATGACGGCAATCGAACGATAGTCGAAAGATTTGTGAAAGAATAAAGAAAAAAATTCGTACATTCGCATAGTGAAATGTGGGGTGGAAAATCCCCCACGTTTCTGAGATTGGAAACTATAATTTTTAATTCATAAAGATGGTCAATTTCAAAGAATTAGGCTTGGTGAACACCAAAGAGATGTTTGCTAAAGCAGTTAAAGGTGGTTATGCAATCCCTGCATTCAACTTTAACAACATGGAGCAGCTCCAAGCTATCATCATGGCAGCAGCAGAGACTAAGTCTCCAGTTATCCTCCAAGTTTCTAAAGGCGCACGTAACTACGCAAACCAAACTCTCCTTCGTTATATGGCAGAGGGCGCAGTAGAATATGCAAAAGAACTTGGCTGGGCAAAACCACAGATCGTACTTCACTTGGATCACGGCGACTCTTTCGAGTTGTGCAAGTCTTGCGTAGACATGGGCTTCTCTTCTGTAATGATCGATGGTTCTTCTCTTCCTTACGACGAGAACGTAGCGTTGACTAAGAAGGTTGTTGAGTACGCACACCAACACGACGTAACCGTTGAGGGCGAGCTCGGTGTATTGGCAGGTGTTGAGGACGAGGTTCAAGCCGAGGAGTCTCACTACACTAAGCCAGAAGAGGTGATCGACTTCACTTCTAAGACTGGTGTTGATTCATTGGCAATCTCAATCGGAACATCTCACGGTGCATACAAGTTCAAACCAGAGCAGTGCACACGCGACCCTAAGACTGGCAAGCTTGTTCCACCGCCATTGGCATTCGACGTTTTGGCAGCTATCGAGAAGCAATTGCCTGGTTTCCCTATCGTTCTTCACGGTTCTTCTTCAGTTCCTCAAGACGAAGTTGACACTATCAACAAGTTCGGTGGTAAGTTGCCAGACGCAGTAGGTATCCCTGAGGAGCAACTCCGCAAGGCTTCCAAGTCTGCTGTTTGCAAGATCAACATCGACTCAGACTCTCGTTTGGCTATGACTGCTGCCATCCGTCAGACTTTCGCTGAGAAGCCAGGTGAGTTCGACCCTCGTAAGTACTTAGGTCCAGCTCGCGACAATATGAAGAAACTCTACATCCACAAGATTAAAGAGGTTCTTGGTAGCGACGGAAAGGCTGAATAAGCTTAGATTTGATAATGCAGAGGAGGTGGAATACGAGCATTCCACCTCCTCAGTTTTTTTGAAAAAAACGGGAGGAAAGGCTTCCTCCTTTCAGAAGAAAAAAGTAAATTTGCACGATTTTTAACAAAAACAAAGAGTGTTATGTATTTAGATGCTGCTAAAAAGCAAGAGATCTTCGGGCAATACGGCAAGTCCAATACCGATACTGGCTCACCAGAGTCCCAGATAGCGCTATTTTCTTTCCGTATCTCCCATTTGACTGAACACATGAAGTCAAATAAGAAGGACTACGCCACTCAAAGATCTTTGAAGATGTTGGTAGGAAAACGTCGTCGTATGTTGGACTATCTGAAAAACCAAGATATCGAAAGATATCGTAACATCGTCAAGGAGTTGGGTCTTCGTAGATAATTCTTCTTGGAGAGATGAAAAAGGAGGCGAATCTGTTTGGTTCGCCTTTTTTCGTTACCTTAGTAGCATCAAATTCCATCGCTATGGACAGAACGAACGAAAAGCAAAAAATGTTAGATAGCCGATATATGCGGATGGCGCGCATCTGGGCGGAGAACTCCTACTGCGAGCGACGGCGCGTCGGCGCACTGCTCGTGAAAGACAACCGCATCATCTCCGACGGCTACAACGGAACGCCCTCCGGCTTCGAAAACATCTGCGAAGACGAGAACAACGTCACAAAACCCTATGTGCTGCATGCCGAAGCCAACGCCATCACCAAAGTTGCCCGCTCGTCCAACAGCAGCGACAACGCGACCCTCTACGTTACCGCCTCGCCTTGCATAGAGTGCGCCAAACTCATCATCCAAGCCGGCATAAAAAGAGTAGTCTGCGGCGAAAAATACAGAATATTAGACGGCATTGAACTTTTGGAACGTGCCGGCATTGAAATTGAAATCTTAGAAGAAAATGGAAACGGGAAATAACGAAATCGGACAGAAAAAATCCAAAAACATAAAGCACCTCTGGATGCCCATCGCCTTTGCAGGCGCCGTCATCGTGGGAGTGCTGGTTGGCAACCTATTGGCGACCAACGCACAGAACAACCGAGAGGCAACCGAGTGTTGCAACCCCGACGGGAAAATCGATATGCTGCTCAACCTCATCGACCTGCAATATGTCGACACCATCGACCGATACGCACTGACGGAGAAAGTCATCCCCGAGATCCTATCCAACCTCGACCCCCACTCCACCTACATCCCGGCAGACGAACTGCAAATCGTGAACGACGACTTAGGCAGCAGCTTCTCCGGCATCGGCATCCAATTCAACATTCAGCGCGACACCATTATGGTGGTGGCAGTGATTCACGGCGGACCATCCGAAAAGTTGGGCATCCGTCCGGGCGACCGCATCGTCGAGGTGGACGACTCTTCCTTCGTCGGGAAGAACATCAACAGCGACATGGTGGTGAAAAAACTCCGCGGACCGAAAGACACGAAAGTGAAAGTGGGCATCAAACGCATCGGTGCGGACGACATACTGCACTACACCATCACACGCGGCGAAGTGCCTACCAACAGCGTGGACGCCAGCTACTTACTGAATGAGAAAACCGGATACATCAAAGTCAGCAAATTCGGTTCATCCACCTACGACGAGTTCTACGAAGCCCTCTCGAAACTGAAAATGCAAGGCGCGGCATCCTACATCGTCGACCTACGCGAGAACTCAGGCGGCTACCTCGAATCCGCTATTCTGATGATCAACGAGTTCCTTGGTAACGGCGAAATGATTGTCTACACCGAAGGCAAAGCGCAAAAACGAGAAGACGCAGTGGCAGATGGTTCTGGAGAATTTCAGAACGTGCCGCTCGCCGTGCTAATCGACGAGTGGTCTGCCTCAGCAAGCGAGATTTTCGCAGGCGCCATCCAAGACAACGACAGAGGCGTCGTCATCGGTCGCCGCTCATTCGGGAAAGGACTTGTGCAACAACAAATACCGATGCGCGACGGGTCGGCAGTGCGACTCACCATTGCCCGCTACTACACCCCAGCCGGACGATGCATCCAAAAACCATACGCAGACAAGGATGAATACCAAAACGAAGTGTTCGAACGCTACTTGAACGGCGAGCTGGATTCCGACTCGGCAAAGGCAGCGCCAGACTCGCTCAAATTCTACACCAAGGGCGGACGCACTGTCTACGGCGGCGGCGGTATCACTCCCGACGTGATCGTAACGCGCGACACCATCGGCGTAACCCCCTACTACACAAAACTCCACAACACCGGCACACTCTACGAGTACGCCTTCCGCTATGTGGACGAACACCGCGAACAGCTGAGCAAGATGGACGAGGAAACACTCTCAGCCCACTTAGACAAGCAGCCACTCGCATCGCTCGCAATGGCATACGGCGAGCAGAAAAACATCAAAAGCGAAAAAACAGTGGCGAAGCAAACGAAGGACCTGATACAGCGAAAAGTGAAAATATACGTCGTCAGAGATGTGCTGGGCGACAAGGCATTCTTCAAAATAGCCAACCAGACAGACAACGTAGTGAAAACCGCATTGGCAGAATTAGAAAAAAACAACGTGAAATAGTCCACTTCTCATTCCAAACCGGAGAAGGAAGGCTATACCTTTCCGCAGCCGACAAACTCACTTTTTACCACCATAAAATTGGGTATAGCGGAAAATCTTTCTATATTTGCCAATGTCATAGTGGTTACTTCAGTAATGAGGGTAAAATAGAGTTCCGGCCCTGATGGTCGGGATTCTATTGTTTTATGATATTTCCGCACGAGGCGCAAACACGCTATTCTGCGGATTTTTAGCGACTAATTCAATAAAAATTAGATATTTATATTAACGTAAACAATAAAAATATGGCAGCTGTTTCTTATGTAACAGAAGAGGGCTACAACAAAATGTTGGAAGAGCTGAAGCACTTGGAGGGCGTTGAAAGACCCAACATCTCCAAGCAAATCGCAGAAGCCCGAGACAAAGGTGACTTGTCCGAGAACGCCGAGTACGACGCAGCCAAAGAGGCGCAGGGATTGTTAGAGAGTAAAATCTCGCTCTTGAAAGAGAAAATCCTTTATGCGAAGATCATCGACTCGTCGCGTTTGAACACGGAAGTCGTGCAAATCCTCAACAAAGTGAAAATCCGCAACACAAAGAACGGAGCGGAAATGACCTACACACTCGTTTCTGAACACGAGGCAAACCTCAAAGAGGGCAAACTCTCCGTAGGAACACCAATAGCCAAGGCTCTGCTTGGAAAGAAGAAAGGCGAAATCGTAGAGGTAACCGTTCCCGCCGGGAAAATTCCTTTCGAGATTGTTGAAATTTCATTCTAAAACGATATGGCTACGATATTCACGAAAATCATCAACGGGGAGATCCCAAGTTACAAAATCGCCGAGGACGACCGTTTCTACGCTTTCCTCGACATCAACCCCGTACAGAAAGGACACACCTTAGTTGTTCCAAAAATCGAGGAAGACTATATCTTCCGATTGGACGACAAAACATTAGGCGACATGATGGTGTTCGCCAAAAAAGTGGCGTTAGCCATCCAAGAGGTGATGCCTTGCAAGCGCGTCGCCGTGGCAGTGCTTGGGTTAGAGGTTCCGCACACACACATCCACCTCATTCCAATCAGCAGCGAGGCGGACATCAATTTCGCAGCGAAGAAAAACGTGCCGCAAGACGAGATGAAGAGCATTGCGGAAAAAATCAGTGCCGCAGTGAAGTGATAAAAGAGAGAGGAGGCATATACCTCCCCTCTCATTTTTTTCTGTAAAATGGAGGATTCCGTAAGTTTTGATTTGTACCCTACCGACTCGATTGAAGAAACGGTAGACACGATAAACACCGTAATGCCGAGAGCAGTCTCCGCCCCAGCCAGAAAAAAACCGGCTACGGTGGAAGAGTACGTTGCGACATACCTGCCAAAAGTTGACTACCTCAAACCCTACCTGACAGACCACAAGAATCTTCGCACAGCAAAGACCATCCCCCACAAAGACGGCGCCGCATTGGGCGAAACCATACAAGGGCAAGTGTGGTTCGCACCGCTGATGCTGCTGACGTTCGTTCTCTACGCCCTCGCCTTCCGCACGCACATCAAGACATTCTCGAAAAGCCTGCGCACATTCTTCACAGTCGCCACCAACCACGATTCGCACAGCGGGGCAGCCACGGAAAACAGCACATCCGCACTGTTTTCGTTTTTCCTCTTAGCCTCCGTCGGAATCGCCCTGTTCTGCTACCTCTCAAAGTTCACATTCCACGCATTCACACCGCACTCGTTCATCGCTGAGACAGTGAAGCTGACAGGAATGACACTACTATACCTCCTTCTGAAATTAGGCATTCACAGGACGTTGTGCTACACTTTCTTCAACCGAGAAATGTATGATGCAGCGAGACTCGCATACATCGTTCCGTTCGCATTGATGTCCACTGGCGTGTTTCTTGCAGACATACTCATTGCCTATTCACCCATAGCCATTGCGGCAGTCTATGCAGGCTTAGTAATCTGTGCTGCGACCTACCTACTCTACCTTCTTAAATTGGCAACCATTTTTTTCAACGGAGCGACCTCTTTATTCTATATGATTTTGTATCTTTGCACACTCGAAATTTTGCCAACTATCGTTCTCGTTTTAGGGTTGGCAGAGTAATGTAATTGTTTAAAATAGAAAGAGTTAGAAATGGTGAAGATTAAGCGTATTTTGGTGTCTCAACCCAAGCCCAAGGTGGAGAAATCCCCCTATTTTGATTTGGAGACTAAGTACGGAGTGAAGATTGACTTTAAACCATTTATCAAAGTTGAGCCAGTGTTAGCGAAAGAATTCCGCCAACAAAAGGTTTCTATTTTGGATCATACGGCAGTAGTGTTCACCGCACGGACGGCGATAGACCATTTCTTCCGCCTGTGCGAAGAGCTGAGGCTGAAGATACCAGAGACAATGAAGTACTTCTGCGTCTCACAGTCGGTGGCGAACTATCTGCAAACTTACATTCAATACCGGAAGCGCAAAGTATTCTTCAGCGCAACGGGAAAAATCGAAGACCTAATGGTCAGCGTAGTCAAGCACTTAGACGAGAAATTCCTCGTGGCAGTGGCTGATGTGCATGACATCAACTCGGGCGCGGCAGCCGAAGGCAAAGAAGACATTCTTTCCCTTATGGAAAAGGCGAATGCTACATTCACAAAGGCGGTGATGTACAAGACCGTAAGTTCGGACTTCACCCAGGAACCCGACTTCAACTACGATATGTTCGTGTTCTTCAGTCCGTCGGGAATCGTTTCCCTATTCAAGAACTTCCCCAACTTCGAGCAAGGCGACATCTGCATAGGCTGCATGGGTGCGACAACCGCAAAAGTGGCAAAAGAAGCGGGGCTGACCGTCAACGTCGAAGCACCAACCGCCGAGGCTCCTTCTATGCCTGCCGCATTAGACCTCTTCTTGAAAGAGACCAACAAGAAAAAATAAAAACATAAAAGGCACAGAACTATGCCAGGATGCTACAACGTTCCCCCTGGCATAGTTCTCCATTTATAAGCGTATGAAAAACACCTTCCCAAAAAGAGAACACCTATACGGAGAGGCGTTGGTGGAAACCGCCTACAAATGCGGCACATCCATCTTCTGCTTTCCCTACCGCGTGGTGTTGAGCGCCGCCGCGGACGGCGAGAAGGAGGTGATGCGCTGCTTGGTCAACGTGTCGAAAAAACGTTTCAAACACGCAGTAGACCGCAACCGGGTGAAACGCCAAATGCGCGAAGCATACCGCCTCAACAAACATACGCTCTACGAATATCTTTTAACGGAAGGCAAAAAAATCTACCTCTCCATCCACTTCGTGGGGCAGAAAATAGAACACTCATCCTTTATGCACGAGCGGATGATCCGCGTCCTGGCGAGAGTGGAGAACGACATCCGCGAGGGAAAACTGAAACCCTTCCCCACAAAGGCGTAACACTATGGAAGAGAACAAGAAATCTCCGCTTTCCTCATTCGCACAGTGGCTTGTCCTCCTGCCCATACGTTTCTACAGGTGCTGCATCTCGCCCCTATTTCCGCCATGCTGCCGGTACACCCCGACCTGCTCGGAGTATGCGATGCAAGCCATCCAAAAATACGGCGCAATCAAAGGATGCTGGTTGGCAGCGAAACGAATACTGCGCTGTCACCCCTGGGGCGGAAGCGGCTACGACCCCGTGCCATAAGCACCGCCACAACACACATCGGGACATACATTCCAGACTAATAAAGAATCCATAATTTTTATTGAATAAACCTTGCATTTTCTGAAATAATATTCATATTTTTGCGCCACAAATGAATAAATATTTTATTCATCAGAGAAAATAAACCGAAACTTCCGGAGTTATAGATATGGAGAAGGAGAAAAGCAAAGCCGATAAACTTTTGGCGATACGAGAGGCGATAAGCACCTCGGTGATCGGCAGCCAGGAGGAACTGCTCCACACACTCTCGGAGCAAGGCATTGTCGTGGCGCAGGCCACACTATCAAGGTATCTGAAGCAGCTGAAGGTGGTGAAAGCCATCAACGAAAAAGGCGAGTACGTGTACCAGATGCCCGACCCCCCACAAGCATCGGCAGAAACGCTGAGGCGACACTCCGGGGAATCCTTCCCATACGGGAAGTTCTTTGTTTCGGTGGAATACTCGGCCAACATCGTGGTGATACACACCCGCCCGGGGTTCGCAAGCAGCCTGGCATCCGAAATAGATGCACACCTGCACAACACGATTCTCGGCACCGTGGCAGGAGATGACACGATATTCGCCGTAAAAAGAGAAGATTCAACCCAACAGGAAGTAGAAGAGGCTCTGTCTCAACTATTTCCGAAACTAAAAAAATAACAAGTTCAGCGGTATTTCATAATTAAAAAAGTTATGGACCAGGAAATTGAGATATATGTCGCCGACGAACGACATATTCCATACGTAGACACCATCTTGGAAACAATTGCATCAGCAGCCAAGGTGCGCGGAACGGGTATCGCCAAGCGCGATCCAGAGTATGTAAAACAGAAAATGCGCGAGGGGAAAGCGGTAATCGCCTTGTGTGGGGACGACTTCGCAGGCTTCAGTTACATTGAAACCTGGGAAAACAAGAAGTATGTTACCACCTCCGGACTCATCGTCCCAGAAAAATACCGCGGACACGGACTGGCACGGCGCATCAAGCACGTAACATTCACCCTGGCCCGCACGCGCTGGCCCGAGGCGAAGATCTTCAGCCTCACCTCTGGCGCGGCGGTTATGAAACTGAACACGCGCTTAGGCTACCTGCCGGTAACATTCGCCGACCTCACAGACGACGAGTCGTTCTGGAAAGGCTGCAAAGGCTGCATCAACTACGATGTGTTGGAACGCACCGGCCGCCGTTACTGCATCTGCACAGGTATGCTCTTCGACCCTCATGACCCACTTTGCCTTGAAATGGCTGAGAGAGAAATGTCTAAAGACCTGAAAGTAAAAGAGATGGTAGAGAAAAGTCTGCCAAAAGATTAAAACAAAACAGCAATAAATACACATAAGATGGCTAACAAAAAAGTGGTTGTTGCATTCAGTGGAGGTTTGGACACCTCGTTCACTGTGATGTATCTTGCAAAAGAAAAAGGTTACGATGTTTACGCCGCATGCGCCAACACAGGCGGTTTCAGCGACGAGCAGTTGAAGACAAACGAGGAGAACGCCTACAAGTTGGGCGCAGTTAAATATGTAACCCTCGACGTAACCAAAGAGTACTACGACAAAAGTCTGAAGTATATGGTCTACGGGAATGTGCTTCGTAACGGGACATACCCTATCTCCGTATCTTCTGAGCGTATCTTCCAAGGTATGGCAATCGCCCGTTATGCGAAGGAGATCGGCGCAGACGCCATCGCACACGGGTCGACCGGCGCAGGAAACGACCAAGTCCGTTTTGATATGACCTTCTTGGTGATGGCTCCAGGCGTTGAAATCATCACCTTGACTCGCGATATGACGCTTACCCGCCAGTACGAAATCGACTACTTGAATCAACACGGCTTCTCTGCGGATTTCGCTAAGTTGAAGTATTCTTACAACGTGGGTATCTGGGGAACGTCTATCTGCGGCGGCGAGATTTTGGATTCAACCAAGGGATTGCCAGAGTCCGCTTACCTGAAGCAGGTAACCAAAAACGGCAGCGAGATCCTCAAAATCGGATTCAAAAACGGTGAGGTTTGCTCTGTCAACGGTAAAGAATATGCAGACAAGGTTGAGTGCATCCAAGCCATTGAGAAAATCGGTGCCGCATACGGTATCGGTCGTGATATGCACGTTGGAGATACAATCATCGGTATCAAGGGACGTGTCGGCTTCGAGGCAGCCGCTCCAATGTTGATCATCGGCGCACACAAGTTCTTGGAGAAGTTCACCCTCTCTAAGTGGCAACAATACTGGAAAGACCAGGTTGCCAACTGGTACGGAATGTTCTTGCACGAATCCCAGTACCTTGAACCAGTTATGCGCGACATCGAGGCAATGCTCGAGAGTTCGCAACGCAACGTAACCGGCGAGGTTTCATTGGAACTCCGTCCGCTTTCATTCTCAACAGTAGGTGTTGACTCGCCAGACGACTTGGTTAAATCTAAGTTTGGCGAATATGGTGAGATCAACAAGGGTTGGACCTCCGACGATGCGAAAGGCTTCATCAAAGTGCTGTCCACCCCGCTCCGCGTTTACTACGCAAACCACCCAGAGGAGAGCGAGAACATCTAATCGGGAATGTTGTTCTAAAAATAAAAAGATGGGGGACGCGCTTAACGGGTGCGTCCTCTTTTTTCTATAAAATATTGATATTATGAAATTTACAATCATAGTGGCAGTATCAGACAATGGCGTGATTGGCAAGGACAACCGTCTGCTTTGGCATCTGAACGGCGATATGAAACGCTTTAAGGCGCTGACAACGGGACACACCATCGTGATGGGGCGGAACACGTTCCTATCCATAGGGAAAGCCCTGCCCAACCGCCGCAACATTGTCTTGTCATCGACAATGAAGACGGGGGAAGTTGAAAACGTGGAGGTTTTCGCCACAATGGAGGAATTGCTAAAATCCGTGGAGAAAGACGAGGAAATATACGTGATCGGCGGAGGGAAAGTATACCGCGAGTTTCTGCCATTAGCCGAGAAGATTTGCCTTACACGCGTACATACGACAGTTGACGGCGACACCACCTTCCCCGAATTAGACGCCGCAATGTGGAGAGCCATCGCAAAAGAGGAGATGAAAGCGGACGAGAAAAATGATTTTGACTACGATTTCATCGACTACATTAGAGGATAGTAATGTAAAGAAAAAGTAAAAAAGCAGTATCTTTGCAGCGATTTTAAGGCTTAATTGTAACTGGACATTTGTAACATAGAATCATAGAATCAGAATGAGAAAGATTTTTAATCTGAAAATCAGCGCTGTTCTTGCGTCTGTTTTTCTAATGTGCGCACCCTCATGTGAAGATGAAAATGTTTCTGAGGGCACCCGATCATCGTCTTATTATTATGAGATAGACGTCCCGAACGCCAATGATGACGTGTATGTTGTCATAGACAGCGTTTTCGCACGAGTGAAGACGATAGACAACTACCCCGACTGGGTGGAAGTAGCTGTGTTAGACACCATGAGAAACGGGCATCCGATGCTACGTCTGTCCGTGAAGCCAAGCGGAACGGAAGCAAACAATAGTGGCAATGTCCTGCTTACAGCAGAAAACGGAGACAAGGTGACCTTGACGCTGAAACAATCTCTCAGATACGTAGGAGGAGATAACACATCGGATTTAGACTTCATCCAAAACTGGGAGACGTTAGAGTCTACCCTTATCCTGACAAAAACAGGCCAGTTGGAGGTCAACCTGCCTTGGGCCAAAGAAGTTTCAACAACCATACCTCAGGACATTCGCATGGACGTGAAAAAGAGCAATGGTTGGGAAATGGCTTACAGTTCAATGAACAAGAAGGGATTGTCAGACTGCAATTATTTTATGCTGTACAATCGCTACCTTGGCATATTGAGGGTTTTCTATTACGTTACAGATGCGATAACGGCAAGCTCCAACTATTCGTTCGAGGTGGATTTGGGAGCATCAGGCAACAACTCCTCCAAATATCCGTTCTACCACTCGTTGGCGTACGGAATTCCAAGCAATCACAAATCGCTTTCGAATACGGTGGATTTAATTGGAGTAAGCTGCAAGCCTAACACCTTTAAAAACATTTACACTCCGTTTACAACGATGTCCTCTCCGGCACTGATGCGTGGTTGGACTGCGTTCGACATAGATATGACAGCCTACTGCCCGTCGGAAAACAAATGGACCGCCTCAACCGACCAGATGAGCATTTTCTGTAAAACAACAAAAGAAGAAAATCTGATTTTGTCTGGTACGCTTAATGCCAATATCGATGGGAAATACTCCACTGCGGATCTGCCAGAACCAGCAACTTCGGCTGGCATCACCAAATTTGTCCAACAATTAGCGGATAAATTAGGCGGAAGTTACATTTGTAAAGGATTGGACGAGAGGGAGAGGAAAATTCCCAATATACCGTATGTCCACTATATTGCTGGGGGACTCAACATCGCAGGATACCTTTTAGATAAATTGCTGGTGAACGAATATGCAGGATACGTTACAGACTCTATGCCAGGGAAAATATCATTAAATCTGACGGGGAAAATAGATTTGTCTGGTTACATAAATAGTTTTGCCTCCAACAACATTCCATCCTTAACCATAAATTCCACCCTTTTCGAAGATTACAACTCTCATTTGGGAGAAGGAATATGGAATCTAACGGCAGACCCCGTCGTCTACGTTGTTGACGACGTGATGCTGGGAGATGTGAATACCGTGAATTTAGTGAATAACAAAAACGGCACTTACAGCAACAATGCGGTAGCAGACTATCACCTTCGTATGGTTTCATTCTTAGACCCGACAAGTATAGAACTGGCCATAAACACGGACGCCTTCCCTGACGTGTCTGACGTGTCTGTTACCTGTGATTATGGGGTTTATCCCGATGTCAGTGCCGGTCATACCGCAGGCTATGCGAATCTTCTTGGCTTTAAACGTCCAATCGTGCAAATCGTGAAAAGTGGCGACCAAACATCCGTTTATAGGTCTAAAAACAATAACCCAACCAAATATATGAAGTTGCCTCACACCAAATTCATGTCGGCTCTAATGCAAGAAACCGTGGATAGTTGCGAAGTTATTAAGCAAAACGGAGCCGACTATTACTACTATGGCAAGAAAGTAAATCCCGATGGCAGAGCTTTTATCGTTTCCCCACAGGTTTATTTTCCATATAACGTGACTGACACAAAGAGCGTGGTGGGCAATGGCGTAATGCCAGATTTCGTGGTGTTAGTAACAGTAAGCTTCAACTCGCAAGGTCGCTCATTCCTGTTCTCGCAACGATTCATCCCGAAAGTGGTTGCAATATCTTCAGACGACCTCAAACAGAAAAAACTTCAATTAGAGAAGTTTATCGTCACTTGCGAAACAGGCGCCTACCCAAGTTACTTAAAGAATACCGAAAAGATCGTTGGGGTCAAGCATTTTGACGGAGAGGCGAGCATTCAGAAAACAATTGACATTTTAAGAGCAGTAGTTAACTATTAATAGAAGTATCTCATGAAAAAAATAAATATTTTCGCAGCATTAGCACTTTCCGCTATATCAATGCTTTCTTTCCTTGCATGTACGGACGAGGAAGATGTTGAGCCAGAACAGAAGCAGGAGTCCGGGGTGGTAACTTCATTCGATCAAGTGGAGTATTTCCAAAACAGTATTGTTGCGATTGATTCAGCTGGGAATATCACCCAAAGGTATTACGGCAAAATGTTGAACAAAGCAGACTCTACTGAGCTTTATGTGGCTGTGGACAGTTTGGGCGAGGCTAAATCTCTTTTTGAGGAGTGGCTGTCGCCAGATACGAAATTAGAGGTTGCGGCGCCATCTGTGGTCAATCTGAAAGCCACTCTTTGCAACGCAGCCGGCGTAGAAAAGGAAACCGTCTATTTCAACGTAGTTACGGAGAAAGGGAAGGTCGCAGAAGTTACATTTAAGTCTGGCGACGCAATTAAGCACATTACAAAGATTGTGTTTATGAAAATGAATGATTGGCCCGCAAACGCACAGGTTTCAGAGTTCTCCGTTGGAGACACAACCTATACACCGACCATTATGATGCGTTCAAGTGTCTGGAGTGATCATAGGGAACCGATGAAAAACCCATGGGTCTGCATTAGAGAGGCAAAGCCAGGGCAAGCTGGGTGGTTAATGCTTGTGCATAATGAAGCGTACGGTTATTCCCTAATCCGTGAATTTTTGGATATACACCACATACCAAAGGTGCCAACTGCGGTATCTGTGTCTAAATTGCTAAGAACAGATTGGGATACATACGTTGCCCTTTTTGCCGATGCTGGGAGCACACTGAGAGCGAACGAATTTTATATTACAAGCGATACGAAATTATTTGGCTTTTATAATTTTGTGAACCTGAAAAGTAGCGAGGTAGACTGGAAATTTACTACGAGTTCATACTTTTTCTTTCTGAGAACATTCGGACTTGTTGAAGAATGAAACAAAAAAAGAATGGTTGGGTGAGCATACGTCTGTATGCTCACCCCTTTTATATGCCATCGGGGATTGCGACGAGAAAAAGAGCTAAATCCACTCCAATGCGCCTGGGACTTTCTGCAATGTCGTTACTTTTCCCCAATTTTTCACTAACTTTGCACCCCTAATCCGCCCCGAGGCGAACTCGGCGCATAGCGAGACGTCATTATGCTCATCAGAATTTATCCGGAAAACCCCAATCAACGCGAAATCGACAAAGTGGTGCAATTTCTTCGCGACGGAGGACTCATCGTCTACCCCACCGACACTATCTACGGCCTTGGGTGCGACATCTTCAACACCAAAGCAGTGGAGAAAATCTGCCACCACAAGAAAATCGACGTCCGGAAGGCGAACCTTTCGTTCATCTGCCACGACCTCAGCAACATCAGCCAATACGCAAAGGTGGACAACGATACATTCAAACTGATGAAGAAGAATCTACCCGGCCCATTCACGTTCATCCTCAATGGAAACAACAATTTGCCGAAACTCTTCCGCAACAAAAAAACAGTCGGGATACGCGTGCCAGACAACAACATCATCCTCGAACTGGTGCGAGGGTTAGGAAACCCCATCCTCTCCACCTCCGTGCGCGACGATAGCGATGAGATCCTTGAATACTTCACCGACCCCGAACTCATCCACGAACGATACGAAGGCATCGCAGATGTTGTCATCAACGGGGGGTACGGATCGCTCGAACCCTCGACAGTGGTAGACTGCACAGGCGACGAACCCGTCATCACACGCCAAGGCAAAGGCGAACTGATTTGGTAACTATGTGGGTATTCTTAGCACTCCTTTCCGCCCTACTGTTGGGCATTTATGACGTATTCAAGAAAGTGTCGCTGAGGGGAAACGCCGTAATTCCCGTCCTGACCTACTCCGTGGTCATCTCGGCAGCGTTTTTCATACTTCCGATTATCCTTTCAAAGACCTGCCCTGAGTCTATGACGGCGACACACTTCTTCGTCCCGTCCATTGATTGGCAGACGCATTTCTTCATCTTCGTGAAAGCCGTTTTGGTGCTTGGCTCGTGGATATGCGCCTACTTCGGTATGAAGAACATTCCTATCACCATCTACGCCCCCATACGCGCCACGCAACCCGTCTGGACAGTAGTGGGTGCGCTCGTCATCTTTTCAGAAGCACTCACGCCGTTGCAGTTTCTCGGCATTGGCGTAACCATCACCTCGTTCTACCTCTTCTCGCTCGCTGGCTTGAAGGAGGGCATCTCATGGAAACACAACCACTGGGTGTGGCTCATCATTCTCGCCACGCTGCTCGGCGCAGCCAGCGGACTCTATGACAAGCACCTTATGCGCTCGTACGACCGCATTGCCGTGCAAGTGTACAGTTCCATCTACCAAGCCATTGTGATGTGCGCCATACTGCTCATCTGCTGGTATCCGCACCGTAAGTCCGCTCCCTTCATCTGGCGGTGGAGCATCGTCGGAATTTCAGTATTTCTGATATTGGCAGATTACGTCTACTTCTGGGCACTGTCCGATTCGTCCGCCCTCATCTCCATTGTTTCCACCATACGTCGCTCGGGGGCTGTGGTGCCATTTCTCTACGGCGCGGTATCACTCCGCGAACAGAATCTCAAAGTGAAAGGTGCGCTGCTCTGCGGAATCTTGTTGGGAGTGTGCCTCCTCACCGTAGGTGCAGTGCGTGGCTAAGGCGATGCGGGTTCTAAAAACCTTCCAAATACGAGAATCAGGGAAAAATCGTCCAAGCCATTATGGGTTACAAAAACTAACTGAGTTCGATCCACCGCTCCAGTTGCGATGCGAAATCCTCTGCATTGCGAAACAGGATTCCCTTCATACCGACTGATTCCGCCCCCGCAATGTTCTCAGACTTGTCGTCCGTAAAAAGACATTCAGACGGCATTAAGCCGAATTTTTCGCACAGACGCAGATAGATGGCGGAATCGGGCTTGATGAGGTGTTCTTCTGCCGAGATGAGATAGCCGTCCAATAAACTGAAAATGCCATAGAGCGGTATGATTTCATGCACTTTGCTGCACCAGTTTGTCAGTCCATAGAGTTTGTAGCCCTTTGCCTTCAATTGACCGAGCAAGGATCTCATTCCGGGGATCTCACCAGTGGAAAAATCCGCATAATGATCTGAGAACCACTGTAATGCATCGGCAAATCTTGGATATTGGCACTTTGCATCCGCAATGATTTCGCTGAACGGCACAAGCTCCAAATCGCACTTTTCAATGAATCGAGGTTCAGAGAAAATTCTAACGAACTCTCCACCCTCGTCCGCATCAGCAAAATAGCGGTTCACCATAAGGGAGAAATCATAGTCTATCAGCACCTTGCCAAAATCAAAAATCACGTTTCGTATCATATCGGAGAAATAAAACCGTGTAAAAATACAAAAGTTCCGACATCGAAGTCCGCCATCCGCTAAATTCTACCTAAAATCATTACTTTTGTACAACCGACTGCTTCCTCAAAAAACGGCAAAGGAAATATGGCATTAGCAATCAACATCAACGACCTGCTCAACAAACAAAAGATTGAATCCAACCGGATTGAGTTCAAAAAAGGTTGGAATCCTGCAAGCATATACCACAGTGTGTGTGCCTTCGCCAATGATTTTGATGATTTAGGAGGAGGGTACATCATCATCGGGGTTGAGACCGACGAGGATACAGGAGTAGCACTCCGACCCGTTGAAGGCGTCGCTATTGACAAAATCGACGGCATTCTGCAAGAAATGGTTGGTTATAACAACAAAATTTCACCCTACTATCTGCCTCGCACATCCGTTGAAGAAGTTGATGGAAAGCAAGTCATCGTAATCTGGTGCCCTTCAGGAAGTTACAGACCTTATTCTGTTCCTGAAAATATTACAGCCAAAGGAAGTAAGGAGTGTTTCTACATCAGAAGCGGAACAAGTAGCATTGAAGCCAAGGGAGAGGCACTTGTTGAGTTGAGGGAATTAGCCAACCGCATTCCTTTTGATGAACGAGGAAATAGCGACATTCAATTAGAAGACATATCATTGGTTCTTCTCCGGGACTACCTTGTCAAAGTAGGAAGCAGACTGGCGAAAGAGATTATCAAGACTCCACTTGAGAATATTTTAGAGCAAATGGAGTTATACACGGGTCCGAAAGAATGTCTACGAATTCGAAATGTAGCGGCAATGATGTTTTGCGAGAATCCTAGCAAATTCTTTCCATATACTCAAATTGATGTAGTAACATTTCCCATCGGGAAAATGAAAGCCCCCGACAATTTTTCTGAAGTAACCTTTAAAGGGAGTATTCCACAGATGATAAAACAGACGATGGACTACCTCAAAAGTGTTGTTCTTAAGCAGTATGTTTGGAAAATTTCTGGACAACAGGAGGCGAAACGTTGTTGGAACTACCCATACGATGCCATAGAAGAGGCAGTGGTAAACTCTTGCTACCACAGAGACTTCCTTCAACACGAACCCATTGAAATCACCATCGAACCAGATAGCATCTCAATTCTCAACTGTCCAGGTCCAGACCGAAGCATCTCAAAAGAAGAAATAGAGAAAGGAGAAATGCTGAAAAGTCGTCGTTACCGCAATCGCCGTTTAGGAGATTTCCTGAAAGAATTAGACTTGA
>CAVGRN010000031.1:0-24277 GCA_963631545.1 Paludibacteraceae bacterium | reverse complement strand
CATTTTCTCCGACATTTTCTCCGACATTTTCTCCGACATTTTCTCCGACACATTATCGTTTTTCTCCGAACTTTTCTGTAATCCCTCTGGATTATCCTTCAAATCCTCTTCTTGAAGCAATTCCACCACCTCTGGATCGGCTGGGAAAATGATTCGTGTAAAGTTTTCTGTAAAGTGAAAACAATCAGGACTGTAGGTCTGGAGAACACGAGGAATGCCTGAACCGAGAGATTCTACAAGTTCAACATCACGATAGATACGCATTAAATCTTTATTGCGTGGTATCGAAATGCCCCCGAAGAACTCCTCTTTCGACATACCAATAGGTAATCCTCCCATTGAGGTGATTTCCAATCTGTCAGGAAATATCTCAAACTTAGGCGGCACTTCAAACGTATAATCGTTATGAACAATGGCATTAATAACCGCTTCACGCAGTGCCACCTTACTCCACAACGGCTTTTCAATACGCTCCATCGGTGTAATTCGCGCGAAAACTCTATTCTCTATGTCCAATTTTTGCAGAATACTTTTTGTCGCCTTGATGAGCGAACAATATCCGTACTCGTTATTCTCAATTAAATCGCAACGATCAAGACTTGAGTATTTGGCTACCTTCATAGAATTGCCGTTCTCGTCCGCCAAAAGATATGCTACATAGTTATACTTGCCATCTTCTGTTTGGAGTTCTAACGTACGACGGAAATTGTCAGTCAACCTCTTGCCATGCTCATCATAATAGATGCGCAACTGTTCAAACGACAAATCTTGCCGCAAAGAAACAATTCGTCCCAAAGAATGACGCGTCCGCGTAGCAAACAGTTTGTCAATCTGCGATTGAGGCAACGGTTCAGAGGCCGTGCCAACTCGAACGAACGCGCCTTTGGAGGTCATTCCATACTTGGCTTTATAATATGGTTTTTCAGAGCCACCAGCCACAAGGAGTTTTACCACATCCTTTCCCTCCATCTTCTCGACCGAAATGTCGAAAAGTCCCATTGCAGAAGGTTGTACGTTATTCTTGATACGATCTTTCAAACGAAGCATACAATCGTCGGCGTCATTCACACCAATCACAACACCCTCATCAGTAACGCCAATATAGATGCACCCACCCGTAGCGTTCAAAAAGGCGACAACCTCCCTCTCGATATCCACTTCGGATGTCAATTCGCTCTTCAACTCTATGCGATTCGTTTCCTGCATCTATTTTCTTTAACGTGTCGTTACAAAATTAGCATTTCTTCGCCTATTTTAGGAATGTTTAGCGTCTAAAATGCTGAAACACTACCACCCAACCAATGAACTGCCGATACGACCTTGATCGTTTTCCCATCACTTTCTATCGTTTCATCCTGCGAGGAAGTGATGATCGTCAGGTTATCGCACTGAAATTTCTTCGCTCCCAGTAGTAATCCATTCACTTCTCGCTTCCGTGTTTTTTCGTTCCCCATCTCGTAGCACACTTGATACAACGCATCCACGACCCCACCTTTGGCAACGACAAAATCCACCTCAAAAGTGCGATCACGGTAGTAGAAGACATCGGCATATTGTTTCCCCGCTTGATGCCGCAACTCCACCAAAACAGCATTTTCCAACCGCCATCCTAAATTCTGCATCAAAAACGTATTAGGACGATTCGAGATAAAAGCATTGTCCACCACATACATCTTCTCTCCTTTTATTCGTTCACTACTTTTGTATGAAAATTTATGAACCGAGAAGAGCAAAAACGCCTCTTGCAGATAATGACAATAAGTGTCTATCGTATGATCAGACACGCCAAAATTTTGCGCAATGAATTTGGCATTGTATTCCTGTGCAAAATTATCCATCAAATAGGTGGCAAGTCGTTGCAGAACCTCAGGATAACGCACGCCAAAACGTTGGGTAATGTCTTGTCGGATTATGGCATTCAACAACCCATTTATGTAATCCTGTGAATCTCGTTCTTTCAGCACTTCGGGGAATCCTCCTTGCATAAGGTACTCATTCAGACCCTTTTGCGCCAAAGCCTGACCCTTAGTCGTCAATGCCGACAAATCGATATTCTTTGCCTTAGCATATTCGGAAAATGAAAATGGATAAATCTCAATTTTATGATGTCGCCCCGTCAAATGTGTCGTCAATTCATTGGAAAGGAGTTTCGCATTGCTTCCAGTAACCAACAAATGCATACCTTGCCGCAACAGACGATTGACAAACAAGGGCCATCCTTCCACATTTTGTATCTCATCCAACAACAAATACTCAAACTCCCCATACAGGACATACAATGCCGAAAGCATCGTGTTCAAATCGGTTCGTTCCATCTCTGCCAAACGCTCATCTTCAAAATTGACATACGCCGCCCTGACATTGGACTCTCGTAGCACCTTCCTACACAATGTCGACTTTCCACTGCGACGTACTCCTATCACCACCTGCGCTAAACTGCTTTCAAGATTCACGGATTTTTCCTCCGCACGCGCTATCGTTGAATCGAACTTCTCCGACAGAAATTCCTCTTGTTGGTCTGCTAATACTTGCAATAATTCTTCCTTACTCATACTCAGCAATTTACATCTGCAAATATAATCTTCACTTCGATAAATTACACGCTTTTCAAGTTTTTATTTCGACAAATTACACGTTTCGACCGCCTCAAACTGCGATAGATTACACGTTTTTGGAGAAATTATTGCGATAAATTACACGAAAGGCTGACATTTCTGCCAGCCTTGTACTTCCATATCGAATTCTTATCGATTTGCCTTCTTTCGCTCCGTCTCGTCCAAAATGATTTTGCGGAGGCGCATACTTGATGGCGTAACTTCAACATATTCGTCTTCACGGATGTACTCCAACGCTTCTTCAAGCGAGAAGATGATTGGAGGAATGATTCTTGCCTTGTCGTCTGAACTCTTTGACCGCATATTGGTCAATTGTTTCGACTTGGTTACGTTCACAACAATATCATTCTCCTTGCAGTGTTCGCCCACAACCTGTCCGGCATAAACCTCGTCTTGCGGACTGATGAAGAAACGCCCACGATCCTGCAACTTATCCAATGCGTATGCAAACGCCGTTCCCGTTTCCATCGCAATCAAAGCACCATTCGTGCGTTTTTGTATTTCTCCTTTGTAAGGCTGATATTCCATAAACCGATGAGCCATAACTGCCTCACCCGCAGTGGCAGTCAACACGTTGGTTCTCAACCCGATAATACCACGGGAAGGAATGACGAACTCCAAATGAACACGGTCGCCCTTACGCTCCATCGACACCATATCACCCTTGCGCACAGACACCATCTCAATTACCTTACCCGAAACCTCGTCTGGCAAATCAATCGTCAACTGCTCCACTGGCTCGCACTTCTCGCCATCAATCTCTTTTATAATCACCTGAGGCTGACCCACTTGCAACTCATAACCCTCGCGGCGCATCGTCTCAATCAAAACAGACAAATGCAGCACACCTCGACCATAAACCGTCCACTTATCCGAGGTAGGATCTTTATGCACACGCAACGCAAGGTTGCGGTCCAATTCTTTCTCCAAACGATCGTTGATGTGGCGCGAGGTTACAAACTTGCCCTCTCTACCGAAGAATGGTGAATCGTTCACAGCGAACACCATACTCATCGTTGGCTCGTCAATGGCAATCGGTGGCAATGGCTCTGGATTCTCCAAATCACAAATGGTATCTCCAATTTCAAAGTCCTCTATTCCGACCAAAGCAACCAACTCACCGCAATTAGCCTCACGAACCGGCTTCTGCCCGAAGCCCTCAAAGATTCTCAATTCTTTGATTCTGACACGTTTGATTGATCCATCTCGCTTTGCCAATGACAAATCCTGGCCCTCTTTCAATGTTCCACGATGGATGCGACCGATAGCGATACGACCAACGTAAGCGGAAAAATCAAGCGAAGTAATCAACATCTGAGGAGTTCCCTCTATCATCTTCGGTGCAGGCACATATTTGATAATGGCATCCAACACAGGCGTGATGTCATTCTCTCTTGGTTTCTTCCAATCGTCGGACATCCAGTTGTTCTTTGCCGAACCATACAAAGTTGGAAAATCGAGTTGCTCCTCAGTAGCGTCCAAGTTAAACATCAAATCGAACACTTCCTCTTGAACCTCCTCAGGACGGCAGTTGGGTTTGTCTACCTTGTTCACAACAACGATAGGCTTCAATCCAATCTGCAACGCTTTTTGCAACACAAAACGAGTCTGCGGCATCGGACCTTCAAAAGCGTCCACCAACAGCAACACGCCATCAGCCATGTTCAACACTCGCTCTACCTCTCCACCAAAATCGGAGTGACCCGGAGTATCTATGATGTTAATCTTATAGTCCTTGTAACGTATGGATACATTCTTAGAAACAATGGTTATGCCTCGCTCGCGCTCCAAGTCGTTGTTGTCCAACATCAACTCGCCTGGCTTCTCATGCTCCTTGAAGATTTTACCAGCCATCAACATTTTGTCCACCAAGGTGGTCTTTCCGTGATCGACGTGTGCGATGATCGCCACGTTTCTAATGTTTTGATTCTCCATTCGTCTACTTCAAAATTTCGGAGTGCAAAGGTACAAAAAAAAGAGAAATAAATGCATTGTTTTTTCAAACACAAAAAAGGCGACAGATAAACTGTCGCCCCAAACATCAATGATATGAAAAAAAACTCAATTCTTAATATTGTAGAACAATGTGAAATGACCGATATACTGCGTGTCGACCTCCGGTAGATTGATTTCATACCAATAATCGGTTGCCGGAAGTCGGTTGCCCTGATAGGTGCCATCCCACCCTTGGGCATTATCATATCCGTTATATTCTTTCAGTATCTTGCCACTTCTGTCGTAGATTCTCACGCGCGCTTTGCCGTAGACATCAATATTCTCGATTGTCCACAAGTCGTTAACACCATCGCCATTAGGAGTGAACACTGTGGAAGGAGTAATAGGCACTGGCGTAATGGTATATTGCTGAGTAGAAGTACAACCCGAAGAATCGCGGGCTGTCAAATTATGCATACCGATGAACGAATTATTCACCTCGCCAAAGAGTTGGTCTGTCAGTTCCTTCTTGTCGAGCAACATAACGTATGGCTCAGTTCCGCCTTCCACCGAATATTCCACGTGGTTTGACTTTTGGTCTACCGTATCAATGGTAAGAGTTGGTGAGTCGCGAACATAAATACGCACCGTATCGGATGCCTCACAACCTGCTTTCTCGTTCCTTGCCAGTACAACGTATGTCATATCACGGTCTGGTGTGAAGATCGCCTTCATCTTAGAACCATTGAAGATATGCGACCAAGACACAAGCGCATCGGCTGGTTTTAGGTTGGCAACGTCAATTTCCACTTCCTCACCACGGCAAATCACATCGCGATCTGATGCAACTTTCAACCGCAACTCCATCTCAATCACGTTCAAGTTATAGTAGACAACACTATCACAACCACTAACGGTTTGGAATGTGGTTGGGTTACGCACCAAGATAGGATCCGTCGTAGGCTGCTCATAAATAGTACCGAACAAGGGCGAACCAAAGCAGATGAACGTATCTATCGGACTGTATTCGTTAGACCAATTAGGGTGGATGGTCAACTTCAAGTTGGTGGTACTATCGCAACCAGAAATCAAACTTGTAGAGGTAGTCGTGAGTTGGTAAGTACCTGGTGTGGTGTAGGTTTTACCAGCAAAGGTGTAAGAGTCACCCTCACAAAGTTCCTCATCGTCTAAGTTGACAACAATCTTACCCGTAACCTCAATGGTAGCGTTCACTACGCTGTCGCATCCAAACACGGAAGTCTTATTGTATTTTCTTGTGTACGAGCCGCCAGTAGCGAATGTTTCGCCCTCGAACATGCTTCCAGAACATATCGTGTAGGTTCTGTCAATTGAGTAAACCGGGTTCACTTTGATGGTATTCGTCATCTTGGTGCAGTTAGCCTCCACAACGTCTGGGAATTCGCCCACCTCGTCGCGCGTAACACCATTGTATGCACTATGCTGGCACACCTGTATCAATTTACCCGCACGTGTCTCCTGCTCATGAACGTGAAGCACAGTCACCGTATAGAGGCTGTCGCAATCAGGATACACCTTCGATTTTAGGGTATCGGTAAAGGTAACATCCTGCGCCGTATTGTAGGTTACGCCCATATACTCCGTACCGATGCAACGATCCACAGTATCTTTCTTGACCGTCTTCGGAACAGTCTTAGAGATGATGTAAGTGATAGACGAATTAGCCTCAAAACGCTCTCCGTCACTATGTTCTGCACCTTTGATGGTGATATTCTCTTCGGTAACAACATCCTCATCGCCGCAGAGGTGGAGGTTGAGTTTCTTCTTCGTCTCGTTGATACGGTAAACTTGCGAGATGGAGCAAATATCAGAGTCGAACGAGCCACGCTCACCGATGCGCAAACGATAATAGCCATTGTGAACATCCTTGTCGAACGAAGTAATGGTAGTCAGCGCAAAATCTTTATGCGCGGTGTACGACTGATTGGAAACAAGCTCCGTGAATGGTCCGTCCTCATTCTCGCTATACGACCAACTATAAATGACGTTGTTCATATTAGAGAAGAAGCCCTTATCCACATAGTCGGAAACAAGGGTTACAGGCTCGCCATAGACAAAGTCTGCCTCTTTCTTATCGATATTGAATGTCGGATGCTGCACCTTGATGGAAATATCATCAACAGCAAAGTCAAAACCATTAGTTTCTGGCTGGACGGCAGCCACAATAAAGTAAGCCTCGTCCACAGCCGCATCACCCGTATTGAACTCCAACGAAAGTTCTTTCCAAGGAAGATCAGTATCGGTTGACGAGCCACGCGCCAAAACCAACTGCTCTATCGCATACGAAGTCCCGCTTCCGTCGCTCGCCGAGTTAATCGTAACAGCCAACTTCGGAAGCACTCCCTCCTCGCTTATCTGGATATTAGCCAACCAAGCAGAGAAGTGGAAGACAGCTCCCGAGCAGATCCCCGAAAGTTTCTGCACATACATTGTCTCTGTACTCTTGCTTGCGTCTGGATTGACACGCATATAGTAACCTCTGGTTTTATCTCCCAAATAAGTATGGTCTGAGCCAGGATGCCAATCGGAATTGTCAGTGGAAGACTTGACCAAAAAATATGCTCCCGACATCTTGTTACTACCACTATAATGAATGGAAACACCATGCTTGTCGGACATAGCAGTCGGCTCGTTCTTTCCAGGATCCGCAGGATCACTCGTCTCATTTCCTCCAAAATCTTCTTTGAAGACCTCAACCCACTCCATGCCTGCCTCGGCTGTCTGCGCATGGAGGAGCGAACCACTCCCCCATATCGCCGCAGCAAGCATCGCTCCGTATAATAACCTTCCTCTTCTCATAACCATTCGTTTTATATAAAAATACTATAACTCTGTTTCGCGTTACTTCAAGTACACCAACTCGACGGTACCCTTCCTTTGCGAGCCATCCGTCATAATCACCGTGTAGAAGTAAACTCCAGGGTCTGCCAATTTACCATTCTTCGTTCCCGGCCATCCATCATCCCCGATGAAGACAACTGAACCGTAACGGTCGAAGATCGTAATCTTATGACGCTCCATGAAGACATCATTCAAACCTTCACGAACGTACGGTGTAAACGCCGTAGGAAGGTGCTTGATAACATTCACCTGCGTCAGCGGACTGGCAACCGAAGGACATACCCCGTCAGACAAAGTTATATAATATTTTGCTGTATCTTGCGGTGTATCTTGAATAATCAACGCATCCCGGTCCAAAATTTCATCTTGTTCATCTTCTGGGTCATCAAAAACGAACTCTGATTCATCTTGTCCGACGATGATGTTCCGACGGTCGTATTCACCCGCTACACGATACCAAACCAACTCAGAATACTGGTAATCAGTGTGTGCGGTCAGTTCTACCAACTCGCCCAACCAGATACGAGGTGGGTCGTGCGGATCCGTCGTGATTGAGATACTGTCTGGATTATAACGTCTGTGGACGACAATCAGAACCGAATCAGGACGCACATACTTCTCATTGCGGAGCAACTCATAGTTAGACTGTGAACCGGCGAACGCAAGGCTGTCATCAGCAGACATATCCGCACCACAGAACTCCGCATAGCTGTTAAGTGAGGTGGATGTACCACACTCGTTAGTAGCGTAGTATGCAAACGAGAGGTTATTCTCGGTGTAGACCATCGTGTCTTTCTCCAAGTCAAAGACAGAGTCGCCATAGAGCCAGCCCTGAGCCGTAATCTGCGCACCCATATCGTTGACGCAACTGAAGTAAGGATTCAACATTGTAGAATCAACGTGGACGAACTCGCAAATGTGTTCCAAGCCTGACTCCATCGAGATGCGCGGACGCTCTCTCAATGTGAGGGTAGCCACCGCAGTGTCGGCACACAGAGTTGCGGTATCCAACGCCACAAACCAGTAAGTATCCGACTTCGACTTACGTTTCAACTCATAGATGCTACGTCTTTCGTCCGCAGACATACGCTCGAACTTGGAAGAATTTCCATACTTATTGGTACTATAGACAAGGTTATCGTCCGTGATTTCTCCACGATAGATATCGTAGAAGAAGGTACTACCTACATTATAATATTGGTGATCCCAATCATCCTCCTGCAAGTAACTACCCTCAGCATAACGGATATTCTGGTCCATCAAACTGATTGGCGTATCGTCCGACACACAAGCCACAGTGTCGTATGCCTCAATATCAACCACATCCGACCGTTTAGGAGCGTACACACGCTTCGTCAAAGTGGTGTCATTAGAACAAGGGTCAGAGATGAGAATCGACACAATCGTGGTTTCCGTAATGTGGCTTCCAGCGGCTGGCGTTTGAACAATGGTAAACACCGTGCTGTCATCAATACAATCGTCTTGCAAAACATCACCTCTGCGCAAATCATCCACAAAGTCTGGCACCTCGAAGATACAACCCTTGCGGTAGATGGAAAGGACAGAGTCTCCCCAATCCAAAGGCAGGTTGATGGTTGGTTTTATGGTATCAACAACATGTATGGTTTGAGACAGCGAATCTTTGTTTTTACAAACGTCCGTTGCCACCCACACGCGGGACACATCGTAGGTGTAATAGTCGCACGCCATAGGGTCTGTACCCTGTTGACTCTTCTCCGTAGGCGTCAGCGTAAAGTCATTACAATCCTCAACCGTAGGCTGGCTGGCTGCAGGGAGAGTTTCCGAGCAGAGGAGCGTCAGCTCATCGAGCGTGCCAATAAATGCTGGCGGAATGGTATCTTTAATGAATACCGTATCGGTACAAGCAATCTTGTTTTTTCTAACATCAATCACATAATATGTAATGTGCCTTGTTTCATCGCAAAGCAAAACGCCTGTCGAATCCACCTCATGACCGAACGTACTCTTGTCGAACTTGCCATGGCCCGTGATTGAACCGCCCGCAGCGACAAACTCATCGAATGTCTCGTAATACTTAGGCAACTCAGACACACAAGCAATCGTCTTCTTGTTCAAGCCCTCCGGACAAGTCAAAGTATCAAGCAAATCCTCCACAATCAGCGTCTGCTCGCAGACTTTGCTTGGTTCTTTCATAGTTGGAGGGTTGGATGGATCTGTGAACGTCCAGACAATCTTGTAAGTGTCTGCCGCCAACGCCGGAATAATCCACTTAGAAGAATCGGACTTAATGGCGAAGTTAGTACCATTCAGCGAAGGAACTCCGAGAATGTCTGTAACACCCGACTCTGCTGGGCAAGGATGTTGCGCATACAAGAGGTCGAGCCAGCTGGTTTCTTCGTCAGGGTTAGACATCTCCGTAACATTGTCCACTGGTACGTGGATAGTCTTGTCTGCTAACGATTCACAATCAAAGTCAACCTCCTTTGTAGTGAGAACGCTCACGTTCTGGTAGCAAGATTTCGTCGCATTCGAGAATGGGCTGACGAATGTCCACTTTATGATGGTCGTACCCACAGGATACGTTCCATAAATGGAAACTGGGTCGCCGTTCGCATCTACGATTACACTGCTATCCGTCGCAGAAACCCAGACACCCGTGCCAAGAATGGTTGAGTCAGGCACGCAATGGTCTTTCGCTTCTGGCGTAGGAATATCGGTCTTGCCCAAATCCTTAGAACACTCATCCGTTACAAAGTTGAGTTGCGAGAGCGATTCACAATCGAAGTCTGGCTCCATATTGCTCTTCACAACGAGGTACTTCGTACAAGTGTCGCCAATCTCATTAATGGTCTCGTCGATGAAAATCCACTTCAACTCGTGGATGCCAGCCGAAACGTTGGCTGTGCTGGTTTCCGTCAGCTCGGTAATGCCGTCGAGCAAAACACGGCCTTTGATGGAATCCTTCGTACACTGCTCAATTGCGTAAGGCCACTCAAAGAGCTTCAAGAGAGAATCAACTACTGCCGAAGCCTCCATCTTACACTCGCCCGTAGGGGTGGAAACGGTAGCGGTGTCTGGCTTAAAGTTATCACAATCAAAGAGAGGCGCCATGCTATCCTTCACGGTGATTACCTGGTGGCACTCAGCACCGATGACTGGGTATTTCCACCAAATGGTATCTATGCCCACGGTGAAACTATCCGCAGTTACTACAACCACGGTATCACCGCCTACAATAGAGTTGACTGCCGTAATCGCCTTACCACTCGAGCGTGAAACGACAGGGTCGAGCAAAGCATTGCTACAACGGTCTACAACTGGCGGGATGTTGAACTTGATTCTATCCCACGAGATGTCGCAATCCTCAGGGTTGAGTTTGATGGTTGTGTCGCGGAAGTTATCACAATCAACGGATGCGTTATTGTTGTCGCCCACTTGCAAAATCTGTTCACAAGTCTTGACAGGCTCTGCCAAAGTTGGAGGGTTGGATGGGTCGGCGAACGTCCAAGTAATGGTGTGCGTGCCGACGTGGATCTTATCAATCGTCCAAACCGAAGAATCCGCATTGGCAGTGATGGTTCCGGTGAAGCCGCTAATGGATGGCACACCAACAATCGTCTGCACGCCCGACTCGGCCGGACAAGGATGCTCTGCCGTATGTCCGTTCAACTTAACATCCGACACATCGCACACATCCTCGCCTGCAGGGATGGAATCTTTCTTAATAGTAGAGCAGTCGAATATAATCTCCTTGTTGCTCAACACGCTGATTGGCTGGTCGCAAGTAACACTCTTCTTCGAGAACGGACTATCGAACGTCCAAGTGATTGTGGTTGTACCGACAGGGTAAGCGTCTGCCCACAAGTCTTTGCCGTCCGAGCGGACACCCACGCCCCAAATGGAGTCTTTGGTACAAGCGTCGATGGCAACTGGCACTGGGATTGTGCTTGAATCAAACGTAGTATCGCAATTCTCAATATAGAACGTGTTATTGCGAGCGTTCAACGTATCGCAGTCAAACTCTGGTGCGATATCGCTGGCAACAATCACCGCCTGGTAGCAAATCTTTGGATTGACATTCAACGAGTCGTTGAAGAACGTCCACTTTACAATGGTGGTGTCGCCAACATAGAACACATTTGGCAACTTCGATCCATCCAAAGACGAGTAAACGCCAGGAATCTCAATTCCCGTACAAGAGTCTTTCGCCATAGGGTTCAGTTTATCCAACTGATCTGTTACAACAGACGAGTGAGCGTAGCACTTGCCCACCTCAGCATCAAGACGAATCGTGTCGAGTGAAGAGCAATCGAACAATGGCTCAGCGTAGGAGAGGACAACGATATCCTGGTCGCAAGTTGTTGTCTTGGTCGAGAACGGACTGGTGAATGTCCACGTGATGGTGGTTGTTCCCACTGGATAAGCGTCTGCCAAAAGGTCTTTTCCATCCGAACGGACACCGACACCCTTGATAGAATCTTTCGTACAAGCATCCAAAGCTACTGGCGTAGGGATGGCATCCGAAGTGAGTATCGTATCACACTCTATCACTCTGAACGTGTCAAGCGGCAACGTGTCGCAATCAAAGAGAGGCTCAAGGTCACTCTTGACAATCAGATCCTTATAGCAAGTATCGCCAATCTCATTGATAGACTCGTCAATGAACACCCACATCAGTTCATGCTTGCCTACGCTCACCTCGAACTTGCTTGCAGCATTCAATTGCTTATTAGGGTCACGGTCTAAGTAAACCTTGCCAGGGATAGCCTCATTTGTACAAGCCTCCGTAGCGGTTGGCCAAGGGTCAGGAAGTGCGTCAAGCACTGTGGAAACCGGTGCCTCGCATACGCCCGTAGGAGCCTCGACGGTAGTGGTTTGCGGTATATCGTCGCAATTGAACACTGGCGCCATGCTATCTTTTACAGTGATAACCTGCTCGCAAGAGAAGTCTGTCCCCTCGAACACATATTTCCAGAACAACGTATCTGTGCCGACTTCGAACTTCAAGTTGCTGTCTACGACAACAAAGTACTTCTTAGCAGCACCCGTGCCAGTGGAGTCAGTGTAAACCTTAACCGTATCGCCGTTAGAACGCGTAACAATAGGGTTAATCACACTGCCAGAGCAGAGGTCTACCACCGCCGGAATATTGTCAGCGAATTTGAACTCGCTCCAACTGATTTCGCAATCGTTTGGTGCAAGGCGGATGGTGGTGTCTGGGATCAAATCGCAATCCACTGGCATCTCGTTCACATCGCCCACTTGCACATAACTTGTACAGCGAGCCACTGGAACTGCCAGCGTGTTGGTAGTATCTGTGAACGTCCAAATAATCTGCGTGAGACCAACGTAATACGAGCCATTCAAATCCTTGCCATCCTTTCGCGAAGCGACTCCCTTAACGGATATCTTCGTTCCCGGCTTGTTCGGATCGTCCAAACATGGATGGTAAGCGATGTAATCACGCTTCATTATTTCGTCATAAATGCCGGAACCATCCACTGTACAAGCACCCACCGCAGCGTCTACCTTGATGGTGTCTTGCGAGATTGGGGTACAATCGATTTCCAACTCCCTCTTCGTGCGCACCTCAATATCCTGCACACAGAACGTGTCTACCGAACCGGTGAAATCGGTGAATACCCACTTGATTTGCGTGTTACCCAATGGATAACCATCTGCCAACGTCAAGCCATCGGAACGAGTACCCACACCATAGCGTTTGTACTGCGCATCGTCTACAGTGAGGCAAGGGTCTGCCACCCAAGGTGTGTCTACGACAAACTCGGTTGGATCCGTTGGGTCGCAGTCTGCCACCGTATCATGGAGGGTTGGCGTAAGTGTTTCACAATCGATTTTGAACTCTTTATTACCAGCCACATGCACCACCTGCTCACACCATGCGGTGTCTTTCAGGTTCCAAGGGCTGACGAACTGCCAGTGAATCGTAGTGTCGCCCGTAGCGAAAAGCTGCGTGCTGAGGTCTACTTTCACAATATCCGCTCCCGCAAAGAAGTAAGGGACAGCATCGAACGAGTCTTTTGTACAAACATCCTCCGCCTTAGGCGTAGAGATGTATTTTGCAACGGAATCCGAATTGATTTCACACTCACCCTTCGTAGCCAAAATGGAAACGGTGTCTGGCCAAGTGTTACAATCCACATTCAAATCATTTTGGTGCATTGGCTGCACAAACTGCGGACAAGTTACATAGTTGTTGTCCTGGTCGGAGAACTTCCAAAGGAACTTATAGAGTTTGCCCACCTCCATCAAGAAGTCGTCCGGAAGCGGCGTGAGGTTGCTCAGCACCAATACGCCAGGCACCGAATCCTCCGTACAAGCATCGTATGCCTTGTAGGACAGGTTGTCCAACACATCCGCCTTAAAGTATTTGAAATCCATCTCGCAAGTACCGACAGGTGCTTCAGGACGCAAAGTATCTGGGTCTATCTTGTCGCAATCGAAGATAGGAGGCGTGTGGTCTTCCACAACGACAGACTTTTTACACTCCACCGAATTTCCTGTCGCATCCGTGAACACCCATTTCAGGATAGTCTCGCCACGTGGGAATGGGTCGGCATCCCAAGGTGTCGTCTTTCCATCTGCCTTCAGGACGGTGTCCTTTCTGTAAGTCAGGCAAACGTCATTTGCATCTCTTGTTTCGCATACCTCTTCAACGAAGTAGCGATAAACCACACCCTCGATTTTCTTCTGTCCCTGGTCGTCCAAGTAATCGTCGCACTCATCGTATGCGTAAGGTATGATGAGCAAATCTTTTACCTCCTCTGGGGTGATATCGCACTTGTCCGTCGAAACGGTCAAATTGATTTTCGGACCATTTTCGCAGTTAACCAGAACTGGCGGAATGTTATCGATAACATTAACCAACATCTGGCAAGTATCAACGTTGCCGCCCTTATCCTTATAGATCCAATAGAAGATATGAGGATAGTCTTTGCGCGTAACTGGGTACGACTGGCTCTTGATCTCTTCATCTCTGAACGTCAAGTAAGAACCATCTATCTGCGCGATTCTCGCCACAACCGAAGGCACAATCTTACCGTCACAATCATCAATAAGCGTCATCTCGTCCAACGTAGGGAGATTCAGTTCATCGTATGTCAACGAACAATTTACCGTGGCAGCCACATCCTTCTCCGGCTCCTTACAAGTTTGGGAGAGGTCTGGCTTCGTGGTGTCGGCAATGGTGAGGAGTTGCGAACACTCTTTCACATTGCCAGCCTTGTCTGTGAACGTCCATACAATCGCGTAGGAAGTATCCTTTTTGAATGTCGGATAGTTGGCGAGGTCGTCCAACGTGCCATCAGAGAGTTTAACGTGAGGCACGCCTGGAATATCACCATCGCAGACGTCTTGCGCGGTATGCGACTTAAGTGCCGCCTTCACCTCTTCCAAGGTTGCCGCACAAGCGGTAGGCGCAAGTTTAATGGTCGTGTCTTTTATCTCCGAACAATCGAAGTCTGGCTTCGTATTATCCAAGATGGTAACCGTCTGCGTACAGGTCGTTGAGTTGCCTGCGGCGTCTGTGAATGTCCATGTAATCGTCGTTTCACCCAACGGGTAAGGGTCGAACAAGCCCTTGCTGCCATCGTCCGAGCGTACGCCTGTCGCCTTGATATTTCCACCCGTCGGAGAGCAGGCATCGTCTGCCACCTCTGGGACAACCAAACCTGCGGCGACAACCGCGGCCTTGTCTGCCTCACACTTATCACCAGCGTATGCAGTGATAGGCTTCAAGTCGTCGCAGTTCACTTTCGGACCGGTGTTATCGTTGACGATGATGGTCTGCGTACAAGTCGCCTGGTTGCCCGAGGCATCCTCCACAATCCACTTCATTACGGTGGTTCCCATTGGGAAAGCATCCGTGAGGGCGTTGCTGTTAGAATAGGAGTAACCATCGAAAGTACGCTCCCAAGAAACCTTCAACTCACTCTGGGCAGAACAATTATCCTTAGCATTCAAATCGGCAGCGGTTGGTTGCTTGAACCAAGAAACCTCGCTTGCATCCAGTTTACAATTATCCCCAGCGGCAAAAGTTCCTGTATTATTCCAATCACCGCAATCAAGCTTCGGTGCCATACTGTCTACCACATGGACAATGACAACGCAACTGTCAAGTTCCTCTCCACCCTTCTCGTTTTGGAACCGGTAAACCAACCGATAATCGCCCTTGGTGAGATTGGTGGCGTTAATCATCTGCTCAGGGAACTTATTCGTCGCCTTAATTTCCACCGACTCACAGGCATACAGGTAGGAGTCGTAATGATCTTCATCTTTTCCTTTTTTCCACCTTGGCTCAATGACGCGTTTCGGCGCAGAATCCCCTATTCCGTACGGATTCTCAGCGTACGCGTTACGCGACCCGTCTGGGTTTAAGAGTTCCACCTCATACGGATAACCTTTATGATACACCACCGTCGTGAGGGAAGAAGATTCTGAAATAACCGTAGAATTTCTTTCAAAAGGCCAATGCCAATTTGACCAATCATTCATTTTAAAGCCAAAGTTAGAAGCATTAAACGCCTTCCATTTGGCATCATCAGATGTCTGCTCACACAAATAGTCTATAGTAAGAGCAGGAAGATAACCACCAAACGATTCTACGTTACAAAATTTATCAAGATGATCTGGGAAATAATCTTCTATTTTAAAGGTACTCTTATCCAAATTAAGTTGATTCTCGCCAGCTCGGATATTAAACCAGTAACCCGTTTGGTTCACTGGAATCTGCGCGGTGGTAACCTTGCTGCTATCTAACACGAAAGTGGCAAGGCAATTCTCGTCCACATAGATAGTGGTATCCGAGATGCTTGGACAATCCGGGATTGGCGTGGTGCTGGCAGTAACAGTGATGCTCTGCGTACACGACGATGTGTTATTGGAAGCATCCGTAAAAGTATAGGTGATGGTGGTGAGACCGATGCCAAACTTATGATCCTGCAACTGCTTATCCGTCGTGATTGTGAGATTTTGATCTACCCCTTCTTCATTCTTACCAGCCAATTCTATTTTGACGGTAACCTTCCCGCCGTCGCAGTTGTCTTCAACATCTGCCGCCGTAAGCACGCGGATCTTCTGGTCCTTGAAATATTTGTTTAGCGTAGCCACGACCTCTCCTTCAGGACCGACCTTAGCATTATATGTATTAGATGCATACGTGTCATACTCCGGCGACTTGTTCTTCTCTTGCTTGTAGTTGGCGGTTACGCGGATGTTCTCCAACAACGAGCAGTCGAATGTCGGCGGCGTTTTATCCACCACAGAAAACTCCTGTTCACAATCCACATACACGTCACTGTATAGGCTGTTCACCTTGCGGAAACGCCATATAAGCGTATAAGACTCGTTCACGTTGAAAAGCACAGCATCGAAATCTGTGATTTTCACATCATTGCCACCATCATCATAATAATAATACTCTGGCGTGATGCTCTGCCCTGCGCCCGAGCAAACATCCGTCGCCTCTGGCATTTTATCGGCAGGGATCTGCTTGAGGAGTTCACTCAGAGAGAGGCCGCAATGGTCGTCGCTACTCGACACTTCGCCAAGGTCTGCAGCCTTACAGTCCACATCAGGCTCGTTCTTGTCCACCACAGTCACTTTTTGCGTACAGTAAGTGGTGTTGCCCGAATTGTCGGAGAAAGACCAAAGGATATAGGTAGTACCTATCTGGAACGCATCCGTCAACAATGGAGGGTTGGTGAAGAGTTCCCGCTGCGCAGCCGACGTGTTCACCTCGCCCGGGTTCACCGCAACATTCACGTTGGTGCGTCCCTGGTAGACTCCGGTTATGGCACCGTCCACACCGTTTTGGTCGGTCAAGACTGGTGCCGCAATTTCAGTTGTACCACTGAACGTAACGGTGCAGGCATCGTCAAGGTCCACAGAAACCGGCTTGATGTCATCGCAATTGATGCTTGGCGCGGTAACATCCTTCACCACGATTTCCACGTTACAAGTTGCAGTCTTTCCGCAACCGTCCGTTACGGTGTAGGTAAGCGTTCCGCTTCCGGCAGGGAGTGTAACCTTGTTTTTAGCCACATCACCTGCCACCTTGTAAAGCGATGTTTCAATCGTCTTTGAAACCTTGGTGCCATCAAGCCCCGTAAAAACCAACTCGATTTTAAACGCTGGGTCGTTCTCGCAACCTGCCTCGAAATTCGGATAAGGGAGCGTGATGGTGGTGTCCTTGGCTGTAGCGTCTAATTCATATTCTGGTTTATCCATACTTTCGCAATCCACGGTAGGGTCCACCAACTTTTCCAACTGATAGTCTTGAGTTGCCCCAGATGGACAGCCCACACCCGAGATTTCAACTTTCACATTTACCGTGTGCGACGTCTTCGTTCCATTACACGACGCCTCTGTCGGCAAATTGACAATGGCGAAGTTATCCCCCTTGTCATCGGAGGTTGCCCCCACCCAGGTATACTCATACAAGTACTTTGACTGCGGCAAGGCAGTGGCAACCGCCTTGATTTTCTGGTTTTTATCCGTAGGGCAGAGTTTCTTTTCATTCTCGTCTATATCTCCGAAGGCATCCAGCTTGAGTGTGACACTCGGCGTGCGGTACACATCAAACGGCATTGAGACAGGGTCGCCCGTTGGCTTCGTAACGTACGTTCCGTTGGATTGCAACGTCTTTACCACCGTCTGCACCTGGATCGTATACTCACCCTCTGGGACATCGTTTGGCATAGTCACGAAAATGGTGTCGCCACGTTTGGAGGTCGCACTATCAATCTTACCTCCGTAATCGAAGGATGTGTTTTTGTATTCTTTACCATCTGGATCGAAGAGTTTCCAACGGTACTCCACTAATGGGTTGGCATCCACAGGCGACACAAAGAAAGTATCAGTCTTAGGTGCACAAAACATTTCTTTACCATAAACCTTGGATGGCACCACGGGGTCACAGTTTTTACCCACAATGTGGAAATAGATAGGTTCGCTTTCATTTTTAGCGTATGTGGTTTCATCATACACACGATATTCGGTTTTACCCAAATCAAGCACCTCGATGTCCACCTTTTTATACATCTCGTCGGTTCCGCCCCAAGGCACACCGCCAACCGTGAGCGTCTCCCAACTGCCATTCTTCTTTACCTCCCAAACATATTTGGCGTTATATGGGAAACCGGCGGCATTCACCGTAACCTTCTCACCAATACAAGCAGATGAGTTCGTCATACAAACTGACATCTCCTCGGCTGACACATAGTCGACTGCCATTTGGAAACAATTACCAAACTGTTGAAACATAGGTGCCAAACCAATAGTAGTATTTGGATTTGGGTTTTGCGCATTAAATCTACCATAGAAATGGATCTCCATACGAAGCAATTTTTCGTCAAGATCACTCCTACATATCAAACCTCCTAATGAAATGGCATCAAAACTTTTGTTAACAGATAAAACGGAATTCCCCGTATTATTGTCTGCTATCACTGTCCCCGTAGCATCGTCATACAAATAAATTTCCGCATGGTCTGCATTTTGATAAAAATTTCCCTCTCCTCCATTCAGCGTTTGAAGTTTCAATTGGGCACTTGTACAGTCATTATTACAACCGCTCCTTTTTTTCAGATACAAACGCATCGTTAAACGATAGTAACGCTCATTCCACACATTTTTCTTATTACCGTCAATCAAATTAAACGTATAAACAAACGGAGTACAATTTATAGACCCATTAGAGAACCAATAGTAGTTAGAATAGACTGGTAAATCGGTCATGTCGGAAGGCAGATCGGTCCCAAAATACTTAGAAAAATCATTTGAAATAGTTCCACCCGAACAGTCACTTGCGGTAAACGTAATGTCATAGTCAGAAAAATGTGAGACAATATTGTCCGTTGAACTTCCCGACAATTCCGTTACAGCATCTGCGCTTCCATTTTTGGGGTTAAAGTCCGTACCATTGATGAAATCGCCCGTAGAGCTTTCGTGGCAAGGGTTCGGGCAGTTTGTCCCGACACCGACGGTGATGACGTTCGTCTCCTCCTTGGTGGTTTGCGCAACTGCCTTGAACGACACGGGCGAAGAACCCATATCATCGGCGGTTACAAACACACCGGTTACGTCCGTCACCGTCTTGATGTGCGTCCAAGTGGTGCTTCCCTGCTCCTGCCGGTAGAAGTCGACCGCCTCCGGCTGGGTGGTAAAACCAGACGCCGTGAGCTCAATACCAAAGCCCGGACACGCCGTTACCCCGGTTTCTCCCCCATCAGCAGTTATCTTTCCAACCGCAAACAACGAGCTGCAAGGCACCACTGCCATCAGCAACGCTACGCAGCACCTCCACAAACCTTTCTCGAAAGATTTCATTTCTTCTTTATGTAATTTTAACGTAAAAATCTTACTCATAAAATTTCGTTTTTTTCTCGCCTCTTCAAAACAGCAACATCCAAACGCATTTCTCCTCAAAAACCGCTCTTTTATCACCATTCTAACGCATCTTCTCCTGTTTATCCGACGCCCTATTTCTTATTTTTACTATATTCACAACCGAACAAAAGAATAACTATTGAATATCAATATTTTTAAAATACAGATAATCAAACAGTTATACTTTAATAATATCCGCACATTTACGAACATTACGGAATGACGAAAATAAATAATTTTTCGTTTTCAAACAAGAAAAAAAATTGGATTTCAAATCTTGAAAAACAAAAGGTTACACAGCAAAACAAAGTAGACTCCCTTTTTATTTCATTTCCGTCCTGTCTTTATTCCGCCGCACATCAACAGCCACCGACTGAGGATGTGCGGCACGGAACAATATGTTTTCAATTTAAATTATCAGCATCGCATCGCCATACGACCCGAATCGGTAGCCTTCCTTCACTGCCACCTCGTAGGCGTTCATCACCTTGTCGTAACCGCCGAAAGCGGAAACGAGCATCAAGAGTGTGGACATCGGGGTGTGGAAGTTGGATATCATACGGTCTGCCACAGAAAAGTCGTACGGCGGGAAGATGAACTTGTTGGTCCAACCCTTGAACGGCTTCACCATAGCGTCTGTGCCGACGCTGGTCTCCACGGCACGCATCACAGTGGTGCCGACGGCGCAGATGTGCCGACGCTCCAAGTGCGCCTTGTTGATGATGTTGGCTTGCTCTTCGAGGATTTCAAGCTCCTCGGAGTCCATTTTATGTTTGGTGAGGTCTTCCACGTCAATGTCGCGGAAATTGCCCAAGCCGGCGTGCAAAGTGATGTAGGCGAAGTCGCACCCCCTGATTTCGAGCCGCTTCATAAGCGACTTGCTGAAGTGCAGACCTGCGCTGGGAGCCACCACCGCACCCTCGTTTTTCGCAAAGATGGTTTGGTAACGCTCCAAGTCTTCCGGCTCGACGGCGCGGCGACACTTGATGTGCATTGGGAGCGGTGCCTCGCCAAGGCTGTAGAGCGTGCTGCGGAACTCCTCGTAAGGGCCCTCGTAGAGGAAACGGAGCGTGCGTCCGCGCGAGGTGGTGTTGTCTATCACCTCAGCCACAAGCGAGTCGTCTTCGCCGAAATAGAGTTTGTTGCCGATGCGGATTTTGCGGGCGGGGTCCACTAAGACGTCCCACAAGCGGTTTTCGCGGCTCAACTCGCGCAACAAAAAGACTTGGATGCGAGCGTTGGTCTTCTCCTTGTTGCCGTAGAGGCAAGCGGGGAACACCTTGGTGTCGTTGAACACGAAAACGTCCTTCTCATCGAAATAATCCAGGATGTCTTTGAACACTTTATGCTCAATCTCCCCCGTCTTTCGGTTGAGAACAAGCATACGAGCCTCGTCCCTGTTATGCTCCGGATAAAGGGCGATCTGCTCCTCAGGTAGATCGAATTTAAACTTGGATAGTTTCATTGTTACTACTATTATCGTTATTATTTTTTTCTGCTGAAAGCTTTTTCTGCTCCGCCAAGCGGTTGACCAACGCCTCGAAGTCGTCGACACTCTGGCACTTGTCGAGCGTCACATCGCCTATGCGCGTGCGGCGCAGTGCCACAAGGTGCGCACCGCTACCCAATGCCTCGCCGATGTCTCGCGCCAACGCCCGTATGTAAGTGCCTTTGCTACACACCACGCGCACTTTGAGGAGGTCGCCTGCGAAGTCGAGCAGTTCAATCTCGTCAATCACCAGTGTTTTGGGTTTCATCTCCACCTCCTGCCCCTTGCGGGCATACTCGTAGGCGCGCTTGCCGTTGATTTTCACCGCAGAATAGGTGGGCGGTATCTGCTGTATTTCCCCGATGAAACCGCCCAATTTCTCGCGGACGAGTTCCTCGGTGATATGCTCCGTGGGATAGTTGGCGTCCACCTCCGTTTCCAAGTCGAACGAGGGAGTGGTTGCCCCGAGGCGGAGAGTCGCCTCATACTCCTTCGTCTTATACTGGAAAGACTCGATCTGCTTGGTTTGCTTGCCGGTGCAGACGATCATCACACCCGTAGCAAGGGGGTCGAGCGTACCAGCGTGGCCAATCTTCACTTTTTTCAGTCCGAGTCGGCGTTCCAACAGGTTGCGCGCCTTTTTGACAAGGTCGAACGACGTCCAGCGCAACGGCTTATCGAAAAAAAACACCTCACCCCCGGCGATATCTTTTTGATTCTCCATTTCCATCTTCTACAAATTAAAAGAAAGAACGATGGAAACGATGCCAGCCAACACGCAGTAGGCGGCAAAATAGATGAGTTTGCCTTTCTTCACGATGTCTATCATCCACTTGCAGGCGATGCAGCCAAACACGAATGCGGCGACAAAACCCACGCACAAAGCAAACGGCGAGATGCCCGAAACGACACTCTCGTAACCATCCTTCGCCACCTTGATGCAATCAAGCAACGCCTCTCCCAAAATGGGCGGAATGACCATGAGGAAGGAGAACTGAGCCAATTTCTCTTTCTTATTTCCAAGGAGCAGACCCGTGGCGATGGTCGTGCCAGAGCGCGAGAGTCCTGGCAACACCGCGCAAGCCTGCGAAAGACCGATGATGAATGCATCGCGCAACGAAATCTCCGCCTTCTGCCGAGGCTTCGCATAGTAGGAGAAAGTGAGCAACGCCGCTGTGAGCAGCAACATACACCCGACGATGAGCAAGCCCTCGCCGAAAATGCCTTCCACCCAGTCTTTGAAAAAAACGCCGACAATGCCAATCGGAATCATGGAAACCACAATGGCGGCGGCATAGCGCATCTCGTCGTTCCACTCGAACTTAAGGCAGCCCTTCACCAACCACACAATCTCCTTGCGCAAGATGAGCAGTGTGCTGAATACGGTGGCGACATGCACCACAATGGTGAAGATGAGGTTATCCTCCGTCAGTCCGAAAAGTGCCTGGCCGATGGCCAAATGACCGCTACTGCTGACGGGCAAATACTCCGTCAGACCCTGCACCATACCTAAGACAAAAGCCTGAAACGCATCCATCTCCTATCATTTTTTTGGACGCCAAAGGATGGCGAAAATCTCGAAAAAGAAACCGAACAGGGCCACCATCGGAGCCACCACCACACGGCGCGTGCTGAAAATCTCGGGGTTGAACGTAACTCCGTCCTCGCTCCCGCCGCCCATCATCAGACAGAATCCTATAATGATAATCACAAACCCGACAGCCAACAGCTGCAAGTTTCTTTTCGGCAATGCATAATCCATATTTTTTGTATTTCTTTTTTTATTACTCCTTTATATATAATAGAGGTCGTCCGACTTCTTTTTCAGATACTTCCCGACGGCAAACACCGTGGCAATGCTCGTTACCAACACGCTGCACACCAACATTGAGCCAAAGAGCGGCACGAACACCTCGGGCTTTTCCATCTCAATGATAGAGAACGGAAAATCATTCCGGAAGAAATGGTTCAACCCCAACAGGTAGGCAGAAGCCAGACCGAAAGCCACCAAAGCAATGACAAAACCTTGCTTGAGGTAAGGTTTGCGGATGAACCAACCCGTCGCCCCCACCAACTTCATAGTATGGATAAGGAAACGGTCTGAGTGGACGAGCAACTCTATCGTGTTATGAATCAATACGTACGAGATGAAGAGCAGCAACATCGTGGCACAGAAAAGCGCGAACGCAATGCGGTTGACATTGCGCACGATGGTGTGTATCATATTTTTCTGATAGCCCACGCGGTCCACGCAATCCAACTCGCCGATGCGCTGTGAAATGGCAATCACACTGTCATTGTTGGCGTATTGCGCCTGCACATGCACCACAAACGTGTTGGGGAGTGGATTTTGGTCGGCAAACTCCTCGGGGTCCTCCCCCATCTCGACGCACACCTCATTGATAGCCTGCTCCTTGCTGATGAACGTGGCTTTCTTGGTGTAGGGCTGCGAAGAAACGAAATTGGAGAAAGACTGAATCTGCTCTGGCGAGGCGGATTCTTTCATATAAACCGTAAGGGCTATTTTCTCGAGGATAGACTTTGACATATTGCGGGCCACCATTGAGACTGAAATCGTACAGCCTAAGAGGAAAAGCACCATTGAGATGCTCACCGCCGATGTCAACTTTGAATTGAAGAACCTATATTTTTTCTTTTGGGCCATAGAAATCTCTTAATCACACGCAATGGCTGTCACTTTCGGGAACAAAACCCCAAAGTTTCTGCAAAAAAAACAAAAAAAAAGGAGTTTTTAAAATTTTCAGGTTAAGAAGTTGCGGGGGGCAGAATCTTCTGGCACCTCCATTTATCTTGCCATAATTGTATGATAGACTTTTTCAATGAATGTTTCATAGTCATTGAATATGACTGCTCCACCACGCTTGATTTTAGGATATTTATGCCTCGTAAGAGTCATTGAAGGTGCATTCCGCCGATAGGTCAGTTTTATACGTTAGATAATAATTTA
>CAVGRN010000030.1:0-24401 GCA_963631545.1 Paludibacteraceae bacterium | reverse complement strand
TTACTTGTTTACTCTGAACTTCTCGTTGCCGTTCTTGATGTAGTCAACGATTTGGTTTGCAGCAGCGATACCAGCGTTGGTGTTAGCCTCAGTTGTCTGAGCACCCATCTTCTTAGGAGTTGAGAAGTAACGGCCTTCGAACTTAGCGAACTCAGCGTCGGCGTCTGGCTTGATGTCAGTAACGTACTTCAAATCTTCTCTCTCAGCCAACAATTTGATGAGACCTTCCTCGTCGATAACCTCCTTACGAGCTGTGTTGATGAGGATACCACCCTTCTTCATTTTGCCAACCAAGTCGTAGTTGATGCTCTTCTTAGTCTCTGGAGTTGCAGGAATATGGAGAGAAACGATGTCGCAAGTAGTGAACAAATCCTCTTGCTTAGCAACGGCTTTAACACCGGCAGCCTCGATAGCAGAAGCAGGGCAGAAAGCATCGTATGCGTAAACTTCCATTCCGAAGCCCTTTGCAACACGAGCAACGTTACGTCCTACGTTACCGAATGCGAGCAAACCTAATTTCTTGCCCATCAACTCAGAACCAGACTTTCCGTTGTAGAAGTTACGAACTGCGAATACGAGCAAACCGAATACCAACTCAGCAACGGCGTTAGCGTTCTGACCTGGAGTGTTCATCACTACTACGTTGTGAGCAGTAGCAGCAGCGAGGTCTACGTTATCGTAACCAGCACCTGCACGAACAACGATCTTCAAGTTCTTAGCAGCGTCGAATACCTCGTTATCAATCACATCACTACGGATGATGATAGCGTCTGCATCGGCAGCAGCGTCGAGCAATTGTTTCTTTTCAGTGTATTTCTCTAACAATACTGTTTGGAAGCCAGCAGCGTCCAAAGCACTCTTTATACCATCAATGGCTACCTTTGCGAAAGGTTTTTCTGTGGCAACTAATACTTTTGTCATACGATTTATTTTAAGTGAGTAGAGACGCCTCGTCGACGCCTCTACTAAGTTTATTTTTTTAAGAATATGTGTGAAACTTCACGCATACCAAGATTTTCGATTATTGTCTCCGTTAATTATTTAACGTGAGCAGCCTCGAACTCGTTCATGCAGTCGACGAGAGCCTGAACGCTTTCGATAGGGAGGGCGTTGTAGCAAGAAGCACGGAAACCACCAACCAAACGGTGACCCTTGATTCCAACCATACCCTTAGAAGTAGCGAACTTGAAGAACTCGTCTGCCAAGTCAGCGTATTGCTCTTTCAAAACGAAGCAGATGTTCATGCGAGAACGGTCTTCCTTCTTAGCAGTACCGACGAAGATCTTACTGTTGTCGATAGCGTTGTAGAGGAGTTCAGCCTTAGCCTTGTTTCTACGCTCCATCTCCTGAATACCACCCTGAGCCTTCAACCAGCGGAGGTTCAACAAAGCGGTGTAGATAGGCAATACAGGAGGAGTGTTGAACATTGAGCCATTATCAATGTGCGTGCGGTAGTCCAACATTGTAGGGATTTGGCGAGAAACCTTACCGAGCAATTCGTTCTTAACGATAACAAAGGTAACACCGGCAGGAGCCAAGTTCTTTTGAGCACCACCGTAGATCATTCCGTATTTAGAAACGTCAACTGGACGGGAGAAAATGTCTGAAGACATATCAGCGATTACCGGAATTGGAGAGTCAATGTCTGAAAGCAACTCCGTTCCGTAAATCGTGTTATTGGAAGTGATGTGGAGGTAATCAGCATCAGTTGGGATTTGGTAGTCCTTACCAGCCTTAGGCACCCAAGTGAAGTTCTCGTTAGCAGAAGTAGCAACTTCAACAACGTCACCAAACAATTTAGCCTCTTTCATAGCCTTCTTAGCCCACACACCTGTGTTAACATAGGCGGCTTTCTTCTCCAAGAAGTTGAAAGGAACCATACAGAATTCCAAGCTTGCACCGCCTCCAAGGAAGATAACTGAATATCCCTCAGGGATGTTGAGAATTTCTTTGAACAAAGCAACAGCCTCGTCTACAACTGGCTGGAAGTTTTTCGCACGGTGACTGATCTCCAACAATGACAATCCATCATTTTGGAAATCTAACACTGCTTGTGCGGTTTGCTCGATCACTTCTCTTGGAAGAATTGACGGTCCGGCATTGAAATTATGTTTCTTCATATCTAAAATATTTTGAATAACCTATACTACATTTCCTCCACAAAGAGGAAAACACGGTGCGAAATTAGCATTTTTTCCATTATAGAAAAACTTATTCCATATTTTTTTGCTAACACATAGGCTTATCAGATTTTCAGATATGTCAAAATCACGTTGTTTAACTTTCTTTTTGCACAAAATACGCACAGTCAACTTACTTTTTGATTTTCACAATCGTCAAACAAAAGTTTTAACTTACACTTTGACAAACGATATTTTTTCAGGTAGGCGGACTTTGATGGGGAAGATATTCTAAAGGTGCTGTTTCCGATGAAGTTTCGGGCGTGTGCTTCACCATTTGCAGATGTGAGGATAAACTCGTCACATCAATTCGCCAACGTGGCTGACAAACCGAATTTCAGATAAGATGGATCCATCGCATAGCCACGCATATACATGTAGTTGTACTTTTTGGACCACAATGCGTTAAGGTGGTTGTATGCCACATAGAAGCGGACGCGTTTCAGGTGGAAATTCAAAAATGCATTCATATAAAGGTAGTCGCCATAATCGGTGGCCGACGCTGGGTTCTGCACGAAAAACTGCCCCGTCGACGGCATATAGTTTGGTGCGCAGTAGGCAGAGTTCCATCGCATATCCACACCCAACTGGATGTTCAGCACCTTGAAAAGTTTGTCGAAACGGAGGTAGGCGGACGAGTACCAACTCAACTGTGGCAATGGCAGCACCTCGTCATTGCTGCTTTGCTGGAAAACAAGCTCATTGTCCCAATGCAAACGCCAAACACGGGCGCGTTCCTTCACAGAAAGGGTCAGCACCTGCAGATTTTCGCCATACTGCTCGGGCATCGCCTTGCTGTTCCAAAAAACGTGGTTGTGCAGGTTGCGGAAGTCTGCTGAGAATTGAAGCCCCAAGCCATCGTAGAACGTGAACGTCGGGAACGACACCAACCCATTCACCACAAAGTCTTGCTTGTTCTCAAAGTCATTGCTCCATTTTGAGTGGTTGGAGAAGTAGTGTTCTTCATAATAATCCGGGCAGTAACGCTCAAATTTAGCGGAGGCGGAAATCTCCACCGGCTGCTTGCCCCACTTGGCTTTGCTATCCAACTCGCCCCCGATGGTAAAGGTGCTTGCCGTCTGTTTCTCGTCCACAAAGTAATATTCGCCATAGAAATTATAGGTGAACGCTGGCCCCTGGTGTTTGGAGAGCGACGCACCGATCCCCACCCTGTTACGATAGACAGAGCTGTAGACGGGATTCATCAAATAGGAAAGCGAGTCATTGTGCGGAGTAACCTCGCCCGACGCAATGGATCGCGCTTCGTCTAAGTAGGTGTATTTCTTGACGTTAGCGGTGAGATAGGCTGCCACGCCGAACTTCATCAACGTGTTAAACTCCTCATTGAGGGAGATGCCGACGGTGTGCTTCATCTGCCAGAAGCGGGTAGAATCGGACGAGGAGACTTTATTGTAGTTCCGCTCATCGCTCAGTCCATAACTATGGTAGAAACTATCCACTGCAATTCCTCCCGAAGTGGCGTTTCGCTCATAGAACCTCCGCCAATCGCTTTCCGACGAGAAGGAATAGATAATGGAGGAAACCGGTATCAATTCAGTAGCGATAGAGTCTGGCGTGATCTCCACATCTTTTTCAATACCAAAGTTATAGCGGTAATTAAACGCCACATTCCAGTTGCGTACGCGCGTCCAGTCGTTGTCGGTGAAATAGACGGGTATTTCTTCTGGCTCAAGACTTCCCGTGTTTTTGGGGTCGGTGAGGTTGCGGTCGTCCGTGAAACCTCCACTCTCATAACTCTCGTAGCCGTTGAACGAAACGGCGAACCCGAACTGGCTGTGGAAGCCGTCGTAGCTGGAAAAGAAACCCGCATTGTAATTGCGTGTGGAGAGCGATGTGTAGGCGCCATACGCTTTCGTCCAATCACCATACAGACCGAAGTTGAATCGTTTATTGACATTCACAGAGAAGAGTCCCTCCAACCGCCGGTTATCTCTCCGGCTCGTTCCTCCACCATAGTAATTCAAATAAGAAAACGGAGTTTTTGTATTGATGAAAAGTATTTCGTCAACGGGTTTGTAATAAATCTGATAGGGTTGGAAGAAGATGAAGTCCGTTTTTTTGTTTCTATCTTTGAAGATGGCAGACTGTGCCGGCGAGCCTAACACTCCGAGCGATTGCAGCGAGATGGTTTTACGCAAAGCCGGATTGCCGACGTAGAATTCCACCATCGAGGTGTCGATGCCGGCCTGCTCTTTCACAGACAATGGGCCCTTGTAATTCCAAGAATAGATGTTAGGGGTTTCTTTCGGAGACTCAGTCGCTGCGGCAGATTGCTCTGCGGCAGTCGCCGTGTCTGCAATTATTGGCGTAAGCGCATCCGCCTGGGCGAGAATTTCACTCTCCCCCACCACGCCGGCCGCCATCCCGAGCCATAAAAACGCTATGCGCAGATTTCTTCTCATTCGGAGTGCAAAGGTATGGATTTTTTTCTTTAATACGCCACCAGTGTCTTAATTGATAGGGACCAGATCAACATTCAACTCTCGCCCTCGTTTTTTTCTTCCTCATACCGGTAGGTCAGCGATGCGCAAGCGGCAAACACCGCACCGATGAGGGCGAAGAGCATATCCTTCTGCGTGTCGAACGGATCGCCTTGCGAAGCAACGAAACTCTCGGCAAAGTCGCCCGACATCATTGTCGTCATATACTCAAAAAGTTCGTAGATGGCACTGATGGCCATTGAAACGCTGATGCAGAGAAACACTTGCATCGGACTTCGTTTCACCATCCTCCGCCGTATCAGCAGCTCCTTGGTGGCGAGATACGGGGTTACACCTTGCATAAAATGCCCCAACTTGTCGTAGTTATTGCGTTCCCAGCCGAATGTCTCGCCCAACCAATCCGTCGGGTTGAAGAATGGCACTTCTGAGTAGGTGAACACGCCCCCAATCGTCAACACCAAAATTTCCAATGGGAAGATGACATTCAGCAAACGCGAGAATCGTATCCCCTTGTCTAACAACACGAAAATCACGACAAACCCAATGTAGGCGGGCAACACCTCCATCATCCAAACTATCGCATCCTTCGAGAACAGCACAGTGACTGTGCATAACCAAAACAAGGCGATATATAAATATTGCGCCTTTCGCTTCTCCACTTGACTCGTCACGTCCATAATGGTATGATTTTATTTTTTCGCCTTATAATATAAGGTGCAACTATTTTCTTTCGTAAAAACCCTGCGGGCGTAATTCCTCGCTTCATCCGGTGTTACCGCTTTATACTGCTCCACTTTTCGGTCGATTTCGTAAACGTCGCCAAGCAGCTCAAAGTAAGCCAAGTCGCTCGCCAAGTCTATTTTCTTCATTCTGTGGAATAGACGGCGCACTTCGTATTTATTCTGCAGTTTCACGGTCTCTCGCTCTGGGACGAGGTCTGTTTTCAGTTCCTCAATCATCTCGTCGAAAGCCTCGTCAGCCATCGCCGCCGTTGTGCCATCCGCGAATTGTCCTTTCAGATAGAACAAGCCTTCTTCTATTTCGCCTGAGATACAGGCATTGGCAGACGTGAAAACTTTCTTCTCTTTCACCAACCGCTGTTTCATGCGCGACGACGCACCGTTGGCAAGCACATCCGACAGGAAATCCGTAACATAATAGTCGCCCGACAGTCTTCCCCCCGTATGGTAGAATCTGTAATACATCGATGTCGGGACATCCTTCTCCACCTCCAAGCGGCGCGGAGCCGTTTGAATGGGCAGTTTTGGAATATTACGTTGAGCAATCGTCTGCATCGGGATCTCTGCATAATACTTCTCCGTCAAGCGTTTCACCTCATCGAGCGTGATGTTGCCCACCACCGCCAATATCGCATTATTAGGCGCATAATGCGAGTAGAAGAAACGCTTCACATCGTCCATTGTCGCCTGCTCAATGTGCGAAAGTTCCAATCCTATCGTGGGCCAACCGTAGGGGTGGGACTTACCGAAACACAGGTCGCACCGGTAATGCGACAGGTCGCCATACGGCTTATTGATGCAACGCTGCTTAAACTCCTCGCACACCACACTGCGCTGCACATCAAGACTTTTCTGGGTGAAAGCCAGACCTTTCATTCTGTCTGCCTCTATCCAAAAAGCCATTTCCGCATTGATTGCGGGCACTGTAATATAATAGTTGGTGAAGTCGCAACACGTCCACGCATTGTCCTCGCCACCTGCCATCTGCACTGGCTCGTCGTAGGAAGGCACTTCCGGTGTACCGCCAAACATCAAATGTTCGAAAAGGTGGGCGAAACCGGTTTGCGTGCGCACCTCGTCTTTCGAACCCACGTCATAAATGGTGTTCAACACCACCATCGGCACTTGCTTATCCTCGCAATGCACCACTCTCAGCCCATTGGCCAATGAGAATCTATTTATCGTCAACATCCTTTCTTTCTATTTTCCGAACATATAGGTTACCCATAGAAACCCGTTTCACAACAACCTCTTCTTCTTCCTCCACATAGCCGTTTTCTGAAACCGCTCCGTATGACTCGCCATCCACTTTCACCCTTCCCGAGGGACAGAGGACGGTTTCTGCCACGCCGACTTTCCCCACCAACGAGTTTTCTTCCGTAGATACGCCGACATACTCATCGTCTATACTCTTATTCAAAGCCAGATTCTTGAACAAACCCGGCGCACCAATCTTAGATGAAAGATAGATAATCAGAGCGGCCGAGCCGACAATGGCTACCAACACGGTCAACAACGCAACCTGCAACTGATTGCCCGACACTGGCTCGAACGAAAAATCCCGATTGGGCAGCAGACTCAAAATCAAACCACCAACCATCAGCACCAAGCCAGCGATGCCAACAACGCCAAATCCCGGAATGACAAACACTTCTGCCAACACCAGCAGCACTCCCACAAGGATAACCACACCCTCCCAAATCTCAGCAAAGCCATCAATGTACAAAGGTGCAAAGTAAAGAATCGCAGCCACTACCGAAACACACAGGGCAAAGCCTATGCCGGGCGACTGCATCTCAAAATAGATGCCGCCGATAATCAACATTATCAGCACGCCCTGCAGAACCGGACTGAGAAGCCAACCCTTCAAATCGTCCCAAAACGTGGGCGAGAATTGGTCTATCGTATAATCCGACTCCCCCAAGGATCGGACAATTATGTCGTCGATGTTCTCGTAGATTCCCTCGCAATAGCCATGCTCCACTGCCTCTCGCGCCGTGAATGTCAGCACTTTCGTAGAGTCGATAAGTCCCGGCACCACCACACGCTCGTCTACCATAGCCTCTGCAATCAGAGGGTCGCGTAGCCACCTCCACACCGTGTCGCCATTCGCCACCGAAGGCACTTTGCCATGAGACTCCGCCGTGGAGCGGATGATGGAACGCATATAACTCTGATACTTGTCCGGTGCCTTCTCCCCATCTTGCTCCACCACCGTGGCAGCCCCGATGTTTGCGCCACTCCGCATATAGATGCTGTCGCAGGCGATGGAGATCAACGCACCCGCCGAAGCCGCATTATTATCGATGAACACATAAACCGGTTTGCCGAAATTGAGAATGGACGTGCGCATAGAATCCGCATAGTCCACATAGCCTCCGTATGTGTTGAGGTGAAGTATCACCGCATCGGCACGCTTCTCCGACGCCTCGTCGAGTCCTCGCTTCAGATACGTCCAGGACGTCGCATCTATCTCCGAAAAAATCCGTATCTCGTAAAAGTGCTTACCCGCAGATGCCACCATCGGGAGCATCAGCAAGAAGAAAAATATAGGATAGAGTCGCTTCATAGAATTCTTTAATTAAAAAACATTAGAAACTATTCATTTCTGCACACAGAAAGCACAGACAGGTTGAACACGCCATTGCGCTTGCTCATCTTCCGCACCACATTTTCATCGCCGTCCACTGCCACGAGGGAAGCCCTTGGCAACGAGTCTAACATAGAGTCGGCAGCAAAAAGTTCTGTACGGTTCTGCATATCCACGCGCACGCCCTCCTTCGTAACGATAAAAAATTGGTAAGAAGGGGCAAACTCACTGCAAATATTGCGGACAGTAAACGGGATGAACAGAAAATTTTGCACGGGATACTGCAAAAATTCCTTCCTCGGAATCCGCCCCAACTGGAACCCGCAACTGCGTATTTGTATCTCCGACACATTTTCGGGCAACGCACATTTATAGTAACCCAACGAATCCGTCTTCAGAAATGGCTCTTCGGGCGACAAGGTTTGTTTTGCTCTCCGCCCTTTGGTTGGGTCTTTCTCCCAAGTTCGGATGTGCAGCGGCATATTTTGCAGCGGAGTGCCGTCCTTTTCCATAATCCGCCCCCGAATGGTGCGGCACGGCACAGAAACGCATTCCACCAACTCCGTCCCCGAAAACGCTTTCGTAGAGATGTCAAGCGTGTCGGTTTTCACCACAACACGGAAATCTCCTAACCCAACGAACGATTCGAACCGCCCCTTTCCATCCGTCAAGGCATTACTCTCCACCCCATTCTCCGAAATCAAGACTAAGGGCAAGTTTACGCACGGCTCTCCATCAACGCCACGGCACACCAACACCATACGGCACGAACCTTTAGGAACTGACGCATCCACGCTATCGACCGACTCGGCAACTGCGACGCTGTCCTGCCCACTGGCGGCTGGCTGTTCAGCCCCACGCTGGCACGCGAAGAGCATTGACAAGCATAATCCGATAAATATTTTCCTCATATCATTTACAAAAAAAGTCAGGAAACAAAGCAGTTCAAACAATTGAAACAAACCAAGGGGAAACGGAATCCGCCTCCCCTACCATAAAATCTGACAATAACCCAACAAGGCACCCCTCGCCCGGGAGAGATGCAACATTAATATTTCTTTTTAGGAGGACGTTCAATGCTTATCTCCTCAACCAACTCACCTTCTTCAAACACGCCGGTTTGCTTGGTTCCGCTGGCGAAATAATAGACACCGTTTCCGTGTTTCTTTCCCGCTTTGAATTCGCCCTCGTAGCGGTCGCCGGTTGAGAATGTGTAAACACCTTTGCCGTCAGGGAGTCCTGCCACGAAATCGCCCACATAGACATCGCCCGTTGGGTAAGTGAACTTGCCTTTTCCCTCGCGCACGCCGTTCTTGTAGTCTCCTTCATATTGTGCGCCGCTTGCGAACTTGTAAGTACCTTTTCCGTCAAACTTACCCTCCTTGAACGTTCCTGTGTAGACTTCACCGCTCTCGAACGTGAAAGTACCCTTTCCGTCTCTGCACTTTCCCTTGCAGCCAGCCTTCGGAGCAGCAAACGCGCCGAAACTCATCAAAGATGCCGCAGCGACTATCGCAAAAAGTTTTGTATTCATAAGCTTTTTTTTGAAATTCTGATTAAATCTTAGCGCACAAATATATAATTTTCCAAACAAAAGACATTGTCAGCGGAACGAAATTCTGCAAACATCACATTAAAATGTGCGAAAAGCGTGAAATTCTCACAAGTTCTTTCTATCTTCGTAGAAATTTTACCACTTAGACTGAATACGCCGTGAACACAAAAGAAATAACATCAGAAATCAAGAAACAGTTGCAGACGGACGCCGAAACCACCGACGCACTGTTCGCAAGTCTTGCTGACGCCCTCGGAGACGAGTTGTGCAACGGCAACTCCGTGTCGATCTCGGGGTTCGGCGTCTTTGAGGCAAGGCGTAAAAAAGAACGACTCTTCGTCGACCCCACAACCAAAGACAGAATGATGACACCACCCAAACAAGTGATGGCGTTCAAAATGAGTAACATCCTCAAAGACAAACTCAACTCCTAAGCCGTATGAACGAAAAAATTAGTCTACAAGACCTCTGCGGCAAGATAGCAGATAATGCGAAAACCTCGAAAAAAAACGCCGAGGCATTCCTCCGCACACTCTTCACCCTGATTGAGGAGGCTCTGAAAAAAGACGGTGTCGTGAAAGTACCCAACCTCGGAACTTTCAAACTCACCCACATCGACGAGCGTAAAAGCGTGAACGTGCGCAACGGCGAGGAAATGATCATCCCGGCATACAACCGCGTATCATTCACCCCAGACAAAGACCTAAAAGAAAAGGTGAACCAACCATACGCCCACTTGGAGGCATTCTACACCGTGCGCAAGGACGGCCCCGTAGACCCTCCCGAAACCGCTGACGAGGATTTAGACGAAACCGTAGACGACAGTGCAGACATTCCTACAGGAATAGTTTCTACACAGGAAGAACCATCCGTTAACGATGTCAAAGATGACAACGATACCTTAATTAATAAGGCAGAGGATAAAAAGGAGGAATCCGAAGCAATAGCGGAAACTCCTACGGCAGACGAGAACCCCGCAGAGGACATCATCGAGGAGAAACCAGAAAAATACACCGAAGAAGTTCTCAACGAGAGAGCGGCGGAGGAAGAAAAAACACAAACAGAAGTAAACATTACCAACCCAATAAATAACGATATGGACGAAAAACTCGCCACAAATGAAAACGAGGAGAAGTTGGATTCGAATCCAACCCCCGAAGAGAACACTTCCAAGGCAACACCGCAAATAGAAACAACGGTTTCGCCCGACGCAGAAGGGAAAGAGGCAGAAGTTGCTGAGGAAAAATCAAAAGCAAACGATGATGACGATAATGAAGCGTCCGCTAAAGCCCCTTCAGAAAAGAAAGGAAATGGCAAAAGCAAACACAAGAAATCGGACGAAACCGCCCAGAAAGGAAGCAAATCATGGCTGGTATGGCTGATAATCGGCGTCATCTTCATCATCGGCGTGCTATTCGGCGTGAGATATGCGAAAAACAATGGTCTGTGGATTTTCGGGAACATGGAGACACAGACGGAAACTATAACTGAGCCAGAAAAATCAGCTGACGAAACAGCTGCCACAGAAACAGAATCTTCCGACACCGAGGAAATAGGAGAAGAGGAAACCGAGCATATAGACTGCTTCGACACACCCGAAGCCTGCCCTACCGGCATTGAAACCGCCGAGGAGAGTGCCGCCGCAGAAGCCATCTCTAACAACGAAGAGCGGTTCCCATTCGACCCCGCTTTGGTTGATTTTATGAAGAAGAATCATCCCGAGTTGAACTTCCCAACCTCCGCACCCGTGCTGGAAACCTACACGGTGAAAGAGGGCAGCCGCTTGGCGCAGATCTCGCGCAACGTGTACAGCGGCGCATTCCACTTCTGGGTTTACATATACTACTTCAACACAGACATTCTGGCAAGTCCGAATGATGTGAAAGGTGGCCAGAAGTTGAGAATCCCTGATTTGGGTGCAGATTTCGTCGACCCGACATCTTCTAAATGCAAGAAAATCGCAAGCGAAGTCCAAGAGAAACTCCTCAACTAATAGTGAAAATTGGTTAAAAGAAAGACAGAGTCATAAAATATCGTTAAAACGGGAAAGGCGCACGCAATAAGTCTGGCACCCCAAAGTTTTAGCAACAAAAGAGAAAAAAACAAAAAAGAGATATGGAGCAGATTGATATCAAAGCGTTGAATGAGAAAATCGAAAAGCAAAGTTCATTCGTGGACATTCTCATTATGGGAATGGACAAAAGCATCGTAGGACAGAAGCACTTGGTAGAATCTTTACTGATTGGTTTGTTGGCCGACGGACACGTTCTGTTGGAGGGTGTGCCAGGATTGGCAAAAACATTGGCAATCAAGACATTGGGACAACTGATTGATGCGAAGTACAGCCGCATCCAGTTCACGCCCGACCTTTTGCCTGCCGATGTCGTCGGTACCGTAATCTACAGTCAGAAAACGGAGGAGTTCAACATCAAGAAAGGCCCTATCTTCGCCAACTTGGTGTTAGCGGACGAGATCAACCGTGCACCTGCCAAAGTGCAGAGTGCGCTGCTCGAGGCTATGCAAGAGCGTCAAGTAACCATCGGCGAAGAGACTTTCCAACTGCCAAAACCATTCCTCGTAATGGCAACCCAGAACCCTATCGAACAAGAGGGTACATACCCACTTCCTGAGGCGCAGGTAGACCGTTTTATGCTGAAAGTACACATCACCTACCCTAAGCCAGACGAGGAGAAGCTCATCATCCGCCAAAACATCAAGAAAGAAAAAACGGAGATTACCCCAGTGCTGAAGCCAGAAGACATCATTGAGGCACGCAAAGTGGTGCAGGAAGTCTATATGGACGAGAAAATCGAAAAGTACATCGTCGACATCGTCAATGCCACCCGTTTCCCTGAGCAGTATAATTTGGGCAATCTGAAAGAGATGATCTCTTTCGGTGGTTCGCCTCGTGCGTCCATCAACCTCGCATTGGCAGCCCGCGCATACGCGTTCATCAAACGTAGAGGCTACGTCATTCCAGAGGATGTGCGCGCCATCGCTATGGACGTGCTGCGCCACAGAGTCGGCCTGACCTACGAGGCCGAAGCCAACAATATGACTTCGGAAGACATCGTCAACGAGATTCTAAACGCAGTGGAAGTGCCTTAATGGCAGCCGTCATTCTAATCCATTGAGATTGAGATGAAAAATACGGAAGAGATATTAAAGAAAGTCCGGAAGATCGAAATCAAGACGAGGGGACTCTCGCGCAACATTTTCGCGGGAGAGTACCACACCGCCTTCAAAGGCCGTGGCATGACCTTCTCCGAAGTGCGCGAATACCAATACGGAGACGATGTGCGCAACATCGACTGGAACGTAACCGCACGCTTCAACAAACCCTTCATCAAGGTGTTTGAAGAGGAGAGGGAAATGACCATGATGCTCTTAGTGGACGTATCCGCCAGCGGCGAGTTCGGCTCGATCAACCAGATTAAACGGGATATGGCAACGGAGATCGCGGCAACCATCGCCTTCTCCGCTATCCAAAACAACGACAAAATCGGCGTGGTGTTCTTTTCCGACAAAATCGAAAAGTTCATTCCCCCTCAAAAAGGGAAAAAGCACGTGTTGTACATCATCCGCGAGTTGCTCGGGTTTGAGCCAGAAAGCAAGCGCACAGACATACAAGGCGCACTGCAATACCTCACCAACGCCATCAAGAAACGCTGCACATCGTTCGTCATATCCGACTTCATCAGCGACGACTTCTCCAAATCGCTCGTGATTGCCAACCGCAAGCACGACATCGTGGCACTGCAAATCTACGACCGCCGCGAAACAACGCTGCCCTCCGTAGGGCTGGTGAAAATGAAGGATGCGGAGAACGGCGACGACCTTTGGGTGGACACCTCCGACAAGCGCGTGCGCGCCGCCTACGAGAAACACTGGCGCGACCGCCAAGAGCGACTCACCCAATGCTTCAACCAAAGCGGCGTGGACGCCATATCCATCGCCACAGACGAAGATTATGTGAAAGCCTTAATGAAACTTTTCAAACAAAGGGCATAAGAAAAACATTCTTAATATGAAACGAAAAAAAGGGTACATAATACTCTTGATTCTCTGCACGATAGCGTCCTTCTCGGCCAAGGGACAGAGCGTTGCCGTCAAGGCATCGATCGACTCGTCCGCCATACGAATCGGAGAGCAAAGGCATATTAAATTAGAGGTTCTGCAACCACAGAACGCCGTTGTGCATTTCCCCGTCATTAACCAGACAGACACGCTCGTGCCAGGCGTGGAAATACTCGCCATCTCTAAGATGGACACCACCGTGGAGAACGGCACCAAGTTGAGAATCACGCAAGACATACTCGTAACATCTTTCGACACAGGCAAATACACCATTCCTCCATTCAAATTCATCACCAAGGTGAAGGAATTGGAAACGGAGAAACTCTTCCTCAACGTTGCCACCATCGAGGCAGACTTCGAGCATGCTCAGGTGACAGACATCGCAGAGAATTACGCGCCCGGCGTCAACTGGCAGCGCATACTGCTCTACCTCTCCATCTTAGTCATTCTCGCCGCATTGGGCTATATCGGCTACATTCTCTACAAAGCCTTCAAACGCAAGGAGGAAGAAGTGGTGGAAGAGGTGAAAGACAACCGCCTGCCTCACGAAGTGGCACTCGAAGAGTTAGACCACATCAAGGAAGAGAAGGTTTGGAAGCAAGGCTTCACCAAGCAATACTACACCAACATAACGGACACGCTGAGGACTTACTTCGTCAAGCGTTTCAAAATCTCCGCTATGGAGATGACCTCCGCCGAGATCCTCGACATGCTGCGCCACAACAACGACGCGGCACCGATTCTCGACAATATGAAACAAATATTCTACACTTCGGATATGGTGAAGTTTGCCAAGCAAGAGCCTTCGCAAGAAGAGAACGAGCTAAGCATTCTCAACGCCTACAAAATCGTCAACGACACGGCGCAAGCCCCCGAGCCTGAAAGCCAAGCCGACGGCGAGAAACAGGAAGAAAGCAACGAAAAGACCGAACAGCCATGAAAAAAGAGTCTAATAGCAACCTACTCAAATATGGCTCCGTGGCACTGACCATCGCCGCCATCCTCGTCTTCGCACTCTGCCTGCTGAAGCTCAGCGAATACCTTATCAAGCAGAATGGTGCCAACGCCGCCGTAGACGAACTCTCTATGCCGACACTCTCGAACGTGGAGTTCCTTCACCCCTCCTACTTGTATCTGCTCCTGCTGCTGATTCCCATCATCGGTTGGTATATATATAGGAGAAAACGCATAACCGCGAATCTACAAATATCGACCACCGAAGCATTCAAAGGCATCGGGAAAAGTTACAAATACTATCTCATCCACGCTCCGTTCGCATTGAGAATCGCCGCTTTGGCGATGATAATCATTGTGCTGGCGCGTCCGCAATCGTCCGACAGCTGGTCAAACCAAGACGTGGAAGGAATCGACATCGTAATGGCGATAGACATATCAGGCAGTATGATCGCCGAAGACTTGAAGCCGAACCGACTGGAGGCTGCCAAGGCTGTGGGAGCGGAGTTCATCTCTGCCCGTCCAAACGATAACATCGGATTGGTGGTGTTCGCCGGCGAAAGCTTCACGCAGAGTCCGCTGACCTCCGACAAACCCGCGCTCATCAACCTGATGAACAGCATCTCGGAGAAAATGATTGAAGAGGACGGAACCGCCATCGGCATGGGACTCGCCAACGCCGTCAACCGCATAAAGGATAGCCAAGCCAAATCGAAAGTGATAATACTCCTGACGGATGGCTCCAACAACCGAGGCGAAATCGACCCTCAAACCGCCGCCGAGTTGGCCAAAGCCTATAACATCCGCGTCTACACCATCGGTGTGGGGACAAAGGGCGAAGCCCCCTACCCCGTCAACACCGTCTTTGGCGTGCAAAGGCAAATGATGAAAGTGGACATCGACGAGCCAACCCTGAAAGGCATCGCCGAAAAGACAAACGGACAATACTTCCGAGCCACTGACAACAAATCGCTTAAAGCGATCTACGAGGAGATTGACCAAATGGAAAAAACCAAAATATCCGTTGTCCAGCACAGCAAAAAAGACGAGCGATACTTCCCATTCGCCATCACCGCGATTGTGCTGCTGCTCGCCGAGATTCTGCTCCGCAACACCGTATTGAGGCATATTCCATAAAACAAAAAACAACTGATTATGTTATTCAGATTTGCAAACCCACAATATTTATACCTGCTTCTACTCCTGCCTCTGCTTGTCGGGCTGTTTGCCTACGTCAGAGCCAGAAGAGAGAAGAACCTCAAAGCGTTCGGCGACCCCGAACTGCTGAGGGGGCTGATGCCCGGCGCATCCTCTTTCCGCCAGCACCTGAAATTCTACTTGCCGCTACTGGCGTTGTTCGCCCTCATCATCACGGCTGCGAGACCGCAGTTCGGCTCGAAATTGGAAACGGTGAAACGAAAGGGACTTGAAGTGATGGTGGCGTTAGACATTTCCAACTCTATGCTTGCCGAGGATGTGCAACCCAACAGGATAGAGCGTTCCAAACGTATGCTCTACAAACTTTTGGACGGCCTCAACAACGACAAGTTCGGTGTGATTATCTTTGCCGGACACCCCTACACGCAACTACCCATCACCACCGACTATCAGTCGGCCAAGATTTTCATCTCCTCCATCCAGCCCTCGCTGATCCGCCAGCAAGGGACTGCCATTGGCGCGGCGTTGGAAATGGCAAACCGCTCATTTTCGCAAGAAGAGAATAAAGGCAAAGCCATCATCGTCATCACCGACGGCGAGAACCACGAGGACGATGCGGTGGGCATCGCAAAGCAAATCGCAGCGGCAGGCGTGCAAATCAACGTCATCGGAATCGGAAAGCCCGAGGGATCGCCCATCCCTGTTGAGGGCGGCGGAGGATTCAAGAAAGACCGCGACGGCAACACCGTCATCACCCGCCTCAACGAGGCAATGTGCCAAGAGATTGCCCAAGCCGGCAACGGAACATACGTGCGCGCGGACAACTCCAACAGTGCGCTGAAAGTGATTCAAACGGAATTGGAGAAAGTGTCAAAAGACGATGTGGAGGCGAAAATCTACTCCGAGTACAACGAGCAGTTCCCACCAATCGCCTGGTTCGCATTAGTTGTGCTGACACTCGAGATATTCCTATTAGAAAGGAAAAACGGATTATTCAGAAACTTCAAACTTTTCGAATAAACAGTTATGAAGATCAATATAAATAAAAGAGAAACCATACAGATATGCATCGCCGCAACGGTGCTACTGATTTTGTCGGTATTGCTGTTCTCAAACTCCAACAAACTGTCATTCAAACAGATAAACGACTTTATCGACAAGGGGAACTCTGCCTTCGAAGAGGCAAAGTATGACGATGCGAAAATACGCTACGCCGGTGCGTTGAACATAGACTCTACCAGCACGGGCGCACTCTTCAACAGTGCCAACGCCGATTATCGCAACGGGAAATACGAGATGGCAGACAAAATCTACAAAAAGGCGGCAAGCTCCACCTACAAAACGAGCATCTCGGAAGAAGAAAAATCCCTGATTCCAGGCATTTACCACAACAAGGGCAACGCCGGGATGAAACGACTCACGCCATTAGACTCCATTCTTATGACCAACGAGATGCTCACCAAGATGGAAGAAGCCGGGCAAGACGTGAACCAGGTGAAGAGCCAGTTCTACCAATCTCTTCAGAACAATCTGAAAACCGTGCAAGGTCCGATAAAAGACTACAAAGATGCACTGCGCAACGCCCCAGAGAACGACAGCACGCGCTTCAACCTCGCCATGGCGCAGGATTACGAGAAACGTGTGGCAGAAATCCTCCAATCGATGACCCCACCAAGCAACGGCGGTCAAAACAACGACAAGCAAGACCAAAAAGACGAGCAGAAAGACGACCAACAACAACAGCAGGAGCAGAAAAAAGAAGAGGAGAAGCAGCAACAAGAGCAGCAAGACCCTAACCAAATGTCGAAAGAAAACGCCGAACAGATTCTCAAAGCCTTAGAGCAAGAAGAGAAAGAAAAACAAAAGAAACGGAAAGTGGAGCAAAGCGACTCGCGCTACCAAACAGACAAAGATTGGTAAATAGGAGCAGGCGGAAGCCTCTCCTTACGCGTGATTATTGTAAATTTGCAACCCATATAGAATTATTGATAGACAAAGATGAAGAAGATAACATTATTGTTCCTGACGCTTGTGTTCACCTGCCTCCAGGCATTTGCCGACGGCGAGATAACATTCAAGGCGAGCGCACCCAACGTGGTGGCAATGGGCCAGCAGTTCAGGATAGAGTTCAACATCAAAAACGCAAAACCCAACGACTTCCAGGCTCCAGACCTGAGCAATTTCTCCATCCTGATGGGTCCGAGCGTAAGCTCCGGCAAACAAGTCTCCATCATAAACGGAAAGATGAGCACCACTGAAAACGTGGCATACACCTACGTCCTCACCCCAAACAAGGAGGGAACTTTCACCATTTCGCCTGCCAAGTTCACTCAAAACGGCAAGACAATTATGTCTAATGCTCTGACAATCAAGGTTGTCTCGCAATCTGCCGCACAACAAAGCAGCGGCAACAACAGCAGGCAAGAGCAAGGCAGCACCACGGGCGTGTCGGACACTGATGTGTTCTGCGTGGCACAATACGACAAGAAAAGCGCCTACGAGCAGGAGCAGATCTTCACCACCATCAAACTCTACCACAAAGGCAACGTACGCGGGTTTGACAACATCAAACTTCCCGAGTACAAAGGATTTATCACCCAAGAAATTGATTTGAAAGACGATGAGCGCGACGCTGGCATCGAGACATACAACGGACAGCGTTACTACACCTACATCATCAAGAAAGCCATTCTCTTCCCACAGAAACCCGGCACCATTGAAATTGAAAACGGAAAGGTTACCATCGTAGCCCAGGTGCAGATTCGCCGTGCCAACCGCTCTCGTAGTTTTTGGGATATGGACGACTTCTTCGGGGCTACCCAAGATGTGAAGAAAGACCTCACAATCAAAGGCACTAAGTTGGAAATCAAGCCGTTGCCCACACAAGGTAAACCAGAGAGTTTCTCGGGTGCGGTGGGTTCGTTCAAAATGGAGTCGTCTGTCAACTCCGAGCAAATCAAAACAAACGAACCACTCAACTTGAAGGTGAAGATCTCTGGCTCGGGAAACATCAAGTATGTGAAAGAGCCAGAAATCACATTCCCGAACGACTTCGAGTTGTACGACCCTAAGGTGAACACCAAGGTGAACGCCACAAAATCGGGCGTAACGGGCAGTAAAGAAATAGAATACCTCGCCATCCCACGCTATGCAGGAACCTACGAGATTCCATCGGAGGAGTTTTCCTACTTCGACCCCAAGACAAAGCGTTACAACACGCTCAAAACCAACGCCTACACCATCACCGTTGAGAAAGGCGAAGGGACGGGCGGAGACAATGCAACCGTCGTTGCCAACTACAACAACAAAGAGGACGTACGCTTCTTAGGCAAAGACATCCGTTTCATCCACACCCAGGACACATCCTTAGGTGCGGCGCAAACGCCATTCTTCGGCACCACGGCGTTCTACCTTTGGTACATCATCCCACTCTGCCTATTCGCGACACTCTTCATCCTGTACAGAAAACAATTAGAAGAGAACGCCAACCTGACGCTCGTCAAGAACAAACGCGCCAACAAATTAGCTACCAAGCGAATGAAGAAAGCACAGCAACACCTGAAAGCCAACGAGTCTGAGGCTTTCTACGAAGAAGTGCTGAAAGCCCTATGGGGCTACACAAGCGACAAGCTGAACATCCCCGTTGCAGAGTTAAACAAAGACAATATCGCGACGAAACTCACAGAACGCCAAGTAACGGAAGAAATCGTGAACGAATTTATGAGCGTGTTAGACACCTGCGAGTTCGCACGGTTCGCCCCAACAGGCGGACACGCCGCAATGGACGAATTATACGAGAAATCCATCGAACTCATCAGCACACTTGAAGAACAAATCAAAAAGTAAAGAGATGAACGCAAAGAAATACATAGCCATTATGGCGACAATGATATTCGGCCTCGCGCTGAATGTCTACCCAGCAGACTCCAAACGGATGGGAGAGGCCAACCGGCTCTACTCCGAAGAAAAGTACCAGCAAGCAGACAGCCTCTATCAGGCAGTGCTGCAAGAAGAGGGCTTCTCTGCCGACCTATACTACAATATGGGAAATGCCAAGTATAAATTAGGCGAAATTGCACCAGCCATCCTCTACTACGAGCGCGCGCTGAAACTCGCACCCAACAACGAGGACATCCAGTTCAATCTTGAGATGGCTCGGCAGCAAACCACAGATAAGATTGACGAGATAGACCGTTTCTTCCTCAGCGAGTGGAACAAGTCGCTTCAAGGAATATTCACCTCCAACGGGTGGGCGGCAATATCCATCGTCTGCTTCATTCTGTTGCTGACAGGTGTCGCCTTCTACTTCTTCGGGAAGGCCATCGCCTTGCGGAAAACGGCGTTCTTCGCAAGCATTGCGTTGTTTTTTGTCTGTGCGGTGTCGTTCGTTTATGCGCAACGCCAAAAAGCGGAGCAGCTCTCTCACGACTACGCCATTATCTTCACCCCTTCCGTAACAGGGAAAAGCACGCCCGACGTGGGCGGGACAGACCTGTTTTTGCTACACGAAGGCACGAAAGTAAAAGTGAAAAGCCGCCTCAACGGTTGGGTGGAAATACAGATGACGGACGGCAACGTCGGGTGGCTACAAGAAAAAGACATTGAAGTGATTTAGTCTATTTTTGGAAAAGGGAAACGGTCATTAGCTCTTGCTAACGACCGTTTTTTTAATACAGATGTTGCCGCATATCAGTATCCATGATAACTATATGGATCTGCTGCATGCAGAACATCTTGGCCGGTAATGACGGCGAGCGTGTCAAACTCGTTTCAAAAAAAACGGTCATTAGCAAAAAGCAAAAGACCGATTTCTTTGGGAGCCAAAAGTCCCACGAGGACTATCCCAACCGCTCCAACAGCAGTTCCTTGTAGTTTTTGCCGATGGAAAGCCGTTGGCCTGCAATCAGCACCATATTACCCTCCACCGCCTCGATGTTGGCAATGGAAACAATGTAGGACTTGTGGATTCTGACGAACTTGTCCGTCGGAAGCTCCTCCTCCAACTTTTTCAACGAATAGTAGGCGGTGATACGCTTCTTCTCTTTCAAGTGGAACGTAACATACTCGCTCTGCCCCTCGATATAAATGATGCTGGCGAAGTCCACGCGGTAGAGTTTATAATCGGCCTTGACCATAAAATAATCCTTGCGCTCGGTCTTTGACGCCTCCTGCGACGACGCCTGGCGGCGCAAACTCAAACGCTCCGTAACCTTGTTGATGGCCTGCACGAAACGTGGGAAGGGAATCGGCTTCAGCAGATAGTCTACCGCTTCAAGCTCGTAACTATCCAAGGCATACTCCTTGTAGGCAGTGGTGAAAATCACCAACGGTTTATCTTTCAACGAGCGGAAGAAGTCCAGTCCCGAGAGGTCTGGCATTTGTATGTCCGTCAGAATCAGGTCAACCTCCTCCTTCTGCAACAACTCCATTGCCTGCACGGCATCCTCGCAGACCCCCACCAACTTCAAATTAGGCAGCTTCGCCACATACTCCGACAGCAGCTTGCGCGCCGGAAACTCATCGTCGACGATGATTAAGCGTATCAATTCGTTTTCCATAGAATATCAGATTCGTTATTTATTTAAGTCGCAACCGCAACTATCCTTTATCTCCCAATTCGATTGCTAAATTTAATTTATAGACCGCAGAATCTTCCGTTAAATTCAACGAAAAACGGTTTGAATACAACAAATCAAGCCTTTTGCGCACATTCTGCACGCCGATTCCGCACTTCTGCTTCGCATCCGCGGATTTCGTTTTCAAAGAATTTTCGATGTCAAACACCAACCGCTCATGGTTCGCCACCAACCGGATGTGGATGAACGCACCCGGCTTCTGCCCTATTCCGCTGTGCTTGAAAGCATTCTCCACGAAGGGTTGCAGCAGCATCGGTGCGATCTGTATCTGGTCGTCCTCCACCTGCTTTTCGAACGAGACGTCTATATTATCTTCAAAACTAAACCGCTGGAAACCAATATAATTCTCAAGATAAGAAATCTCGCCAGAGAGCGGTATCCTGTCTTCTTTCGACTCGTACGTAACATAGCGGAGCATCTCCGAAAGCGTCAGCACGCAATCGGCGGCATGTGCGTCGCCCGTGTAGATCATCGAATAGATATTGTTGAGCGCATTGAAAAGGAAATGAGGGTTGATCTGCGACCGGAGGAAATTCAACTCCATACGCACCTTCTCCTGCAACAGCAGAGAACGCTGCTCCTCAATCTCCTTCGTGCGGCGGCGGTAGAACATAATCAGCGAGAAAAGGAACGCGCACATATATAATATGAAGGCCTTCCAACCCGAGGTGAGCGATATGCGGCTGCCCCCTCGCGCATCCACCTCCTCGAAAAAACGCTTCTCCTCCGACGGCAGCACAATGTCCAACGGCGAATGTTCGGCCACATCCGCAGCGAAATAATGCGACTCCAACGCATCCAACGCAAACGACGAACCCCAAGCCATCAGCGCCACCAACGCCACAGAACTCGCCAACAAAAGCAGCGTGCGCTCATACAAGCGCGGCAGCAACAAAAAATGCGACACGAGCGAAACCGAAAGCATACCCAACGTCAGGAAGGCAGACTGCTCCACCGAAAGGACGAGATCGAACGCCGCATTGCTAATCGTAAGCAACACGAAAACGGCGAGCCAAAACAAAACCTCCGCCCCCCACGCACTCCGAAATATTTTGTTCTTCTCCATAGAATAAACATTTCAACCCCATAAATATACACAAAACAGCAAAAAAAGCGCGTCAAATTCAACCAAATCAAACGCTTAAACGAAAAAATTAGTACATTTGCGATTGTAAAAGGAAGAAAGGAAAATGAAAGATCGCATAAAAGAACTTTTAGACGAAGTGAAGAGCCTGCAAGTCGCCACAAAAGACGAGATTGAGGCACTAAGAATAAAGTACTTAAGCAAGAAAGGTGAAATTTCATCGTTGTTCAACGATTTCAAATCCGTCTCCGCCGAACAGAAAAAAGAGGTGGGGCAAATGCTCAACGAACTGAAAAACACCGCACAAGAAAAAATCAACGAACTCAAAAGTTCCTTTGAGGAGAGCCAGAGCCAAGAGAGCGCAACCGACCTCACCCGCACGCCAGACCCAATTGAATTAGGCACGCGCCACCCATTGTCTATCGTGAAAAACAAGATCGCCGAAATCTTCGGCAGAATCGGTTTCGTGGAGGCAGAGGGTCCAGAGGTGGAAGACGATTGGCACGTATTCTCCGCCCTCAACTTCCCACCCGAGCATCCAGCAAGAGATATGCAAGACACGTTCTTCATCACCCGCGACCCCGACGTGCTGCTGAGAACGCACACATCGTCCGTGCAAACCCGCGTGATGACCACCCAGCAACCGCCTATCCGCGTGTTATGCCCAGGCCGTGTATACAGAAACGAGGCGATATCCTATCGCGCACACTGCTTCTTCCACCAGGTGGAGGGACTCTACATCGACAAAAACGTGTCGTTTGCCGACTTGAAGCAGGCACTTCTCTACTTCGCCAAAGAGATGTTCGGCGACGGGACAGAGATTCGACTCCGCCCTTCCTACTTCCCATTCACAGAGCCATCGGCAGAGATGGACATCTCGTGCAACCTCTGCGGCGGCAAGGGATGCGCATTCTGCAAAAACACCGGTTGGGTGGAGATCTTAGGCTGCGGAATGGTAGACCCCAACGTGTTGGACAGCTGCGGAATAGACAGCAGCGTTTACTCGGGCTACGCTTTCGGTATGGGAATCGAGCGAATCACCAACCTGAAATACCAAGTGAAGGATTTGAGAATGTTCTCCGAGAATGACATTCGATTCCTGAACCAATTCAAATCAGCTTATTAACCAATAACAAGAAATAAAAATGGCAAAGGATGTTGTCGGCAACGAGCATAACACGTTGGCTTTCGGGACGAAAGTAACGGGAGACATATACGCAGAAACGGATTTCCGGTTGGACGGAACCATCGAAGGCACCGTCGAGTGCAAGGGCAAAATGATCATCGGCACCAAAGGTGTCATGATCGGCACACTCACCTGCGCCAACGCCGAGATCTTAGGATATGTGAAAGGCACACTGCACATTGCAGACACACTCACGCTGAAATCCACAGCCAAGGTGGAGGGAGACATCGACACAAAAGTACTCTCCATCGAGCCTCAAGCCATTTTCTCCGGCACTTGCGATATGAGCAAATCAACACCGCAAAGCAAAAAAGAGTGAGCCAAACACCGTCAGCCTATAATAATGGCAGACAAGCGTATGCGATAATAAAACAAAGAAACGGCGATAGGGAGAGTATTCCTATCGCCGTTCTTGTTGTTCCATACCTATTCAAAAAGAATACACCCACAACAGAACGGCTACTACAACTCGCTCAATATAAAGAACATAACACTCCACGACTTGCTCTGCGATTGATTTTCCCAAGCGATTCACGCATTTATTTTTGGCTATTTCGATACAAATTTGCACCCTTACAGCCAAAAATAATCACAGAGGCGTTCCATATAACGGCAATGTCCTGAACTCGCTTTCTAACTATGCGGACACCTCCATCCACAAAAAACAACACATGCGTTCTGGATATTCCTGCCTCGCCGCATTGTATGCTGAATACACAAAAAACGAATCGGCGACTCAATTCAAACGAATCGGCGACTCAATTCAAATGAATCGGCGA
>CAVGRN010000029.1:0-25037 GCA_963631545.1 Paludibacteraceae bacterium | reverse complement strand
AGAAAGTCAACACGCCATCTACCGAAGTGAACAAACTCTCCATTGGAACACAATTACCAACTGCGTCCAACACATTCTTTTTATCTTTCGTCCGTACCGCAACAAGGATATCCAAAACAGAAAAAGCATTCTTGTCTCTTTTCCAAACCGTTTCAACACTTCTTCGCAAATTCGTTGAACCCACTAAACTATTGAGCATACAAAGACTCAATTTAATGTCATCTACATTCTTTGAGATTTTGTTGAAATCACAGAAGAAATCCAACGTCTGATTTGTCTCTTTTAATTGAGACATGAACTTAGTGAAATTTTTAGTCATCGACATAGTGTTTTTATTAATGCTTGGCTCATTGAATCGAACCCATTTTAAAGTCATCAATGTTGAAAAGCGTATTTTCTACACTACCCCTTGTTCCCGAGTAGTTTCGCACGAGAATCTCCTTAATTTTTCCTCTTTTTGCTCCGTTAGCATTGACATTTCGAGACGCCCAAACTCTTTCTATCTCATAATCAGCATAAAGCGCATCAAAAAAGTTATCGAGTTCATTCTTCCCTTTGCAATCAGAGTTGCTCAGCATAAACTGATACCCCGACTGTGAAACCTTATCGCAAAAGAATTTCAAACGAATCTGAGAATCGTCGTTAAAACTCTCTTTCGCGTAATCGTTAAAACTTGACGTATCGCTCAACGGACGATAGGGAGGATCAAAATAGAAAAGCGTTTTTGCTTTAGCATATTCAATCGTCTGTTCAAAATCGCCACAAAGTATTTCAACCTTCTGCAATAATTTACTATCTGCACGCAACGTTTCTTCATCACATATCTGAGGTTGCAAGTATCGGCCGCAGGGAACATTGAAAAGCCCACGTTTGTTGACACGGTACAAGCCATTGAAACATGTCCTATTTAAGAAGAAAAACAATGTGGTATTCTCAATTGGATCCAAGTTCTTTGTGTTATAACGATCGCGTACCTGCATATACATTTCACGCTTCAACTCCATATCTGAGAGTTCAAAATAGCGCCTTTGAATTTCACCTAATGAAGGAATCAGTTCATCGACATTATCTCTTACTGTCTTATAACAACACACCAAATCAGGATTAATGTCGTTGATAACCGCATGCGTTATATTAGGGAACCTTTGCAACATATAAAACAGCATAGCTCCCCCACCAACAAAAGGCTCTATGTACGTTACCTCCTTTCCTTTTTCGAAATCCGAAGGAAGAAGCGACTCCAACTGTTCTATGAGTTGACCTTTCCCTCCGACCCACTTGATAAACGGTTTCGCTTTCATCCTACTAAAATTTAAATTTCATATTAAAACAAATATATATTCCTCCCCAAAAATCTGTCAAATAGATTCCGTCCGTGAAATAGATTTTGCAAAATAGATTTTTCATGCTACCGATTAAATAAAAATTTATTCCTCCAAGATACAAAATCTCAGAGGAATTTCAAAGCAAACTTTAAACATTTTCACACTCAATCACCTTCTCCACAGCCCTCCAATACTCAGGGTAAGATTTTGAGACGACTTCGGGGTCATCTATTTGAAGTTGACCATCTCGTTGGAGTGCGATGGGCGCAAATGCCATTGCCATACGGTGGTCTTTATAGGTGGCGATGAGCGGAACGACATCGGGAGCGACACGTTCGCCTTCCCAGGAAAGTTCGCCTTCGCCTGTTTCTTTCAAGACGTAACCTAATTTGCGACACTCGTTGATGAGGGCGGCGATACGGTCCGTCTCTTTGATTTTCAAGGTTTTCAAGCCTGAGAAACGAAAGGTTGTGCCAATCGCACAACAAGTAGCCACAACGGTTTGAGCCAGATCGGGCTGACTGGAAAAATCGTATTCGTAATGAGAAACAGGGTCGGCAGTTTTCTCCAAAACGACACCATCAGCGGTGAAAGTGGTGGCAATACCCAACGGCTCGAAGATTTTGCGCACTTGCGAGTCGCCTTGTAAACTCTCTTCATAGAGGTGAGGCAACGTGAAACGGGTAGCATTCTTTGGCAAGAAAGTGGCAATCTCGTACCAATAGGAAGAGGCAGACCAGTCCGACTCCACCGTGTATTCAATCGGCTTGTATTCCTGCGGTTTTATCTGAATGGTGTTCTCATCTTTCCATTCAGCCTCAACGCCAAATTGCTTCATCAACTGCAACGTCATCAGAATATACGGACGAGAAATCACCGCACCCGTCAAGTGGAGCGTCAGACCATTTTTCAGATAGGGCGCAATCATCAGCAAAGCGGAGATGTATTGACTGCTCACGCCTCCGTCAATTTCAATCTCACCGCCTTCCATAGCGTGTCCTTTGATTTTCAGCGGAGGAAAGCCTTCTGCTCCAGCATAGTCGATTGTAGCCCCCAAACGGCGGAGGGCATCTACCAACACCTGGATAGGGCGTTGTTTCATACGCTCGCTACCCGTGATCGTCCACTCGCCTGGCTGCAGACATTGGTAAGCCGTGAGGAATCGCATTGCCGTTCCCGCCGCTCCGATGTCGAAATGTGTGCCATTCGAAGTCAACGCTGCCACCAAAACATCGGTGTCGTCGCATTTTGCCAAGTTGTGGATTTCCTTGCCCGAGCGACTCAACGCATTGAGTATCAACGCACGGTTGCTTATACTTTTGGAGGCTGGCAAACTGACCGTCATCTCGGAAGGTACAGTCGCACACCGCTTTATATCATAAATCATTGCTATCTTCTAACTCCAGATTCAACATTGATTAGATTCCCATCGTGTCGCAATAGAAATCTAATGCTTCAAAAATTTCTTTCTTCTCGACAATGGTGTTGATTTTCACCTCACCAATATTCGAAAGCAAAGTGAAGAGAATCGTGCCTGCCACGTCATTCTTCTTGTCGTGCGTCATCAGTTCATACAGGCGGTCGTACTCCTTGCAAGAAATAGCAAACGGACCATACAACTCCTTGATCAAGGTGATGGCTTGCGTAAGAATCTCCTTCGGGAAACCGCACTTCTTATAAGAGAGGTATAATTCGGCAACCATACCCCAAGCAACTGCGTAACCATGGAGTTTCGTTTCGCCCCTCTCGATAGCATGGCTCTCGAAAGCGTGACCAATCGTATGACCAAAATTCAACGCTTTACGAATATTCTTCTCCGTTGGGTCAATCTTCACAACCTCCTCTTTCACGTTGATAGACTCTGCCAAGAGTGCGCCGAAAGTGTCGTAGTTGACATTCGTCATATCTGTCTCGCAGATGTGTTTCCAAACAGTTTCGTTGGAAATCAAACCATGCTTGATCATCTCTGCGAAGCCCGAAAAAAGGTTGTCTTGTGATAAATGTTTGAAGAATCTGATGTTGATTAAAACGCTCAACGCAGGATTGATCACGCCAATTTCATTCTTCAAGTGATTAAAATTGAAACCTGTTTTACCACCGACGGCAGCATCCACCGCACCCAAAAGCGTCGTTGGAACATTCACATAATCTATTCCACGCTTGAAAGTTGACGCAGCGAATCCACCCAGATCCGTCACCATACCGCCACCTAAGTTGATTAGAAGTGATTTTCTGGTCGCACCCTTCTCACTTAGTTCTTGCCAAACATGGCAAACCGCCTCAATGTCTTTATTGTCATCGTCCGCCTTTATCTCAATGATATGAGAAGGATCAATCTCATATTCTGCCAACAATTCCGGCAAACAGAGGCGATGTGTGTTGGTGTCCGTCAGAATGAAAACCGACTGATGAGGAAATTTCTTCAACTCCGCTGCAATCGGTGCTATCTTATTGTCAATCAGTATTTTCTGCATAGTATATTCGTTATTTCAAATTCTTTATTTACTCTCTTGGAAGATGGTTTTGATACCTTTAATCTTCTCATTTTTGATTCGTTCCAAAACACTTTTCAATTCCGAACGAGGTATTGAAACGAACGCGCAATTGTCTTGAACCTCGATTTGTCCGACTTGTTCTTTCGACAAAAGTCCTTTCTTCATCAAGAATCCAGCAATATCGCCTTTGCTGATTTTATCCTTTTTACCCTTACCTATATAAAGAGAAACCCATTTAGAAGGCTTCAATGGCAAAGCCTCTTTGGCAAGCGCAAAGTCTTGAAAGTCAGTTTCATCTAAGTAGTCTGGCAACCTTTCTTCACCATGAAGGATGATATATGCGTTACCTTCGGCGAACATTCTTGCCGTACGACCATTACGATGTGTGTAAGCTTCTTGGTTGACAGGGAGGTGATAGTGAACAACATGCTTTACATCTAAGATATCCAATCCGCGAGACGCCAAATCGGTCGAAACCATCAAATAAGATGTGCCACTTTTGAATTGGAAGAGCGATTTTTCACGATCCACTTGCTCCATTCCTCCATGAAAAGATTTGCAATCCACACCTTTCTTGCGCAAGAAATCTGCCACACGATCGACCGACTCGCGATAGTTGACAAAGATGAGTGTCGGCTCGTTACCTATCTGTGAAACCAATTTCAGGAGCGTCTCCAACTTATCTTTCTCGGGTGAATGAACGATATAGCGCGTCAATTTAATCTCCTGACCGTTCTCTCCCAAGTAATCCAGAATCATCGGATTGTGGATTTTTACGAAAGATGGAATCTCTTCAGCCTTGGTGGCAGAGGTCAACATTCGCTTTTTGACATTCGGCAATTCCTTTATAATATCCTCCATATCATCTTGGAATCCCAACTCAAGCGCCTTATCGAACTCATCCAAAATGAGAAAACGAACACCATCCGTCTTAAATGATTCCTGATCAATATGGTCAAGTAAACGACCTGGAGTGCCAATCAAAAGTGAAGGTGGCGTTTGCAACATGCGACGTTCTTGCTCGAATGAATGTCCACCATAACAACAACCCACACGGAAATCGGATTTGAACGACTTGAACACCTCCTCGATCTGCAAAGCCAACTCGCGCGAAGGAGCAATCACAATCGACTGCACACCCTGCTCATCGGCTTTCAGTTGACGAAGAAGAGGCAAAAGAAACGCCAAAGTCTTACCCGAACCCGTTGGCGAAAGCAATATGACATCACGCCCCGACTCGTTCGCTTTGAGAGAAGCCGTCTGCATCTCATTCAGATTCGCAATTCCAATCGTCTGTAAAGTCTTGTTAATCAGTTCATTCATCGTTATATCGTACAAAAATATTCTACACTAATTTCTTATATACATTCATCAAATTCTGAGCAATCGCCTTGTCAGAAAACTTCTCTGCATGGATTGTTCCTTTTCGAATCATCTCCTCTTGAAGTTCCTGACTACCAAGCACTTGCACAATCGTCTCGGCCAATTCTTCTGCATTATCGGAAGATACATACTTTGCAGCATCGCCTCCTGTCTCCTCAAAGCAACTGCCTTTCGACGTGATGACCGGCGTTTTCATCGTCAAAGCCTCCAAAATAGGGATTCCAAAGCCCTCGAAAAGGGATGGATAGACGAAAAGCGTTGCCATTTTGTAGAAAATCGGTAAATCGCGCGTTGCCACTTCATTCAGGAAAATGACTTTATTTTCCAAATGATATTTGACAATCAACTCCTGCAAATATTTTTGATATTCAGAAGGGCGACCAATGACCACCAACGGAATATCAACACGAGGATCACGCATCGCCTCCAAAATCAGTTCGTGGTTTTTGCGACGTTCAATGGCACAGACAATCAGCATAAACTGGTCGGGCAAATGCAGTTTCTGCTTGACCTCCAACATTTTAGTCTCATCAATCGGACGTTGGAAGACGGGATTGCATCCTTGGTAGACAACCTCTATCCGCTCTTCTTTTTCACCCAAGCACTCGATGAGGTCGGCTTTCGTCTGCTCGCTGATGGCAATCACACAATCGGCGATTTGGCAACCATGCGTATATTTCTTTTTGAAAGAATATCTATCGAAAAAAGGGAACAGTTCAGGATTTTTTAGGAAAATAAGGTCGTGCATCGTAACCACCCTACGTGTGTTCGTCTTCTCGATGCCGTAAGGCAGTTCGTGGCTCAATCCGTGGTAGATGTCCAACTGGTCTGCTTCGATGTTTTTGCACATTCCTTTCGTGCGCCACAACGAAGAGAGAAAGCCCACCGAAGAGAGTCCAGTAGGCGTAATCACCTTAGAATTTTCTTTATTATAAGGGAAACTGATCGCCCCTTTGATTTTTGGAGTATATAAGAAATACTCATTCTCGGGAGCGAGATTAGACAAGATACGGATAGTGTCTCGGCTATAATTGCCCAAGCCACGGCGATTGAAAAAGGCGCGTTTGGCATCGAAACCGATTCTCATCGCGGGTCATACTTTATTGGATGGAAACTTCGCGCGAGCCGTCTGGCAATTCTTGGATATGCACCTGTACAGCGTCCGACGGCAATAAATTCTCAATTTTCTCAGGCCATTCCACAAGGCATAGATTGCCACTGTAGAAATAGTCCTCGTAACCAAAATCGTAAGCCTCTTCCTCTTTGTTAATACGGTAGAAGTCGAAGTGGAAGATTGGAGAACCGTCGCCTGCTTTGTATTCGTTGATGATAGCGAATGTCGGGCTGTTCACACTCTCTTTCACGCCCAATTCCTCACAGATCGCACGGATGAATGTCGTTTTACCGGCACCCATATCGCCATAAAACAAAATCACTTTCTTATCGCCAATGGCAGAGATGAACTGCCGAGCGGTTTGGCGTATCGATGACAAATCTTCAATTTTCATTTTCATTAGGGATAAGTTAATGGATAAAGGCAAGCTTCGTAACCACCTTCATCGAACCGTCCTCTTGTGCGGCGAAAATATAATAGATGCCCGTGGCAACCCGCTTGCCACTGCGGTTTTTACCATTCCACGAGAACGTGCCTCCATTGGAGTAGCCTTCGCAAACCACCCTACCCTCCGCATCCGCTATGCGGACGAGGCTGTTCTCCACAAGTCCGCGAACGGCGATGTCGCCGTCAAAATCCGGAGTTACAGGGTTAGGATAGGCAAACACTTCGCTATAATCGGCACTCCCGACGGAAGAGTCGCTCGTGTATGAGAAAAGTCCGGAAGCGGTGGCGATGAAGAGTTCCCCCGTTTCCGGCACCATCGCCAAATCGACGATGGTGTTGGAGGTCAGCGGACTGTTATCCGTTGTGAAGTGCTTTATGGTTTCCTTCCCATCGGCAGAAAGCAAATAGACACCCGACGTGGACGAGGCCAACCACTTCCGGTTTCCGCCATCCACAACAATGGCATTTATTCTATCACTACCAAGCAGATAATCAGCGTAATTCTCATTGTCCTCCCTCGTGATTTTAATTCTATCGAACGAAAAAGTCGAGTTGAAAATGTTTTTTGAATTATTAACGATAAACGGACCTGCATTCGTTCCGATCCAAATCACATGGTTTTGATCCTCGGCGATGCAACGGATGGCGGTGGGCGTTGTAACATTGCCGTCACCGTCTGTGAAAGATGTGAAATAGCGGTACTGGTCGTCCGACTCGTCGAAAGGCGTGCCACGCTGGTCTATCACGCCCAAACCAGTCATAGAGGTTCTCGGGCAGAGAATCCACAGATAGCCGTTTTCGCTAATGAATGTTTCCTTCATCGTCGGCTTGTTGCTGATGTCGGAATAGTAGAACGAGTCCCAAGTGCCGTCCGCCTTCTTCACCACCAATCCGTTGGGAGCGAACATATTAAGCATCCACAAATTATTGTCTTTGTCAAAGCACAAGCCATCCACCAAAACTTGGGAGGCGACATTAACGAGCGGAGTTTCGTCATACCAATATTGCTTCACTGGTTTCTTATCATAAAACTCGAACAAAGAACGCCACGAAGCAACGTAAAAACGGCGGGGATCCGTAGGGTCAGGCAGAGCATCCTGGACATTTTCAAAAACCGAGTTGGTAACGAGGACATCCGTCCCCACAAAATCCGCTCCCGTAATCACCGTCCACTCTCCATTCTCATAAATCTGAAGGACTCCTGGCGTATGCTCGGCAGACACCTCATACTTAGCGCCACTACCCGTGAAAAGTTTGCCTCCGCCGTAGCGAAGGAATACCACAGACGATTTCTCTGGCCCGTCCGGAGTGTAGTTGTTACCTATTTCCCCTTTTCTATTCATCTTAAACAATTGGTAGTGCGAACCCCAGGTGAGAGAAAGCCAATAATCCGAACCGTCAAACGTGCCGGCGATGCACGACGGAATGGAATTTTTCTCGATGAAACCGCCGTTTTTTTCAAATCGGTAGAGCGTGTCTGCATCATTGATAAGCAGTCCGTCATTCACATTTAGAACGAATAGAAACGAATCCGTTGCAAGAAGACATTTCCGCTCGCCGCCGCCGATTGCGAAGACCGTGTCATTGGCAACCACACACAAGCGATTGTCCAATGACGCTATTTTCTCAACCGTACTGATGCCGTCGAACACTGGCACATCCCAGTTCTCGTAGTTGGCAAGATTATGCGAAGAAACGGGTGCAGACTTGACACCCTTCGAGGTAAGTGCATATACAGAATCGTTGGCAAACGCCACATTATTAACCGCAAGATAATTGCCATTATCACCAATGACGTAGGTATCGGCAATTTCCTCTTTCTGAGTGTCCACCACCACAATGCCCAGTCCGCACGACAGGTAGACATACTTGCCGTAGGGGGTGAGGGCGTTGACAGACTTGCCGCTGATATCTTTTCTTTTAAGGTCTGACACATTGTGGACCTCGCCGTCTTTCAGAAGGTCAATGTTGCCGTTGCTATAAGCGATGAGCAAAGTCTGCGTCTGTTCAACGTAGGTGATGTGCGCCACATCTCCGTCGGTCAGTCCGTCGATTTTTGTGTAAGTCTCCACACGCTCATCGGACAAGTCGACCGAGAAGAGCACACCCTCCGAAAGGGCGAATATTCTATCCTCGGTTTTCACCACCTCCGACACCTGGTTGTAGGCGAAGTATGTTTTCCACTTTCCTATCTCCTGCCCCCAAAGCAGTGATGAGAGCATCGTGAACACAAACAATATCAACAATTTACATTTCATACGAATACAAAATTAGAGGACTGATTTCAAGAAATCGGACAATTGGCGCACCGCCCTGCCACGGTGGCTGATGGCGTTTTTCTCATCCATAGAAAGCTCCGCGAATGATTTTTCGTAACCATCAGGTTGGAAAATCGGGTCGTAGCCGAAGCCCTCCTCCCCGTGCTTCTCAGTGAGGATTTTTCCTTGCACGACACCTTCGAACAGATACTCCTTCCCTTCCCATATCAGAGCGATGACAGTGCGGAACCGCGCGCCACGGTCGGTCTTGCCCTCCAATTTCTGGAGCAATTTACGCATATTCGCCTCCGAGTTTTTCTCCTCGCCGGCATAGCGGGCGGAATAGACACCTGGCTCGCCATTCAATGCGGAAACCTCAAGCCCGGTATCGTCTGCGAAACAATTGCAGCCGAACTTGTCGAACAGGAAATGCGCCTTCTGGCGGGCATTACCCTCGAGCGTGTCGGCATCCTCGGGTATATCGTCGCGGAAACCTAAGTCGGCCATCGTCCTCAGTTGGAGCGAGTCCTTCAAGATACTCCGTATCTCCTCCACTTTATGCGGATTATTGGTGGCAAGAATCAATTCTTTCATTCTATTTTCTACACATTATAATATGTACAAAAATAGAAAATTAATCGTGGAAACGGAAAAAGCCAGCACTGCTATTTTCGGTCATGATACACACGTTTCGTAGCACAATTTCACCCTCAAAAACGCCGTTTCACCCCTAAACCAGGGCAAATGTAACGATATTACCCCTTAAATGAAACGAGGTTACACGCCCCATTTCACCTCCAACCTTATATTTGCAATATCAACGAAAAAGAAAAAACATTTTCGTTCTCAGGAAACATTTATACTTTAAGGATAGACCGCAATCACTCTGTGAAGAGTTAGTTGCGGTTTTTTTATGTGAAAAATTGCGATGTCTTCATTCCTAAATTCTCTGAAAATCTTTGTAAATTTGCACTCTATTCCGCTAAAAACCCAAACCAGTTTTCGCGAACTGTAGAAAGCGGGGTGATAAAAATTAAAAAATTGGATTATGGTCTGTCAAGGCCAATTCGTTTAAAACGTAAAATGGCGAATAAATTTGAAATGATAGCCAAGACATTCCAAGGGTTGGAAGAGGTTTTGGCGAAAGAGCTGCAGGAGTTAGGTGCAGAAGAAGTGGAAACGATCACGAGAGGTGTTCGTTTTTTCGGCGACCAAGAAATGATGTACAAGGCAAATTTCAAGTGCCGCACCGCTCTAAGAATCCTGAAACCGTTCTACAAGTTCGAGGCGACGGACACCGAGAAAGTGTACGAGATCGTTAAGGCTTTCGACTGGTCGCAATACCTGAACCCACGGAAAACATTCGCCATCGATGCGGTAGTCTACTCCGAGACATTCAAACATTCAAAGTTTTTGGCGTACAAAGTGAAAGACGCCATCGCCGACCATTTTAGGGAGAAATATGGCGAACGCCCATCCGTTAGAATCACGAATCCAGACATACAACTGAACATACACGTGAACCAAGAGGTCTGCACGCTCTCGTTAGACAGCTCGGGCGAACCACTCTACATGCGCGGATACAAAGTTGAGCAGACCGAGGCCCCTATCAACGAGGTGTTGGCTGCCGGCATGTTGAAACTCGCAGGATGGGATGGGCAATGCGACTTTATGGACCCTATGTGCGGCTCTGGAACCATCGCCATTGAGGCTGCCCTTATGGCACTCAACATCGCCCCAGGCGTATACCGAAAGGGTTTTGCATTTGAAAAATGGCCTGACTTCGACAAGGAGATGTTCGACGCACTCTACGAGGACGACTCTGACGAACGAGAGTTCAACCATAAAATCTACGCTTCCGACATCTCTTCGGCTGCCCTCCGCATCTGCACAGAAAACGTGAAAAGCGCAGGAATGAGCAAATACATCGAGATTTCCCACACGCCATTCCAATCCGTTGAAAGACCAGAAAACGAAACTATGGTTATGTTCAACCCACCTTACGGCGAGCGTATCAAAGTGGCAAGCCTCTCCGCCCTCTACGAGGAAATCGGTGCGAAACTGAAACGCGACTTCACCGATATGTCCGCTTGGATCATCACCGTTCCTTGCGAGGCGACAGACTGCATCTCACTCCGCCCATCCGTGAAATACCAACTTATGAACGGCCAAATCGAATGCGAATTCAGAAAATACGAAATGTTCAAAGGCCGACGCGACGACTATGTGAGGGAACGCAAAGAAAACTCCGCCGAAAACGAAAATAACGACAAAAAAGAAGACAGGGATGCCAAAGACGCAACTCCAGTCTACGGAGAGCGTGACGCCGTCTTCACCCGCCACATCGACGACAAATGGCAACGCGAAGCGGCCACCGAAGATGAGTTGAGCGAATACAGAATGCGCCGACACGAGGCTTTCGCCCAAAAACAAAAGGAGCAGGAAGAACGCAAAAGCCGTTTCTCCCGCTCGGACGACCGCCGACGTGGCGATTGGAACAGCGACCGCCGCGACAACCGCTACTCCGACCGTGAACGCGGAGACCGCAGCCAACGCTCGTCCGACGGAGACCGCCGCGAAGGATTCCGCTCAGACCGCAGAGGTTTTGAGCAACGCAGCCACCGCGAGGGACGAGGAGACGACCGACGAAGCGACAACAACCGCGACGGATACCGCTCGACAGATCGCAGAGACTCCTTCCGTTCGTCCGACAGATACAACCGCCGCGACGACGACCGCTCCTACCGCAAAAAACGTTACGACGGCGAAGAATAAGCAACGCTAAAACATATATCAAGACATCAGCCTCCAAACATCGGAATGACTGATGTCTTTTTATTTTTCAATCACAAACACTATTTTTGTACCACAAAAAAATTACAAAAGATGAAGAACAAAAGCATTTATGTTGGCGGACTCGCCCTCGGATTGCTCCTTGCAGCCTGCTCAAACACCAATGAAACCGCACAAAACAACGTGCCTGTGCCAGAAATTTGCGAACTGCTCAGTCTGCCAACCACTACTGATGCAAAAGTAAGCATAGACTATGTGAACGATGTCACCCCAACCGGTGGCGACAAACGCATAACGCTCCCTGCCAACCAAGACATCACCCTCAAAGGCTGGGCTGCTGACGACACCAAGAAAACCGGATTCTCCGCCATCTACGCAATTGTAGGAGAGGAAGTGTACAAAGGCTCAATCGCCGAAGAACGCCCCGACGTACAAGCCTACTTGGGCACCGATAATGCAATGTTAGGCTTCAACATCACCATTCCAGCGCAAGCGTTGGCAGACAAATCGTCTTTCAAACTCCTCTTCGAGGGTGCGGACCACACTTATATGAGCAACCCTAAAACTATCGCCATCGCCCAACCCAACGGAGCGTCAAAAGCAGAAGTGCTGAACTTGCTCAACCTGCCCATCCGATACCAACAAACAAACGACTGGAACGGTGGTTTCTCGCTCGACAACAACAACGGCGAACCATTCAGCGGAACTATCAAATTGGATGCCAACGGAGGATTTACCGTAAGCGGCTGGGTGGCAGATGCCGTTCAGAAAAAACCTATCTCGAAAATCTACGCCGCAATCAACGGGAAACTCTACCCATTCTTCCCCGAAGGCGACCGTGCCGATGTGCGTGCAATCTTGGGTATGGGCAACGCCGCACCACTTTCCATTGAGATCACACTGCCTGTAGATGCCGTCAAGGATGCCTCCCACGTTGGCTTCATCGCCGTTTCTGAGGATGGTGGCAGCCGGTTCCCTACCCGCTACTACGAAATCGCAAAATAAAACCACAGTCGCCCACACGCTGGGAGGTCTATGGTTCAAAAAACAAACCCCGGAGATTGAGTAACTTCCGGGGTTTCATTTTCTTATTGTTCGCTTTGCGTCGTATGCAGTCCGCTTCGCGCCGTCTTGGCAATGAAATGCAGTCGGTTCAACACGTTCACCTCACTCACACCTCCGTCAAAATCAAGGAACAAGATATTCATATCCGGATACAAATCCTTTACTTTCTTCTCTATACCCTTGGAAATGACGTGGTTGGCAATACAGCCGAAAGGTTGCAGACTGATTGCAGCATTGATGCCACGCTCCGCAAACGATGCCAACTCTGCCGGAATGAGCCAGCCCTCACCAAACTGGGCAGCCAAACTGACGATCTTTGCCGCACGCCGAGCCTCCTCCTCTATATCGGTGTTTTTCTCGAAGTATCGGAAACCTGCCGCCGCCTTGTTTATCTTCTTCTCAATCCTACGAATGATGGTCTTACCCAAAAGTGAAAGCAACTTATCGCTGATAGAACGCTTCACATCAAGGAAATTGTCTTCGTTGAACTTCGCATTAGGAAAGAACTGTGTGAAGAAATCGTTCAGCGACGGGATGACCGGCTCGATGCCCTCGCGCACCAACCAATCAACTATGTGCTGATGGCCAAACGAGTTGTATTTGATGAAAATCTCGCCCACAATGCCGATTCGAGGCACAGCCTTTGTTACCGTCGCCTCATCAAACTCACTTGCCGCACGTTTCAACAACTTCAGCAGCTCACGCGTGTTTTTACGTTTTGTCGCCTCAACTCCAAGTTGCAAATACTTCTCTTTCAACTGATTGGCAATACCCGGAGTTTTTTCGCGCACTGCCGATGCATAAAACATTTTCGAGATAGCATCAGTATAAAACAGAACGTACAGCGTTATCTTAGCGATAATCTTGACATCCAATTTGAAACCAGACTGCTCGTTGATGGTGTTCATAATGGAAACCGACACCACCGGAATATTCTCGTACCCCGCCGCCAAAAGGGCTTTCTTAATCAACGCAATGTAGTTGGTTGCACGACATTGACCACCCGTCTGCGTAATGGCGAAAGTTATCTTCTCTGGGTCATATTTTCCAGACTCCAACGCACGTATGCAATCGCCCACCACCAACGTGGCAGGGTAGCAAACCTCATTGTTGGCATACTTCAAACCCTGCTTGGCCGATTCGGCATCGCTTGGCGGAAGATTCTCAACATCATACCCCATCAATTTAAAAAGAGGCGGAATGAACGGCGAATGGAAATCAGAGAAATGAGTAACAAGGATCTTTCTGCCCTTGTCCTTATCCAAAAACTCTGGTGTGGTTTTGAAAGTCTGACGGACGGTTTTCTCCTCCGCCTCGGTGCGGAATTTCAGCGACTCGATCAGCGAGCGTATTCTCAGCCTCAACGAGCCAGCGTTATTCACGTCGTCCACCTTCAGCAGCGTCAGGTTTTTGCCGCCGCGCTTCAACAGGTCGCTCACCTCATCAATGATAAACGCATCCGGACCGCAGCCAAACGAGGTGAGTTGCACGAAATGCACATTGTCTTTCGTGTCTGCCACCCACTGCGCCGCCCTCATAATGCGGTTCATATATGACCATTGCGGGATGATGTGCGTCTTCTGCAAATCCGCCTCCTCACCACGCACAATATCCTCCGTGATGACATCCACTCCAAACGAGGTGATGATTTCGGACACTTTGTGTTGAATCAGTGGGTCGTTGTGGTAGGGTCTTCCGGCAAGCAGAATAATCAACCGATGCTCGGCACGGGCTGTTTCCACAAGGTGTTCAGCCTTGTCGTGCAACGTCTGCGCATACGCCCGTTTCGCCTCCAACGCTTGGCCGAAAGCAGCGGAGAAAACGCCTTCATCATACTTTTCCTTCAGCAATTGGGAGATGTACAGGCGGCATCCCTTGGCAAGCAACTCCTCATCTTTGAAATTGATGACGGGAGCATCCAACGGGATGTTATATTTCGCTTTTGTGTTTATCGCACTTTTAACGACGTCGGAGTAGCCGGCAACAATCGGGCAATTGTAACTGTTGTTGGCTTTTGGCTCCATCGACTCGTAGGTAACGTATGGGAAGAAAATCCTATCCACCTTTTTATCCACAAGGTCGAGAATGTGTCCGTGCACCAATTTGGCTGGGAAGCAGATATTGTCCGCCATAACGGTTCCCAATCCGCGCTCGTACATCTTGAATGTGGAGCGAGCGGAGTTCCTCACCTCGATTCCGCATTGGGTGAAGAGGGTGTACCAGAACGGGAAATTCTCGTACATATTCAGCACGCGCGGTATGCCGATGGTCAGCACGGGATTCTTTACGATACCCTTCGGATTCTTCTTGAAAGCCAACTCCGCCTTGTGCAGGCTCAGGTTGAAGGCGTTGCGCCCACGCTCCCCTTTGTTGGTGTATATCTTCTCGCACTTGTTGCCAGAATAGTATGTCTTGCCATTGGCGAAGATGTTTTTCAACACTTGGCAGTTGTTTTCGCAGCCCACACAGCGGAACGGCTCAGTGGTGTATTCCTTCAAATCCACCAATTGCGCCAACGGCATCGCCATAGTTGGCTGCGCCACGTCCGTCTTGCGTTTTGAGTACAATGCCGCTCCGTATGCACCCATCAATTCGGGATAGTTGGAAACAATGACGTTTTTCTCCGTAACACGCTCAAAGGCGCGCACCACGGCAAGGTTGCGCATTGTTCCACCTTGCAGAACGATGTGGTCGCCCAACTCTGCCATACTCTTCAGTTTCAGCACCTTATAAAGGCAGTTACGCACCACGGAATACGCCAAGCCAGCGGAAATATCGTCTAACGGCGCGCCCTCGCGCAAGCACTGCTTCACCTTCGAGTTCATAAACACCGTGCATCGCGTACCCAAGTCGGACGGATTCCGACTCTTGCACGCCCGCTCCACAAACTCAGTGATGGGGCACTCTAACGACCGTGCGAAACTATCAATAAACGAGCCGCAGCCCGACGAGCAAGCCTCGTTAATCTCCAACCGGTTGATGGCACCATTCTCCACGAATATCGCCTTCATATCCTGTCCGCCAATATCCAAGATGAATGAAACCTTAGGGTCTAACTTGTAGGCGGCAGTGTAATGGGCAATGGTCTCGACCATACCGAACTCCAACCCAAAAGCGGTTTTGATGAGTTCTTCGCCGTAACCCGTCGAGCAACCCGACTGCACGATGAGACGCTTGCCTTGGCTCTGCGCCTCCTTCTGAAGCAATTCCAAACCCTCTTTGGCGGTTTCCAGCGGCCGACCGCCGTTTTTCTTATAGAATGAGAAGAAGATGCGCTCGTCGGCATCCATAGCCACGACTTTCGTGGTGGTGGAGCCAGAGTCAATTCCGATATAGCACTTCTCTTCCGTCAGATGGCAGATTTCCGATTTCTCTATCTTCGTCCTGGATTTTTCCTCCTTCCACCGAAGGAAATCCTCTTCATCGGCAAACAGTGGCTGCAAGCCGGATTTCGATATTGTGATTTTTCCCGCTTTCTCCGAAAATTTCCGAATGAGCGCCGATACGTTCTCCGTCTCTGCCTTGTCGGCCGAAACCGTGAGCGACGCTCCCCACGCCGGCACCACAGATGCGTTAGGGTCCAAAATCACATCCTCTTCCGAGAACGAGAGTTTCTCCATCATCAGTTTTTTGAGGATGGGAATAAAGGCGAACGGACCTCCGCAAAGGAAAAGTTTTGGCAAGATTTCGCATCCGTGAGACAACGCCGAGACCACCTGCGTAACCACCGCGTTAAAGATGGAAGCCGCAATGTTCTCCCTGCTCACATTGAGGGCAATCAAGTTCTGAATGTCCGTTTTAGAAAATACGCCGCAACGCGAGGCGATGGGGTAGATGGTGTCGGCCTGCTGTGCGAGTCTGCCCATTTCGCTGACGTCGATCGCAAGGATGGCCGCCATCTGGTCGATAAATGCGCCCGTACCGCCCGCACAGTTGCCGTTCATACGAATGTCTGGATGCAAGTTTTTGTTGAAGAAGATCATTTTACTATCCTCCCCTCCAATGTCTATCAATGTCTTCGTCTTGGGATATTTCACCTCAATCACCTTAGTCGCTGCCACGACCTCCTGGGTGAACGGAATCCCGTACCGCTCAGACAGACCCATACCCGCCGAGCCTGTCGCGCATATCGCCACAGGCACATCACCCAATTCTTGCTGCAGTTTGCCAAGAGACTCATGAAGTGTCCCCGAGATGTCGGCGTGATGCCGCCTGTAGTCGGTGTAAATCACATCCCCACCCTTGTTCGTGGCAACTATCTTGAGCGTCGTCGAGCCGGCATCCAACCCGATTCGACATTGCGGATTATCATTTCTCAAAATATTTCAATTTAAATACTTGATATTCACTATAATATATCAGATACAAAGATAAAACTTTTTCGTAAGAAAAAGCGGTTGGGAAGCCGCCAAGGCGTGTTTAAAATCCCGATTTTATTACTTGCCAAGTCAAAAATCAAAAGGAATAGCAACCGAATCAAAATCAAGAAATCTTGATATGAGTGGCATCCACCTTTTGGTGCAGGAAGATGGTGGCACTGTGTTGGAACTTCTCGGCAGACTCCGTGGTAAAGAATCTGCAAGTCGCATTTCGCGTCAGGCGTTTTTCCAACGGAGCGTGGCGAGTTAGATACTCAGCGAGGCTGTCTGCCACAATGTCGCCCTGCAGCACCGGTTTCACATACTTCGGCAAGTACTTCAAGATTTTCCCGAAAAGGAGCGGATAGTGCGTGCATCCCAGCACGACAGTGTCGATTTGCGGGTCTTGGCGGAAAAGTTCGTCAATATACTTCTTCACGAAATAGTCTGCCCCGTCGCCATCATACTCCTCGTTCTCGATGAGCGGCACCCAAAGAGGGCAAGCCTGGCACGTTACCTTTATATCTGGGAACAACTTATTGATTTCCAATGGATAAGAATCGGATTGGAGCGTTCCAATTGTACAGAACACACCCACGTGGCGCGACTGCGTGGCTGCCCCAATCTGCTCTGCCGTGGGGCGTATGATGCCCAGCACTCGGTTGTCCGGGTTCCACATCGGGAGGTCATTTTGCTGCACACTCTTCAAGGCTTTCGCCGAGGCAGTATTGCAAGCATAAATCACCAATGGGCAGTTCAGCGAGAAAAGTTTCTCCGTGCATTGCCTCGTAAAATCGTACACCACGTCGAACGAGCGGTTGCCGTATGGCGCACGCGCATTGTCGCCCAAGTAAATGTAGTCGTACTGGGGCATCTTCTGGCGGATTTTCTCAAGGATGGTAAGTCCGCCATACCCAGAGTCGAACAAGCCTATCGGACCGATGGAATTTGAACATTGAATCATACTCCTTGTTTTTGTGGTCTGTGAGGGGGTGGTTAGGCTGGCGATTTTTCGTCATCCAGAATGGCATTCACCTCCTCGTTCGTCTTGTAAAGTTTCTCTTTGCAGAACTTAATCAGTTCGGTGGCACGGCGAGCCTTGGCGGCGAGTTCGTCAATCTCTATCTCGTTGGCCTCCAATTGCGAGAGCATCTGCTCCAACTCCGCCATCGCCGATTTATAGTCCTTTGGTTTTGCCATATCAATACATTTTATAGGTCGTTTTCAGCACGCGGAACTCCGTCCGTCGGTTGATGGAGTCGGCAAGGTCTTTCTGCTCGTCATTGAGCATTGCCTCGATGAAATCCTCGTCTAACGTGTCGCCCACCTTCAAGAAGTTGTATTTCTTTTGAATGGACTTGTCCACCGTTACCGGCTGCGTTTTTCCGTAGCCCTTGGCAGTGAGGCGTTCTGCCTCGATTCCTTTTTTTATCAAATAATCCACGACAGACTGGGCTCGTTTACCCGAAAGTTGCAGGTTGCCATCCGCCGAGCCGATGCGGTCGGTGTGCGCACCAATCTCAATGGTGATGTTCGGGTTATCGTTGAGGATCTTCACCAACTTATCCAATGCGGTGGACGATTCCGGGGTGAGGGTCGCCTTTCCGAACTCGAAGAATATGTTGTCCAACCCCACAGGCTTGCTAAGAGATGCCAATGCGAAATGGATAGGGAAGGTTTTCGAATCTTCCAAATCGAGTGTAACCGCCTCCTCCTTTTGGTTGAGGAAGCCGCGGCAATTGCCCAACATCACATAGCGCACGTTTTTGTTCAGGCTCAGTTTGAATGAGCCATCTTTCTTTGTGCGGAGTTTGGTGTTGGTGCCGTCGTCGCCCACAATGCGCACTGTGGCATCGCCCAATGGCTCGCCGCCCGTGTCTGTCACCTTGCCATCCACCAGAAACTCAATGGCTGGCAATTCAAACTCGTATATCTTGTCATATCCCTTCTTCTCTCCTCGGTTGGACGAGAACATTCCCTTCTCCAACCCAGCGATGAATGAGATTCCGAAGTCATCGCCCTGCGAGTTGACCGGATACATCATATTGCTGACCACCCACGAGCCGTCTTCCAACTCGTTGGCATAGAAGATGTCCAACCCACCGAAGCCGGGATGCCCGTCGGAAGAGAAGTAGAGCGTTCCGTCTTCACGGACGTATGGGAACATCTCGTCGCCCGGCGTGTTGATGGATGGGCCAAGATTGACCGGCGGACCAAACTGCGAGCCGTTTTTCTCGCTCCGCCAAATATCTTTCCCACCAAAGCCGCCGGGGAGGTCGGACACATAGTAAAGGAACCTTCCATCGGGAGAAAGCGCAGGATGAGCAAATGTGATAGAACTATCTTGCGAGAGTTTCACCTCCGTCACCTTACCCCATTTACCGCCAGAACGCACACACATACAGATTTGTGCGCCACGACTCTCGCCCTTTTCGGATGGACAGCGGGTGAAGAACATCGTTTTGCCATCGGCACTGAACGAGACCGTTCCCTCGTCGAAGTCGGATGTCATTTCACCCTCTAAGATTTCTATGTTATCCCACTCGCCGAGCGAATTGCGCTTTGCCATATAGATGCTGTTGTTTCGCACGCCCGTGATTTTGCTGTTGCTGCCGCCCACCTCCTTGTTTTCGCGAGTGGAGTTGAAATAGACAATGTCGGCGTCGCCACCGGGGAAAGAAGGGCAGAACTCCGTCCGTTTGGAGGCGAGGAAGGTGCATTTCGACACGTTGTAGCGCGTCGGGTTCTTGCGCCATTCTTCGGAGTCGATGGCGGCTTGCCGTCCGATGATGGCGACAGAGTCGTTAGGATGGTCTTTCAGATAAAGGTCATACTGGGCGATGGCCTCCTTCCCTTTTTTGTTTTGCCGGAGGATGCCGGCGTAGCGCAAGAAAACGACAGAATCTTTATAGTTGTAGCGGATGGCGTTTGCGTAGGCACGTTCCGCACGTTCGCTCTCGTTAATCAGCCTGTAGCACTCACCCAACTGGAATGCAGAGTACGCCTTCGTCTGCCGTTCCTTGAGTTTAACCTTGGGGTAGACTCTGTTGTACAGGGTGCCGGCAGTGTAGTACTCGCCCACCTCGAATTTTTTGTCGGCTTTCCGCAATCGGTGTTTTACCGAACAGCCTGTGCCAGCAAACAACATTAGTGTGGCGAGCAAAATCCGCAGTAGTCCGCGGCGTGAGAGTATGTGGGGGAAGTGTCGCATTATCTTATATCAGTCTTGTTGATAAGAACGAGATTCGCCGTTGTTTATTATTCCAAAGAGTTCCAACCTTGCGCTTTGAGGTCTACTTCGTCGCCTTGGCGGGTGATGAGGCGGCAGCCGAGCGACTCGTCCGTTGTGTGGCCGATGACTTTCACGCCTGGCAGGTTCTGCACAATGTCGTTGGCAGAGATAGGCACGGTGAAGAGCAGTTCGTAGTCTTCGCCGCCGTTGAGCGCCACGGTGGTGAGGTTCATATTGAATTCCTCCGCCATCACAGCCGTCTGGTAGTCAATCGGAATACGTTCCTCGTAGACTCTGCACCCCACCCCGCTCTGTTTGCAAATATGAAGCAGTTCGGACGAGAGTCCGTCGGAGATGTCCATCATAGCGGTAGGCACGAGGTTGTGCTGTGCGAGCAATTCCACAATGTCTTTCCTCGCCTCGGGTTTCAGTTGGCGTTCGATGATGTACTCCCTCCCGGCGAAGTCGGGTTGTTGCGTTTCATCGCCGTTGAAGATGTTTTTCTCACGTTCGAGCAGGAGCAAGCCCATATAGGCAGCGCCGAGGTCGCCCGAGACGCAGAATAGGTCTGTGTTTTTCGCCGTGTTGCGGCAAACGGTCTTCCCCTTCTCGCCCTCGCCGATGCAGGTGATGCTAATGGCCAATCCGGTGAGCGATGCGGATGTGTCGCCCCCCACCAAATCCACGCCATACTCCTTGCAGGCAAGTTTCAGTCCGGCGTAGAACTCATCAAGATCCTCCACGCAGAATTTCTTTGAGATGCCGAGGGAAACGGTGATTTGCTTAGGTTTTCCGTTCATCGCATAGATGTCGGAGAAATTGACAATCGCCGACTTGTAGCCCAAGTGCATGAGCGGCACGTATGTGAGGTCGAAGTGGATGCCCTCGAGCAGGAGGTCGGTTGTAACCAACACCTCCTTGTCTTTATAATCCAAGATGGCGGCATCATCGCCCACGCCTTTGATGGTCGACTCGTTTTTGAGTTCGATGCCGTTAGTCAGATGTTTTATCAGTCCGAACTCTCCGAGAGTGGAGATTTCCGTTCTTCCGTCATTTGCCATATCGTTTTATTTGATGTCTTATTTTTTACGATTTTGCGCCTTGCCGATGATGGTGAATTGTCCGTCCATCAGTTTGAGGGGCAGCGCGTTGCCTGCCCAGACAGATTCCCAGCGACGGCGGCGTTCCAAGTCCAAGTACTCCGCTGTCTGGTTGTATGCCCACACGGTGTCTGAGCGGGTGAACTCATAGTGAATGAACTCAATCTCGAACTGGCTGTCGAACTCCGCTTTGCTGAATCCACGCACGCTGAGCGAATCTTCGTGGCAGAAATCAGACAACGTGAGCATACCCTGTGGCACTGAGGGGGAAGAATCAGCAACAGCGTATTTCACCGTCCCGTCGCAAAAGCGGTCGCACACCCACCAACTGAGGCCGAACGTGGGTTTGCCGTCAGCCTCCCATCTCTTCAGTGCGAAGAATCCCACTTTGGAGGTCTGCACCTTAATCAGGTTATTCTCATCGTATTCTAAAACGGAGACAACGCCGCTGTGCGTCTGCAAAGAGTTTCCGCTGCCACTGCGCACACTTTCTAAAAGTGCCTCGCGCGTAGACTTCGGTATTTGGAGTTGGCTCTTCATATTCGTAACGAAATACTCCTCCAACGTCTGCGCGCCGCACCACAGCGGCAACAGCCAAAAGAGGATGGCAGCCAAGCATCCGCGGCAAAGTATTGAAGATGGTGTATCGATTCGCATAAAATTGTCTGCCTGCACAGGGTCTGTTTTGGGTTTATGCAAAGTTAGCAAAAAAAAGATAGCGGACGGAGTTATTCGCGGTCCACCTTCATTCCGCGGCGGTGTTTCCACAACTGGTAGGAGTTGACAAGGTTCTGCCACAAAACGTAGGTGGCAGGCGCGACGGCGATGATGGGATTGAAGAAGGTCTGCGCCATCCAGATTGCCAAAATCGTGTTTTTCTGCCCCAGAGCCTGACCGCTCGCCACACGGTTGTGGTATTGCTTGCCCAAGTATCTGCCCAACGTGAACTGGAAGAGGCAAGTGAAGAGCGACGCCAGCGCGACGTTGACCGATAGAGCCAACTCACTGCGTTCCATAGCAAGCAGGTCAGTAGTGGTACGCGCCATCAGCAGCACCAAGGCGATAGTCCAAAGCCAAAACGAGATGCCTTGCTTCTTTTTGAAAAAATCGTGAATGGACGGAATGAAGAATTTCAGCACCACCGACAAGATGAACGGGCCGAATATCAATGGGAAAGCCTTGCCGCAGATGATGCCAAACGCCTCGAAAAACGACAAGTCTGCCGTCCCCGCCCCATGCGCCCCGATGAGCGAGAAATACAACGGAGCGAAAAACGCCACCAGCAAGTTGCTCGATATGCTGTAGGTTATCAGCCCTGCCACGCTACCACCCAACAACCCCGTGATGACCGGTGCGGAAGTGGCAGTGGGAGCCAGCAAACAGACCAATCCGCCCTCGGCAATGCCTCTGTCTATTTTATTGAAAACGAGGTAGAAAACCATACAACCGATAAACTGAATCAGCAATAGGTAGATGTGCCACCTCTTCCAGCGGAACTGCCGCAAATCCACCTTGCAATAGACGATGAAGAGCATAACGAAAAGCATATACTTCGTGATGAAGGTAATGTCCGTCAGCGGCTCGTCCATAAAGTATTTGGTGATATAGGAAACATCCGTGAAGAAAGAGTGGAACACGATGCCGATCATCATCGATATGAAAAGCGCGTATGTTTTTAGAAAGTTGACCATTTTCTTTGTTCCATAAAAATTACGGCTGCAAAGTTACGAAAATGAGTTGTGTGTCGGATAGCACAAAGCACGTTTTATGTGTTCCATTTTCAAAGGAAATTCAGACCCAAAAACTGGCAAAAAACGCAGTGTTTACCTTATATTATCAGATTCAGATATCAATCCCTTCCACTTTATATGACACCACTGCTGTAAAATCGCGGTCCAACACAATTGGTTTTCACCCCGATTTTTGCGAAATTTGCACATCAATGTTTTGATTTGCAAATTCCTGTGGAAATGAATGAATACCTGTTGCACTACGCCTGGCAGTACAAAATGTTTGACGAACTACAGCCGAAGACCGTCGACGGAGAAGTGGTGGAAGTAATCAACGTGGGGCAACCCAACAAAGATGCCGGACCCGACTTCTTCAACGCAAAAATCAAAATCAACGGGACGCTCTGGGCAGGCAACGTAGAGATCCACTCTTTGGCGTCAGACTGGTTCCGCCACCAACACGACAAAGATGAGCGGTACGACTCCATCATCCTGCACGTCGTGGGTAAATCGGACACAAGGGTATTCCGTAACAACGGCTCCGCCATACCACAAATAGAAGTGAAACCCGACTCGCGACTCGTGGACAACTACGAGCGGTTGCTGCGCGAAACCGCCGACATACGCTGCGGAAAATTCTGGGGCAACATCGACCCCACCCTACTGAAATTCCACCTCTCGCGCATGGCTTACGAACGACTCGCCCGCAAAGCAGACGAGATACAGGAAATCCTCGCCCAAAACAAAAACGACTGGTCTGGCACTTTCTACCTACTCCTTATGCGCGGATTCGGCATGCACACCAACTCGCTCCCATTCGAACTGCTCGCCAAATCGCTTCCTCTGAAAGTCCTCGCCAAACACAAAAACAGCACAACAGACCTCGAAGCACTGCTATTAGGGCAAGCCGCGCTACTGCCCGACTCGGCAACCGACAATTACTCGCAACAACTCATTCAAACTTACCACCACCTGCGCAATAAATTCTCACTCACACCCATCGACCCATCCCTGTGGAAATTCGCACGGATGCGCCCGTCCAACTTCCCCTACATCAAAATCGCACAAGTGGCAACACTCATCCACCACTCCGAACACCTATTCTCTAAAACGCTTGAATGCCGCGACGTGAAAGCCTTGACGGAGATGTTCCGCTGCGAGGCGTCTGGCTACTGGCTCACGCACTACCGTTTGGGCAAGGAGACAAAAAGCCAAGGCAAGCAATTAGACCTATCGTCGGTGCAGCGACTGCTCATCAACGTGGTGATACCTATGAAATTCACATACGCAAGAGTTATGCAAAACGAGGCGTTGCAGGAAGAGTGTATGACAATGTTAGAACAGATACCCCCCGAAAAAAACCGGATCACCGCCGAGTGGGGCGTGAACGCCGCCTTCATCACATCCGCCTACACCACACAGGCCCTCATCGAACTGAAAACACAATATTGCGACACCCACAAATGCCTGCGCTGCCACATTGGCCATCACCTACTGCAAATAAAACCCGAACGCCCCATAGAACGATGACGGACGCCAACCTCTTGGCTCTTCCTGACTTCATCACATTCGTGCGCCATCCAATAGCGTACATTGAAAATCAATGAGTTAAGTATAGAAATTGGCCGACCCACACAACGGAGGGCGGCGTATGCAATGAGCAAAATGTTAGAACTTACGTTGGAATAAAGGTACGAATCTAAATCGGTATTCGGGACAAGAAAATCGCAATACTAT
>CAVGRN010000028.1:0-25206 GCA_963631545.1 Paludibacteraceae bacterium | reverse complement strand
CAAGCCCCTAAAACAAGTTAAAAAAACATAAAAACCGATAGGAGGCTACCAAATGACCGATTTGATTTTATCTTCGCGATTATATGAAGAAATGGATGATAATAGTGCTGACCGTGGTCATGGCCTTCTCCTTCTTCAGTCTGATTGGCTTGCAGGCATACTACCTGAAACTCAATATGGAGATGCGCGCAGACCAGTTCAGCGAGGAGGTGAAACGCTCTCTCTACGAGGTTGCCAAACTATTGGAGGAGGAGGAGACAATGCAATACCTCAACAAAAACCTCTCCACCCCTTCCTCGCGCACACGCATCACAGTCAACAAGTCGCCCATCTTCCTCACCGAAGAGGAAGAGCAAATGCAGAAACTGAAAAACCTGAGCGACTCCACCCGGCGATACTCCACCGTGAGGGTGAAGCCCAACGTGTTCATCTCAATGAAGCACGGCTCGAACTCCATCCAAGAATCCTCTAAAATCATCCAAAACAAACTCAAAGAGCGATTCCTTCACAACCGCGCCCTGCTCGACGACATCCTCATCCGCCTGCTGAGCGAAACCTACATCAAACCCATAGAAGAACGAATCGACTTCTCCCTACTCAACGAACTGATTGACAAGGAATTCGAAAACAACGGCATCAACGCAAAGCACTACTTCTGCGTCATCAACAACGAGGGGAAGGAGATTTACCGCAGCGCAGACTTCGAGGACAACGCCACCGATATGGAGAGTTACTCCCAGCAACTCTTTCCCAACGACCCCGCACCTCAATCCAACTACCTAAAACTATACCTCCCAACCACACAAAAGTTCATCACCTCAAGCAGCCTGTTCCTACCCTCGGTAGTATTCACCGGACTGCTACTCTTCACGTTCATATTCGCACTCATCATCATCTCGCGGCAAAAACGCCTCTCGGAGATGCGCACAGACTTTATGAATAACATGACGCACGAGCTGAAAACCCCCGTATCCACCATCTCGCTCGCCGCACAAATGCTCAACGACGACGGCGTGGCGAAAACCCCGACTATGGTGGGACACCTCAGCCGCACCATCAAAGACGAAACGCAACGCCTCACCCAACAAATAGACAAAGTGCTGCAAATGTCCATCTTCGAAAAAGAAAGCGCCGCACTGAAACTACAGGAAATGGACATCAACGAACTGATTCTCACCATCGCCGGCACCTTCGCCATCAAAGTGGAAAACACCAAGGGCGACATCCAAACCGAATTAGACGCGCAGAACCCCAACGCCTGGGTGGACGAGGTACACTTCACCAACATCATCTACAACCTGATGGATAACGCCGTAAAATACTCCAACGGACCACTCATCCTGAGGCTCAAAACCTGGAACGAACGCAACCGACTCTTCATCTCCATCGAAGACAACGGAATCGGCATCAAGAAAAACAATTTAAAACGTATATTTGACAAATTTTACAGAGTGCCAACCGGAAGCATCCACAACGTCAAGGGATTCGGCCTCGGTCTTGCCTACGTCAAGAAAGTGGTGCAAGACCACAAAGGCACCATCAAAGTGGAGAGCGAATACGCCAAAGGCACCAAGTTCATCATTTCAATACCTCAAAAAAAATAACTCACTATGGACGAGAAAACAAGAATCTTACTCTGCGAAGACGACCAAAACCTCGGTATGCTACTCCGCGAATACCTACAAGCCAAAGGATACCAAACAGACCTTATGCCCGACGGCGAAGCCGGCTTCAAAGCATTCGTCAAAGACTCATACGACATCTGCGTGTTCGACGTTATGATGCCGAAAAAAGATGGATTCACATTGGCTCAAGAAGTGCGACAGGTGAACGCCGAAGTGCCTATCCTCTTCCTCACCGCCAAAACACTGAAAACCGACATCTTGGAGGGATTCCGCATCGGCGCGGACGACTATATCACCAAACCCTTCAGCATGGAGGAACTCCTAATGCGCATCGAAGCCATACTGCGCCGCGTGAAAGGCAAAAAGGTGAAAGAGGAAACCGTGTTCCAAATGGGGAAAATACTCTTCGACAGGCAGAAACAACAACTGCAGATAGATGGCGAAATCATCAAACTCACCACCAAAGAAACGGAACTGCTCGCACTGCTCTGCAACCACGCCAACGACGTGCTGGAACGAAACCACGCCCTGCGAACCATCTGGGACGAAGACAACTACTTCAACGCCCGCAGCATGGACGTCTACATCACCAAACTACGCAAACTGCTGAAGGCAGACCCCAATGTGGAAATCATCAACGTCCACGGCAAAGGCTACAAAATCATCTACCCGAACTCCACCAAGGCGGAGGATGAGAAATGATGACGCACACCGCGACAGATAGTTTATTTCTCGTGGGAAAATAGTAATTTTGCGTTTTTGATGGGATGGGAGCAAGACAAAAGTCTGCCGCCCCACCCTACAAACAACAGGAGGTGCAGAATGGATGAAAATATAGTGGACGAGGTAACCCGCAGCGAATACAAGTACGGGTTCGTCACAGACATCGACACGGAGGTAATCCCCAAAGGATTATCCGAAGACGTCGTGAGATTAATCTCGAAGAAAAAAGAAGAGCCGCAATGGCTGTTGGAGTTCCGCCTGAACGCGTACAAGCACTGGCTGACACTACCCCAACCCAACTGGGCGCACCTCAACATACCGCCCATCGACTTCCAAAGCATCTACTACTACGCAGCCCCAAAGAAAAAACAAGACGGCAACGCCGAGGAGATAGACCCCGAGTTGATGAAGACATTCGACAAACTCGGCATCCCGTTGGAAGAGCGGAAGCACCTGTCCGGTATGGCTGTCGACGCCGTAATGGACAGCATCTCCGTCAAAACAACCTACAAGGAGAATCTGGCGGAATTGGGCATCATCTTCTGCTCCATCAGCGAGGCGGTGAAAAACTACCCCGATTTGGTGAAGAAATACCTCGGCTCCGTCGTTCCCCACACAGACAACTACTACGCCGCCCTCAACTCCGCCGTCTTCAGCGACGGCTCGTTCGTCTACATCCCGAAGGGCGTGCGCTGCCCCATGGAACTATCCACCTACTTCCGCATCAACGCGGCTGGCACGGGGCAGTTTGAACGGACACTCATTGTGGCAGACGACGACAGCTACGTCTCCTACCTCGAAGGCTGCACCGCACCTATGCGCGACGAAAACCAACTGCACGCCGCCATCGTCGAGATAGCCGTACACGACCGCGCCGAGGTGAAATACTCCACCGTGCAGAACTGGTATCCCGGCGACAAAAACGGGAAGGGCGGAATCTACAACTTCGTCACGAAACGCGCCTTGTGCAAGGGCGTCAGCTCAAAAGTGTCGTGGACGCAAGTGGAAACCGGCTCCGCCATCACCTGGAAATACCCAAGCTGCGTGTTGCAAGGCGACTACTCATCGGGCGAGTTCTACTCCGTAGCCGTAACCAACAACTACCAACAGGCCGACACCGGCACCAAAATGATACACATCGGGCGAAACACCCGAAGCCACATCGTTTCCAAAGGTATCTCGGCAGGGCGCAGCCAAAACAGCTACCGCGGATTGGTGCGCGTGCTGAAAGACGCCGACGGCGCACGCAACTTCTCTCAGTGCGACAGTTTACTATTGGGCGACCAATGCGGGGCGCACACCTTCCCCTATATGGACATCCACAACCCATCGGCCATCGTCGAACACGAGGCGACAACCTCCAAAATCAGCGAAGACCAAATCTTCTACTGCAACCAGCGAGGCATAAAAAACGAAGATGCCGTGGGACTCATCGTCAACGGATACGCCAAAGAGGTGATCAACAAACTGCCAATGGAGTTTGCCGTCGAAGCGCAGAAACTGCTGCAAGTATCATTGGAAGGCTCCGTCGGGTAACCCACCCATCATTCTAATCTGAAATCATAATCGTCTACAATACACCATGTTAGAAATAAAAAACCTACACGCATCCATCAACGGGAAAGAGATATTGAAAGGCATCAACCTGAGCATCAAAGCCGGGGAGGTACACGCCATTATGGGTCCCAACGGATCGGGTAAAAGCACGCTGTCGTCCGTCCTCTCGGGCCACCCAGCCTACGAGGTAACGGAAGGCGAAGTCTACTTCAACGGGAAAAACCTTTTGGAAATGACCCCCGAAGAACGCTCGTGCGAGGGACTCTTTATGAGTTTCCAATACCCCGTAGAAATACCCGGCGTGAGTATGGTCAACTTCATGCGCACCGCCGTCAACGAACACCGGAAATACAACAAGCAAGAGCCTCTCACCGCAGCAGAGTTCCTTAAACTGATGCGCGAAAAGAAGGAGCTGGTGGAGTTGGACAGCAAACTCGCCAACCGCTCCGTCAACGAGGGATTCTCCGGCGGAGAAAAGAAACGCAACGAGATATTCCAAATGGCGATGCTCAACCCCAAACTCTCCATCCTCGACGAAACAGACAGCGGATTGGACATCGACGCACTGCGCATCGTGGCAAACGGCGTCAACAAACTCAAAACGCCAGAGAACGCAAGCATCGTGATCACCCACTACCAAAGACTGCTCGACTACATCGTGCCAGACTTCGTGCATGTGCTTTACAAAGGGCGCATCGTCAAATCGGCCGGCAAAGAACTCGCCCTCGAATTGGAGGAGAAAGGCTACGACTGGATCAAGAAAGAATTGGGAGAATAACACCCCCAATCCCCATTTAGACTAAAATCATATCACTATGGCTATGACTGTGGAGCAATCCTACATCGACATATACAAACAATACCGAAACACACTCTGCGCAAAGAGTGCCGCCACTCTAAACGAGCACCGCGACGAGGCGTTCCGCACCTTCGAGAACGGAGGATTCCCCTACCGCAACGAAGAGTACCGCCACACAGACCTCGCCAAAGCATTCGACGTAAACTACGGAATGAACATCAACCGGGTGCCGCTGCACATCAACTCGCAAGACGTGTTCAAATGCGAGGTGCAAGACATCAAATCGTTCGTGTTCTTCGTGGTGAACGACACGTTCTACTGCCCCGAAAGCAGCGCAGCAGACTTGGCAGAGCTGCGCAGCATGGGGGTGCTTGTGGGAAGCCTGCACGAATACGCCACCTCACACCCCGAGATTGTAGCCAAATACTACAACCAAATAACCCCTAAAACGGACGGCTATGTGGCTTTCAACACCGCCTTCGCACAAGACGGATTTTTCCTATATGTGCCGAAGAACGTCGAGATTCCCCGCCCCATCCAACTGATCACCGTGATGCAAGCGGCACAGCCCACCCTGGCAAACGTGCGCAACCTAATCATCGTAGACGAAAACGCCCGCGCTCAAGTGCTTGTGTGCGCACACGCAATGAGCCACGTGAGCCTGCTATCCAACCGCGTCACAGAAGTGTTTGTGGGGAAAGGCGCCACCTACGACCATTACAGGATTGAAAACACCCTCCCAGAAACCACCGCCGCAAGCTCGCTATACATCCGCCAGGACGCCGACTCCAACACCTTGGTGAACGACATCACCCTGCACAACGGACTGACGCGCAACAACGTACAGATAGACCTCGACGGCCAGCACGCCGAAACACTACTCTGCGGAATGGTAGTGGCAGACGGAAACGAACACACAGACAATGCCACCCTCATCAACCACAATGTGCCAAACTGCAAAAGCCGTGAACTCTACAAATATGTGTTAGACGGCAAAGCAACCGGCGTATTCTTCGGGAAGATACTCGTGGCAAAGGACGCACAGAAAACCGAGGCGTTCCAAACCAACCGCAATGTGTGTATGAAACCCACCGCTCGAATGTTCACACAGCCGCAACTCGAAATCTACGCCGACGACGTGAAGTGCAGCCACGGCGCATCCACAGGCGTGATGGACGACAACGCACTCTTCTACCTCCGCTCGCGAGGCATACCCGAACACGAGGCGCGCATGCTCCTAATGTACGCTTTTGTGAACGATGTGATTGAGAACGTGCGCATCGACGCACTCAAAAGCCAAATCCGGCAATTGGTGGAGAAACGGTTTCGAGGGGAGCTGCCACGGTGCAGCAACTGCAACGTCTGCAAATAAAACCCAAAGAGATATAAACTAAAACGGCGAGACTCTGAACAGAATCCCGCCGTTCTCTTTTTCCGATGACAATCACTGATTTTTGAGAATCGAAATCAAATCATTGATTTGCTCCAAATACTTCGCCTCGCGCTTTTTATAGGCTTCAAGTTCCTGCCTCAACTCGGTGATGAGCAGATTCTCGGCATTGCCTCCCACTCCACCACTATGCGAAGCAGCGACGGAAGAAACCGACGGTGCATTCTCTAAAAGCATTTCGCCCGTCTCGGAGTTGAGCCACTCCGCATTCACTGCCGGAAACGCATGAAGCAACTTCGAAGTAAACGACTTCGGGAAAGGCACACGCCCGTTAACCACCTGCGAAAAAGAAGATTTATTTGTATAACCTAATCTTTCGCCAAACTCCGCCTGGTTTCTACAAAAGCCATTCTCAATCAGCACTTTCATCAGAACCTTCACTCTTTCTATTTTTTCCATTTTTAGCATTATTAAATTATTATGCTGCAAATATAAACCATAACTAAAATACAACCAAAATTTCAAGCAAGCTTTTTTCACAAATCTTTTAGTATCTTCAATACAGAATACCAAATCAAACAAAAACTAACAATACAAAACCAAATCCAACCTTATACACATTAAAAAAAAATCGCAGATTTTCCTCTTAAAAAAATTCCATATCAAAGAAAAAATTTGTTCCTTTGCAAGTAGTAAAACGAAAGTTGCTTCAAAAGGAAAAAGAAATGGGAAAATTTATGAGATACTTAGGTATAATGATTGAACTCGTTGGCGTCATTATCCTTGCAATGTACTTCTGGGGAATATTTGAGTCAAACGCAGCATTGCTTACCGCAGGTTTCATTCTGGTGGGCGGAGTTATCGCACACGTGATTCTGAACAAAGTTTTCCTTGAAGACTGACGGCAAGTTCGGCTATGCAGGGCTTTCTGCCAGCAAGCAAAGTAATTTGCCGCAAATAAGTACATGTCAATATGGAGGGTGGATTTCAGTCCACCCTTATCTTTTTCCTATACGGAAATGAAAAATGTCATCTTGCAGTGCCTGATTATCTTCGGATGCCTTGCCTTTGGCGAGTTAGTGGTTTGGGTGTCGGGCATCTCGCTCCCGTCGAGCGTCATCGGGATGTTGCTCCTCACGGGACTTTTGAAGGCGGGAGTCATCAAATTGGAATGGGTGAAGGGCATAGCAGACTTCCTCACCTCCAACCTCGCATTCTTCTTCATCCCGCCCGGGGTGGCCATTATGCTCTATTTTGACCTCATCAAGGCGCAGTTCTTGCCCATCTTAGCCGCCACGGTGCTAAGCACGATACTCGTGCTGATTGTTACCGGGTGGGTCCACCAGTTAGCGCGCAAATCCAATGGACTTCGTAAAAAATGACATATTCCTGATAGCCATAACCTTCGGCGTTTATTATGTGGCGAAACTCCTGCAACGCCGCACTGGCTGGGTGCTGCTCAACCCCATTCTGCTATCCGTGGCAGTGCTGATAATCTTCTTTCAACTTGTCGGCGTAGACTATGCCACATACGAAAAAGGCGGGCGATACATTGAGTTCTGGCTTAAGCCTGCGGTGGTGGCGTTGGGCGTTCCACTCTACCTACAATTGGAGACTATCAAAAAGCAGTTGCTGCCGATACTGCTGTCGCAGTTGGCAGGGTGCTTGGTGGGCATACTATCGGTAGTGCTGATAGCGCAGGCGCTGGGAGCCACAAAAGAGGTGGTACTGTCTATGGCGTCGAAATCCGTAACAACCCCCATCGCTATGGAGATAACTAAGCAATTGGGCGGCATACCGTCGCTCACCGCGGCGGTAGTGGTCATAACGGGCGTGTTGGGTGCAATGCTGGGTTTCCACATACTGCGGTTGGGTTTTGTGCGCAACCCCATCGCACAAGGCATCTCAATGGGGACGGCTGCGCATGCGGTAGGCACATCCGCAGCGTTGGAGGTGAGTTCCCGCTACGGGGCGTTCTCCAGTCTCGGGCTGATACTCAACGGCATCCTCACAGCAGCAATGGCACCCTACGTTTTAGCGTGGTTAGGGTACTGACGGGAAACGGGGAATCACAGACGGCACACGGAACAAAGATGTGGAGAGGTTGCAAAATACGCCACACCCAAACGCCTTTCGGCTATAATAACGAATGTGGAACAAAACAAAAACAAGCCAATAAATAGGAATCATTCTTCATCCATAGCAATGGATTTCTGGAAAAAATCAGTACTTTTGCTTCGCATTTTTCAAGAAAATCGGAAGTAGTACTCCCGATATTTCAGGAAAATCGGAAGTAGAAACTCTTAAAATGCGGAGTATGATACAGCGTTATTATCAGTTAAACAGCGAGTTAGAAGGCAGTGCATTTCTATTTGGCGCACGACAGACTGGGAAAAGTACATTTCTGGAAGAGCAATTCAAGGATGCCATCTATTTCGACCTATTAGATGCGGAAACACGAAGGCGTTTCTCTGCCAAACCAGAGTTACTCTTCGAGATGCTGAAAGACAAAGAAGAAGGGAGCGTAGTCATCATCGACGAGATTCCCGAAGTGCCGCAGCTTCTCAATGAGGTACATCGCCTTATACAAAAGCGGCGACTACGTTTTGTGTTATGCGGCAGCAGCGCGCGCAAGCTAAAACGAAAAGGGTATAACACGCTTGGCGGAAGAGCGTGGCCGTGCTATTTCTATCCTTTCGTGAGCGCAGAGCTGCCCAACCTCGATTTAGACAAAGCGTTGCTCTACGGTATGCTGCCACCACACTACCTAAGCAAAAGACCCCGCACATTATTAGCAGGATACATAGATGTATATCTGCGCGAAGAGATAAAAGAAGAAGCCTTGGTGAGGAATTTGGAAGCCTTTCAGCATTTTTTGGAAGCGGCAGCAATTTCAAATTCAGAAGTAATCAACTACAACAGCATCGCAAGCGATTGCGGAGTGTCAGCAAAAACAGTCAGAGAATACTTCTCCATTTTGGAGGACACGCTCATAGGCTACATTATCCCGGCATACACCAAGTCTATCAAACGCAAAGTGGTGCAAGCCCCAAAATTCTATTTCTTCGACGTTGGCGTTTACAACTACCTGATGCGCCGCACATCGTTAGCACCTGGCAGCGCCGAATATGGGCACTGCTTTGAGCATTTCATAATACAGGAACTGCAAGCCTACATCGGCTACACCCATAACGAGCGGAAACTGAGCTACTGGCGCACTTACAACGGCAAGGAGATAGACGCCGTTATCGGCGAAGCGGAGATAAGCATTGAAATAAAATCGACCGAAGAGGTGCAAAACAAGCACCTGACAAACTTCAAGGATTTTTGTGCGGAGTTTCCCTCTTGCCGATGCATTGTCGTTTCGCGCGACAAGTTCAATCGCCGCATAGACAACGTCGCCGGCACAGGGAGCAGCGTAGAATGCCTCTACATATTCGATTTCCTCAGAATCCTTTGGGACGGGAATTTATTCTGACTCGTCTACAATGTGCCGTAAGTATACTCGTAGGATGTTTTATACGACCCATACACTTCCGTCACCTTCCTTATGGTGCCATCATTGTTAAACTCATACTGGTAGTCATAACGTCCATCTTCGGTAACCCTGGCAATTGGGAAGTATGAAACGACGGAAGTGCGTTCAAAGTCGAGGAACGAAGGCAAGATGAAAGGCTGATGATGAGCGTTTGCCACATCGCCGTATTCGAACGCGCCCACACAGCGGTTGTCGCGACCGTCATTCTTACTCATCAACATTCCCTTATCATTCCAAGTATAGGTCCAGGAAACGTATGTATTCCCATCGTATTCACTCTCTATCCGGATAATCTGACCCTTATCGTCAAAAACGCGGTTTTCAATCTCTCCGTTCGGGCCTTCCATACGGGTTATGCGCCAAAACGCGTCCGACTTGAATGTGGAATTATTCGTTATCCAAAGTGAGTCGCCACCCTCGCGCGACACGAATTCGTGTACGTAAGTTCCCGTAGGAAAATCGTACTCTTCAGAACTTTCCGTGATATTGTCAACTATTGTGTTGATTATCATCAATCTACCTCTTCCATCATAGTCATACTGGAATATGGTTTCCGATGGTTGGATGTCTACATTGTTCGTACACATCGTCGTCCGCTTCATCTCCTTGATTACCCTATTGCCATCAAACACCCAGGGCGAGGCGAGCAAGTCAAAGTCGTCGTCCTCATCAAGAGAGGCCTCAGCGGTTTGCACCGAGTCGACCACTGTTTGTACTGAATCCTCTGCGGCATTGTCATTTTCAGTGTTTGCGCCCGCTTTCTGCCCACAACCGACGAGGCAGAGCATCATTGACGCAACGGCGGCAAGCATCATTTTGAATCTACTTATTAACTTCATACTGGTTACGTTTAAATCGTCGCAAAAATACACAAAAATGCAATCCTCCTAAAACCAAAAAAAAATTACATATACAAAAATTTCTCGCGAAACAAACACAACAAACAGCGAGGCAAAGCGTTATACTTGTGAACTAAAACATAAAACTTATGAAGACTTTATTTTCAACATTGTGCATTTTACTGTGCAGTCTCGCAGTAATGGCAAAGCCGAAAGTTCCTCAATTCGTGAGGGAGAAAGCCAACGTGGTGGTGAACATCGACCTCTCCAAAGCCACTTGGGAGAAGAAACAGAGTTTCAAAGACTGGTGCGGCGAAGCGTATAACGAGCGTGTTGCCATCTGCAAAGATGCGTTCAAGAAATCATTCGGCAAAGAATACAAAAATCTGAGTGTGGTAGAGGCGAAAGCGGACGCTAAGTACGAAATCAACGTCGACATCGACAACATCAAGCGCAGAACCGAGCTTAACGGCGAATACGAATACAGAATCTACGGCAAAGTCAACGTAGTGGACGTGAAAAGCGGAAAGACCGTCTATACCTACAAGGCAAAAGGCGTTGACGGCGACGGCTACAACGACGACATCTGCCTCGGCGAAGCGTTCGAAGAATTAGCAGACGATTTGATTGATTAGCCAGCCCGATATTAGTCTCCGCCCAAAGCGGAAGCTATGAGATTTTCCCAACAAAAAATGCTGGGGAAATCTTTTTTTGAAAGAACACCGCCCATACAAACCTATTCCGTTTTTAGTCATACTGACAAAATCAGCGATTACTTTGCACTTCCACTAAACAAAAGCCTCGAAAGTAAATGCGCCCTCAAAAGAGAAATCACCATTTCAATTTTTCTTGCGTCAAATTTAATTGTCCGATTTTGTATTGATTTATATATCTTTGTATTTCCGAAATTTTTGCACGGCGCAAAGCCAATACAACAATATTGGCAGCATCTTGGTGAGGATGTAACGGCGCGGGCAGACTTTTCGCAGACAAAAAATGGTGTAGAGTTTTTTCGAATATATCAGACTTTGAGACGGCTTCTGTTCATATTTTTCATAATAGGTCTTCTGTCGGCGCAGACTATGTCCGCACAGACAGACGCTGAGCGTTTCCGAGAGGAGCAACGCGTGAAAGCCGAGCAACTTAAAAGCCGCCGTAAAGCCGAAAAAGAAGCCGCACAAGCCGCCGCACAGGAGCGGAAAGACGCACAAGCCGCACAAGCCCAAGAAGAGAAAAACCGCGTAGATGCCGCCAAAAGCGAAACATCCAACACGAAAGACAAAAACAAAGAGGCGTGGGAGCAGCAGAAAAAAGCCACAGAAGAGAAGAAGAAAGCTGATAAAAGCAAGCAACTCCAAAAACTGAAGGAGTATGAACAAATTCTCCAACAGGAACGGCAAGCCCGCGAACTGCGCCAACGCCGTGAAGCCGAACTGAAACAGCTCAACAAGGAACGCTGGGCGGAGAAACAAAAGGAAATAGACGCAAAGCGCAAGCAAGAAGACGATGCCCGCGCCAAGCAGCAGCAATCTTACGTAGAAGCCGCCGAACGCGAAAAACTGCAACGCGAACTGCGCAAACAAAAGGAAATAGAAGTACGAGAACAACAACGCCGAGCGTGGGAGCAGAAGAAAAACGATATGCAAGCGCAACAGCAACAACAGTCGGACGAGGAGAAAGAACGCATTATGAAAGAGTACCTCGAATCCGTCGAACTGGAACGCCAAGCCCGCGAAATGCGCCTCCGCCAAGAAGAGGAGATGAAAAACCAGTACACCGAACTCTGGAACCGCAAGAAAGCGGAAATCGAGGAAGCGCGAGAGAAGGAGAAAAAAGAAAACCAACGCCGCCAAAAGGAGTACGAGGCAATCATCGCCAAACAGCGCGAAAGCCGAGCCGCCCGCGAAAAACGCGACGCCGAGCGAGAAAAACAAGAGAAAGAACTCTGGGCACAGAAGAAAGCCGAGCAAGACGAGATACGCCGCAAGCAAGAGGAGGAAGCGCAACGCCGGAAAACAGAGTACGAGCAGTCTGTGCAACGCAACTTAGAGGCTGCCGCCCTGCGCAAGCAAGAAGAGGCGGAGAAGCGCGAACGCGACAAAGCAGCAGCCGACCTGCGGCAGCAACAACTCCGCGAGCAGAAACTCCTGCAACAGCAGCAACGCGAAGAGGCAGCACAACAACGCTTGGAAGCCGCCCAGCAACGCGCCGCCCAGCAGCAAGAGCGTGCCGCCCAACGTGCCGCCCAGCAAGAGGAACGCCAACGCAAAGAAGCCGAACGGAAAGCCGCTCAGCAAGAAAAACTGCGCCAACAGAAAGAAGAGGAACGCCAAAAACGCGCCGAACAGAAGGAATTGGAGGCTCAACGCCGACAGAAAAAACGCGAAGAGGAACTCAAAAAACGCGAACTTTCATACCAACTCAAGGAAAAGGAACGCCTGCGCCAACAACAGCAAAAAACCAAAGAGGAAGACATCGCCAAACGTCTGAAAGCCAAACGTGTGGCTGAGAAGCAACGTCAAATAGAACTCCGCCAAAAGCAACGCGAACGCGAACAGGAGCGCAAAGCGGCAGAACGCGAAAAAGTGGCAGCCCTACGCGAAAAGAAAAAACTATCGTTGGAGCAACAGCAACAACGACAGGAGGATCGTCTTGCAAAAGAGAAGGAGCGTCGCGTAAAAGAGAAAGAGTCGGAAGAACGTCTGCAAGCATACAAGAAATTGCAAGCCGAACTGGAAGCCGAGCAGAAACGCCTCGATGCCGAAAAAGATGCCGACGAGAAGGAGAAAGAACGCGTGCGCAAGGAACGCGAACGCGTGGAGAAGGAAACAATGAAGCTGGCGAAGAAAATCGTCGGTGAAAAAGAGAAAGAACGCAAAGCGTTGGAGAAAGAGGAGCAACGGAGGCAAAAAGCAAAAGCAAAATACGAGGAGCAACTCCGCAAAGACTCCATCCGCTTCGCAAAAATGGACGAGGAGGAACGCCAACGCCACGCCAAAGAAGATGCCGAAGATAACACGCTCGACCTCACAGCCAAGCAACGTAAAGCGTTGAAAGAAAGAGAGAAACAAAAAATGCAATTTATGTCGCAGGCGGAGTCAGACTCCATTCTCCTTGCCAGCGGCGACTTCGACATTGCCTCCGGCGAACGCGACAACTCCGACCTTCCAGCCGATGTCTTGGAACGCCTCAACAAGAAGAAACAAGAAGAGGCGCTTGCCAACGCCTTCCCTATGGAAGACGAAGAAGACTTTGATGAAAACGGCGCCATATTCGGCGATTCACTCACGGCAGACTCGCTCGCAACAGACAGCGTCATTCCGTTCACCTCTAAAATCGACTCCGCACTCCTGAAACAGCAAATCGCTGAGTTGGAAATGGAGTTGGCGAACATCCGCGAGGTAGACGAGTTGGAAAAATCCAACAAGAAGAAAGGAAGCAAAAAGGAGTACCTGCTCGAACGCATAAAAGTGCCAAACTGCCGCTACTTGAACGATGTGATCTACGAACGCGACAAATTCGAGTTCCGCTACGACCTCGACTTCTTCATCCACTACTTCGACCACAGATATTTCCACAAAAAGAAATTCTATGACCGCACAGACACTACACGATGGGTGGCGCAGAAAGTCATCCGATTAGTGGGCAACACCAAATACCGGCACACCGACTTCAACAAAGTGGTGGACTCCATCGCCGGAATGATGCCTTACTACCCCGTCACGGAGTACTTAGACACCGTCATCACGCAACTCAACTTAGAGTATTTGGCAACGGGCGAAATCAAAATCAAATTCCGCAACCGCCGCCAACGCTCCATCATCGCCCGTATCAAACCATCAACCGTCAACGTGGAACGTACCAGCGGAACATTGGGCGACATCAAATTCTACACCGGAAACAAACGCCGAGTAATCGAGGAATTGGACGCCTCGCAGTATGACTCCGTGCTAATCGCCCAATCAGACTCCACGCAAATAATGGAGCAGACGCTGACCGACTCGCTCAACGCCATCATCACGATGAAGAGCGAACACGACACCAAGATGCACATCCAAGACAGTTTGGAAGTGATGAAAGACAGCCTCGCCCTCAACACCGAAGAACGCGAAAAGGTGCATAGCATCCTCGACGCCGTATTGTGGAGTAGCGACGCCGACACTACCCAAGAGGCGGGAACCGACCACATGGAACTCAACACCGACATAACCGCTATGCCAATCTCGCTCAACTCGATAGACCAAATGGTGAAGATGGCAGAAAAACATAACGCCGAAGTGAAACAAAGGCAACTAACCGCACCGAAAAAGCCAAAGGAGGAATCCTCCACCCCAACCGATGCGGAAGAGACGGCAACAGACGATGTCGATGACACTGACACCGACACCTCCACACCCGTCGAGGCACAACCAACCGATAGCGACGACGCCGCACCTATCGCCACGGAAGAGCCTATCGCCACGCCGCCGATAACCACGCCACCAGCAGAGCCTGCCGGAAGCACCGCCCCTGCGCCAGCCGCAACAGAGGAGGTGGAAACGGCGCAAGAAGAAACCATCCAAGAGAAAAAGAAAGAAAAGAAACGGAGAAAGAAAAAACGCAAAGAGGAAGAGGCTGAAGTTGAATCGCCGGCAGAAGATGCGCCAGCAGAAAACGCCGAGAACGAAAACACCGAAGCCGAATCTGAGGATTCCTGAAAAGGCTTTTCACCGTTTTTATGACAAAGAAAAAAATTTAGACAATGAATAATTTAATAACAAGATCGTTCTCCGGACTATTCTTCATAATAGTTATGGTGTCGAGTATCCTAATGGGAGGAGTCTTTTTCTCCTCGTTGTTTTTCATTCTCACCGTCGTGGGGCTGTGGGAGTTCTACAATCTGATCAACAAGAATGTCGAGGGGGTTGAGATACCAATCGCCTTGACGGTCGTGGGAGGTGCGGCGACGTTCGGGTCTGTCTGCCTCCTCCGCTTCGGCGAGTTAGACGGTGTGTGGAATGCGCTGAATGCCGTTCCATTCCTCGTCGTGTCTATTATTATGGTGGTGGAGTTGTTCAGGAACAAACAAAAGCCAGCCCTTAACATCGCCTATTCCCTGATGGGGTTGCTCTACATCGCCCTGCCATTCTCGCTGTTGGCAATTGTCGAGTCGTTCGGCGTGGAATCACCCATTGAGGATTCAATGGAAATCGGTTCGCGCCTTGTACTGGCGTTCTTCATTATAATATGGGCGTCGGACACGGGCGCATACCTCGTGGGTATGCTCATCGGCAAGCACAAAATGTTTGAACGTATCTCCCCTAAGAAAACGTGGGAGGGATTGTTCGGCGGGATGCTCTTTGCACTGCTTTGCGGCGTAGCCTTCTCGCAACTCGAATTTTTCCCGCCCTACACGATGCTCTCGTGGATAGGCTGCGCACTGCTGATATTCGCATTCGGCGTGGTGGGCGACTTAGTAGAATCCCTCATTAAGAGAGATTTAGGCGTGAAAGACTCAGGGAAGTTCCTGCCAGGCCACGGCGGACTGCTCGACCGGTTCGACAGCGCACTGATAGCCGCACCCGCACTATTCCTCATCACTATGCTACTCAAGGTGTGTTAATTATTATTAAACAAATAATAGGTAGTGAATAGAAAAATTGTATTTTTGCAGAACAAACTCGGATGAGATGAAAATACATAAGGAAGGAAAGAAATTATTGTTGAAAGTCTTTGCCGGATTGGTGTTATTGAATGCCCTATGTTGGTATTTATGGGGCAATGGGCATTTCAATGCGCTGATGTGTATCTCCGCATTCTCTCTTATCGCATTTTGTTTTCTGGCCAATTTCTTCAGAAATCCCGAAAGAGTGTTTGAGAATTTTGAAGACGGCACCATCGTTGCACCCGCCGATGGCACCATTGTGGTGATAGAACCCACGATGGAAGAGGAAGTCCTCAAAGAGAAACGCATGCAAGTATCCATATTTATGAGCGTCTTCAATGTGCATGCCAACTGGTATCCAACGCACGGACGCATCGTGTACTACAACCATAACGACGGACGGTTTATGGCAGCCAACCTACCCAAATCCAGCACCGAAAACGAACGCTCGACAGTGGTGATTGAGATGCCAAACAAAGTACAGATACTTGTGCGACAAGTGGCTGGCGCACTGGCCCGCCGAATCGTAACCTACGCAAACGCCGGCGACGAATGTAAAATCAACAGTCAATTGGGATTCATCAAATTCGGGTCGAGGGTAGACCTTTACCTCCCCTTGGACGCGGAAATCTTAGTTTCGATGAAACAGAGCGTCGTGGGAAACCAAACGGTCATCGCCAAATTGAAAAAATAAACGGCAAACGATCATCCTAAAAGAAAGAAAGTTATGGCAATCAAGAAACATATTCCTAACACAATCACGTGTTTGAACCTATTTTCGGGTTGCATAGCGACAGTGATGGCACTCAACGGATTTTTCTTCTACGCCCTACTCTTCATTCTTTTAGCAGCAGTATTCGACTTTTTCGATGGTATGGCGGCGCGCTTGCTGCACACCACATCGCCCATCGGCAAAGAGTTAGACTCGCTGGCAGATATGATCAGCTTCGGCCTGGCGCCAAGCACGGTGGTGTTCCGCCAACTAAGCTGGATCGACTTGCCTCCCCAACTTTGCGTTCTGCCCTACTTCGCATTCCTCATCGCCGTATTTTCGGCATTGAGACTCGCCAAGTTTAACGTCGACGAGCGACAGACAACCTCTTTCATCGGGTTGCCAACACCTGCCAACGCGCTGTTCTTCGTGGGATTATTCTCCATTGTAGACCCCTTGCTGCCGATGCCAACATACATAGACCGCGCCTGGTTGGCGCCGTTGCTGTTCAACCCGGCAGTGGTTTGCCTCTTCGTGGCGATATTCTCCTACTTGCTTGTTTCAGAAATTCCAATGTTTTCCCTCAAATTCAAATCCCTGAAATGGGAAGACAACATCATCCGATACATTTTCTTAATATTGGCTGTGATACTCTTAGTTGCAGGTTGGTTTGCCGCACTGCCCTTCATTATCCTGCTCTACCTCGTCATCTCCGTAACAGCCTATAAAAAATAGGTCATCAAAATGGGTTTCATTAAAAACTTCTTCGCCTCTCTGTTGGCGATGTTCGTCTTTGCATTCATCTGTGGGATTGTACTCATCGGTCTTTTCGTGGCGCTACTCTCGTCTGCCGCCTCAACCTTCACGTCCGAAACGCAAACCGAGGGCAACGTGCTTGCCATCAACTTAGAAGGCGAAATCACCGACCACTCCACCGACGATGTGTACAGCAGTCTGTTAGGCGAAGAGGAGCTCAGCTTCTCCTTAGAGAGTGCCGTGGCAGCCATACACGCCGCCAAGACGGACGACAACATCAAGGGCATCTACATCAAATCCGGCATCCTGTCCTGCGGATACGCCACGTTAGAAGAACTGCGCACCGCGTTAGCAGACTTTAAAACATCCGGCAAACCCATCATCTCCTATTCCGGCAGCTACACGCAAGGCGGATATTACATTTCGTCGGTGGCCGACTCCGTTTTTATGAACCCGATGGGCGTGTTAGACCTCCGCGGCATTGCCTCGTCTTCCGTATTCTACAAACACCTGCTCGACACGCTCGGCGTAGAGATGCAAGTGATAAAAGCAGGCACATACAAATCATTCACAGAGAAATATACCAACGACACCATGAGCCTCGCCAACCGCGAGCAGACGCAACGCCTCGTGGAATCGGTTTGGCAGTCGGTGGCACAAGCCATCGCCTCATCGCGCAACATAACCGTGGAGCGGCTGAACGAAGTGGCAAACGGGATGGTGGCCTTTCTGCAACCGCAGGAAGTGGCAAACTTGAAATTGGTGGACGCGCTCCGCTACAACGACGAGGTGATGAGTTCCATAAACACGATGTTCGGACTTCCGACAGACGAAAAGCCAAAATTCATCTCCGTAATAGACTATGCGGCAAATATGACAGACGACAATATTGCGTCTAACAAGGTGGCAGTGCTTTACGCCGAGGGCGAGATAGACAACGCCTCAACATCAGGCATCTCCTCCTCCGAAATCGTAAAAAACTTAGACAAGATAGCCAAAGACGACGATGTGAAAGCAGTGGTGCTACGCGTCAACTCGCCCGGCGGAAGTGCCTACGGTGCCGAGCAGATGTGGCACGCCGTGGAGAAACTGAAAAAAGAGAAACCTGTGGTAGTGAGTATGGGCGACTATGCGGCATCGGGCGGCTATTATATGTCGGCTGGCGCCAACTACATATTCGCAGACGAGAAAACCATCACGGGGTCTATCGGCGTGTTCTGCGTCATTCCCAACGCAAAGAAGCTTGTAGACAAAATAGGTGTCTCGCAGGAAATTGTGAAGACACACAGCAACTCCGACCTCCTCTCCAACTTCATCCGTCCACTGACGGACGAGGAGAAAGACGTACTGCAAAGCCATGTGAACGAGGTGTACAACGTGTTCATCTCGCGCTGCTCAAACGGCAGGGGAATGACCGACGAGGCGGTGCGCCAAATAGCAGAGGGGCGCGTTTGGAGCGGAACGGATGCCGTGAAAATCGGACTGGTAGATAAAATCGGAAACTTAGACGACGCCGTGAGCCACGCCGCCACGCTCGCCAACATCGGCACAGACTACAAGGTGGCAGCCTACCCTGAACCAGCAGACTGGTGGGAGCAGCTGAAAACCATCCCCAACTTAGGCTACGAAAAAATCTTCGGGAAAATGGATGCCCTCAGCAACGAACGCAAGTTGTTAGATCGTTTGCAACGTATGGACCGCAACCAAGCCATAATGCCGTTCGCAGTGGAAATCAAGTGATTAGGTACTGAAGACATGAATAGAGTTTAGGTTTGTACATAACTTGCCGACCAGCCAACTCCTCTAATTCAACAAGTTGGGTGATGGTTTGTATTGTTTTGGCGAACACTAATAGATTCGAATCAAAACGAATCGGCGACTCAATCAAAACGAATCGGCGACTCAATTAAAACGAATCGACGATTCAATCAAAACGAATCGACGATTCAATTAAAACGAATCGACGATTCATTTGCAACGCAATAGTATTGCGGCTTTTTTGCCCCGAATATCGATTTAAATTCTCACTTTTATTCCAACGTAAGTTCTAACATTTCGCTCATTGCATACGCCGCCTTCCGTTGTGTGGGTGGCTCGGCTAAACTTGACGGAGGATGGATGTCCTCAGCAACGAACGCAAGTTGTCAGACCACTTGCAACGTATGGACCGCAACCAAGCCATAATGCCGTTCGCAGTGGAAATCAAGAGATTAGGCACTGAAAAGGGGCAGACATTTCCACCATCATCAATAAGGATAGAAACAATTATTTGAAGGAGGAAGCAGACTTTCCCCACCAAAAATTTCTTTTCCTCAAAGAAAAAACTATCTTTGCCATAAACCGTTAACCGACAAACCGCAGGCCGGGGGCCTGCACCACCCCGAGAGGTGTATTTTGACGGCGGTCTTCCTTGAAACATCATCTAATACTTAAACACAACCACCCTTTCGGGCATTAGTCTCTTTTTACCATCGCCACCGGCGGCGCACGGCGCACCTTCCAACATTTGGCAGAATACAGGTATAGCCGTCGCTCCCACAGCAGCAGTGTATGTCCTAATCCTTCCGATTCGGGTTCTAAAAAAATTACGATTATGGGAAATTTATTCTTTATGGTCCCGATAGCCTCAGTGTTGGCATTGGGATTCGCATTCTACTTTTATCGTTGGATGAAGAAAGAAGACGAAGGGACGGACAGGATGAAAGAAATCGCCCAATATGTACGCGAGGGCGCGATGGCCTACCTAAAGCAACAATATAAAGTGGTGATACTCGTCTTCGTGGCATTGGCAGTGCTATTCGCCGTGATGTCCTTCTTCGGGTTGCAAAACCCTTGGGTGCCGTTCGCATTCCTCACAGGAGGTTTCTTCTCTGGGTTGGCAGGTTTCTTCGGCATGAAGACAGCCACCTACGCATCCGCCCGCACAGCCAACGCTGCCCGTAAATCGCTCAACGACGGCTTGAAAGTGGCATTCCGCTCGGGTGCAGTAATGGGCTTGACCGTGGTGGGCCTCGCACTGCTCGACATTGCCCTTTGGTACATCATCCTCAACCTCTTTATCGACGGAGAGGGAGGGCAGAAATTAGTAATCATCACCACCACCATGCTGACGTTCGGAATGGGAGCCTCGACTCAGGCCCTCTTCGCCCGTGTGGGCGGCGGCATCTACACGAAGGCTGCCGATGTGGGCGCAGACTTAGTGGGCAAGGTAGAAGCCGGAATCCCGGAAGACGACCCCCGCAACCCCGCCACCATCGCCGACAACGTGGGCGACAACGTGGGCGATGTTGCCGGCATGGGCGCAGACCTCTACGAGTCATACGCCGGTGCCATCCTCGCCACCGCAGCCTTAGGTGCGGCAGCCTACTCTACCGTGGGCGGCGAGTTGCAAGAGAAAGCGGTTATCGCCCCAATGCTCATCGCCGCAGTGGGTGTGGTACTCTCGCTCATCGGCATCTTCTTAGTGAAAACAAAAGAGGGGGCAAATATGAAAGACCTTCTCGGATCGTTGGGCAAAGGGACGAACATCAGTTCCATACTCGTGGCAATTGCCTCGTTCGCAATACTTTATGTGTTGCAGGTTGAAAACTGGTTGGGATTGTCGTTCTCGGTGCTGACGGGGCTGTTGGCAGGCGTCATCATCGGTCAGTCTACCGAATACTACACCTCCCACACCTACCGCCCGACGCAGAAAGTGGCAGAGAGTGCCGAAACAGGTCCCGCAACCGTCATCATCTCCGGCCTCGGGTTGGGAATGATTTCCACCGCTATACCGGTCATCACCATTGGTGCGGCCATTATCCTCGCCTACTTGTGCGCCATCGGGTTTGATATGTCCATCTTCTTTTCTGCCAAAGGTTTGAGCCTCGGATTGTACGGCATCGGCATCGCCGCTGTCGGTATGCTCTCCACCTTGGGCATCACCCTTGCGACAGACGCATACGGCCCCATCGCCGACAACGCAGGAGGAAACGCAGAGATGAGCGGCTTGGGTTCGGAGGTTCGCGCCCGCACCGACGCACTCGACGCGCTTGGCAACACCACTGCCGCCACCGGCAAGGGATTCGCCATAGGGTCGGCAGCACTCACCGCCCTGGCTCTGCTCGCATCGTATGTAGAGGAGATTAAGATCGCCCTGGTGAGAGTCGGAGAAACGACCCTCGCCGTAGGAGGCGACCTCATCAACACCGCCGACGCGTCGCTCATCGACTTTATGAACTACTACCAAGTGAATCTGATGAACCCCAAAGTGTTGGTGGGCGTGTTCATCGGCGCGATGATGGCGTTTCTCTTCTGCGGACTGACGATGAATGCCGTGGGCCGCGCCGCACAGAGTATGGTTACGGAAGTGCGCAGGCAATTCCGCGAGATCGTCGGGATTTTGGAGGGGAAGGCAACGCCAGACTATGCGCGCTGCGTGGAAATCTCCACCAAAGGGGCGCAACGTGAAATGCTCATGCCGTCCATCATCGCCATCATCACACCTATGTTGGTGGGCGTGATATTCGGTGTGGCAGGCGTGTTGGGGCTGCTCATCGGCGGGCTCTCCACAGGCTTCGTCCTCGCCGTCTTTATGGCCAACGCCGGCGGTGCATGGGATAACGCCAAGAAATACATCGAAGAGGGCAACCTCGGCGGAAAAGGCTCTGCCAACCACAAGGCAACCGTGGTGGGCGACACCGTGGGCGACCCATTCAAAGACACCTCCGGCCCATCACTCAACATCCTCATCAAACTTATGAGTATGGTATCTATCGTAATGGCAGGGCTGACCGTATCGTTCCATCTTCTGTGAAAAATTGACAGGCAAATGTGCCGCTCATTCCCAATTTTATTCTACTTTTGCGAGTGAAAAAACCGATGTCAATGAAGATAAAAATCTGATATGATATAAAAGGAAAAACCAATACAGCTTTGGCTTGTGTTGGTTTTTTTTTGACCGATAAAGGCGGAATCATTCGGAAAAACAACGAAACATTACAAGAATATGGCAATTAAGAGTTTGGTATCCATCGCAGACTATTCCAAAGAGAAGATTCTGCAGATTTTGGAAAAAGCGGCTGGATTTGAGGCAAATCCCAACCAAGAGATTTTGAAGGGGAAAGTGGTGGCGACCCTATTTTTCGAGCCTTCCACCCGCACCCGACTCAGTTTCGAGACGGCAGTCAACCGCTTAGGCGGACGCGTGATCGGCTTCGCCGACGCATCGACCACCAGCGGCACCAAGGGCGAAACCCTCAAAGACACCATCATTATGGTGAGCAACTACGCCGACCTCATCGTTATGCGCAACCCCATAGAGGGTGCGGCGAGATACGCCTCCGAAGTGTCGAGCGTGCCTGTCATCAACGCCGGCGACGGTGCCAACCAACACCCGACGCAAACCATGCTCGACCTCTACTCCATCAAGAAAACCCAAGGCAGAATAGACAATCTGAAAATCTGCATGGTGGGCGATTTGAAGTACGGACGCACCATCCACTCGCTCATCCAAGCATTGTCGCACTTCAACCCCACGTTCAGCTTCATCGCTCCTAAGGAGTTGGAACTGCCCGAGGAGTACAAAATATTCTGCATGGAGCGCAACATCCCGTTCGAAGAGCATTGCGACCTCACCGAAGAGAACATCGCCGACGCCGACATCCTTTATATGACGCGCGTGCAGAAGGAACGCTTCACCGACCTCTTCGAGTACGAGAAAGTGAAAGATGTGTACACCCTGCGCAACAAACTGTTGGAAAACACGAAGCCCAACCTCAGGATACTCCACCCTCTCCCAAGGGTCAACGAGATTGACTACGACGTGGACAACAACGAGAAAGCATACTACTTCCAGCAAGCGAAAAACGGCGTCTACGCTCGCCAGGCAGTGATTTGTGATTTGTTAGGCTTATAAAAAAATCAAAAAATGGAGAAAGAATTAAAAGTGGCAGCATTGCGCAACGGAACTGTCATCGACCACATACCTTCGGAGAAACTTTTCCAAGTAATCTACATCCTGGGGCTGGACAAGATTTCCAACCAAATGACATTCGGCTACAACCTTGAAAGCAAGAAACTCGGCAAGAAAGCCATCATCAAGGTGTCGGACAAATACCTGAGCCAGGACGAGGTGAACAAAATCGCCATCCTTGCGCCAAAAGCCAAAATCAACATCATCAAAGAGTATGAGGTGAGCGAAAAAATGGAGCTGCAACTGCCCGAGGAGCTCATCGGCGTCATCAAGTGCAAAAACCCAAAGTGCATCACCAACAACGAACCAATGACCACCAAGTTCCGCACCGTGAACACCGCGAAAGCACAGTTCAAGTGCCACTACTGCGAACGCATCGTCGACGGCGAAAACGTTGTAATCCTATAACTGTTTTAGAAGATGAAAAGAAACTTCAAACCTGGCACGATGGTCTATCCGCTGCCTGCCGCCATGATATCCTGCGGGAAAATGGACGAAGAATATAACGTGTTCACAGCCTCGTGGGTAGGCACCATCTGCTCCGACCCCGCTATGTGCTACGTTTCCATCCGTCCGAGCCGCCACTCGTACGAGATCATCAAACGCAACATGGAATTCGTCATCAACCTCACCAACGAGGATTTGGCGTATGCCACAGACTGGTGCGGTGTGAAATCGGGCCGCGACTTCAACAAGTTTCAAGAAATGAAACTGACCCCCATCAAGACCAGCGTCATTAACTCCGTGGCGATAGACGAGTCGCCGCTCTCCATAGAGTGTAAAGTGAAAGAGATTATTCCATTAGGCTCGCACGATATGTTCATCGCCGAGGTGGTGAACGTGTTGGCAGACGAGAAATACATGGATTCCGAAACCGATGCCTTCAAATTGGAGGATGCCCACTTAATGGCCTACTCGCACGGCAACTACTTCAAGATGGGCGATAAAATCGGCAAATTCGGTTGGTCTGTGCAGAAGAAGAAATAAAAGGCCCGCCACACACTTAAAATTCAAAGAGGGTGCGCCGCCGTTGCGTGGCACACCCTCTCACTTTTTTACAATTTGGCTTTGAGGAACCCGCCCCTTGGTGGGACGTGCGCTCAACCCTTGTTAAAGATCCTGGACAACGCGGACGCTGCGTCCGTAGTACCGGTAGTCACTGCGGGACGATTCACCCCCCGCGGAATGGAAGTAGAAACTGTAGGCGTGGTAGGAATTGCCGGCAGAAGACGACCAATAGCCGCCGCCCGACCCGACATTGCCCACCGATGTCCCGAGGCGGTAACCAGCGCAAGGCAACGCCACAACACCTAATTTTTCAAGAGCGTCGAACTGCTCTTTCGTGTAGGTGTTCGTTGACGGAACAGTCAAATTGCTCACATAGGTTGACGAAGTGCTTGTACTCAAGACAGTTACCGTTGTTCCCTCTGGCGCAGCGAACGTCGCAGGGATGAGCAGGAAGCACAAGTGTGATTTACTGCCATCTTCGATATATCCCAGCGTCCACTTGTTGTTTTGGAACAGATACTGCCACTCCGATGCCGCCAAGGTTCTCCATTTGTTAGGCTCGTTGCCGCCATTGGAGATGGCGTTGTACACGCCCCAATCGGCCTTAGCGTAGCTTCCTGTCAGATCGTTGGAAGAACTTTCCCCTGGATAATAATCTGAAT
>CAVGRN010000027.1:0-25466 GCA_963631545.1 Paludibacteraceae bacterium | reverse complement strand
CTATGCCCCCCATCTTCAACTTTGAAATCACCAACGGCGACCTTATCGTCCGATTCTCCTGTCCCAACCACCAGCAGAGGATAGAGGAAACGGTCAGAAACCTGTGCATCGACACTGCCAATCCCGACAGTGCCGTCAAAAAGTCGTGCCGCTACACCTCGTCAGACGAAAACGTGCGTTTCTCGTTCGATAAGGTGCAAGAAGAAGGGTGCGACATTCGCCACGAAGCCGTTTTCTTCGAAAATACGGAATACCCCCTCATCGTGCGTGGACAAGGCAAGGAACTGACGGAAATATCACTCGCCATCAACGACCATCTCCGCTCCGACGGAAAGGCGAAAAGCACCATCATCAGCAGTGGCGACGAAATGTACGGCTCGCTCAACTTCCACAACCAAGTGGGCATGACCGACTTCTGCTTCGTCTACAAAGTGAAAGGCGACAACCAACCACGCGAACTGAAATTCATCACCGAGGTGCTGAGCTTCAAACTCGACTATCGCTCCGACCTCAAAACCATCATCTCCGACATAGAGAACGAATATGCCATGCTGAGTACCTCGTTCTTGAAGGACACCTACCTCAGCATGCGCCGCGGCTCGGGCGAGAGTAACCCGTTGATCTGGTGGCAGATTTTCAAATCGTGCTACTCAGACATCGTGTCGGCTGCACGGCAAATCATCGACCGCCCCAAACGCCGACTCCGTTCTGTGCCGAAGTACGAAAGGGCAGAGCGAATGGCTTACATGCCCATGGAATTGGAGAACGAATACCAAATACACAAAGCGAATCCAGCCTATCTCTATCGCACTGAGGAACTCATTCTGAGCCACGACACCATAGAGAATCGTTTTCTGAAATACGCTCTCAACGAGATGCAACGCCGTTTCGCCGTGGTGAAAGAACACATCCTGATCGCCATGCACCTCGACGACCCTAAACGCATAGACTTGACGCTTGAAAATATGGAGAGCGAACTGCTTCGCCTCTGCAATAATGCGTTTTTCCGTGGCGTAGGGCAGTTCAAAGGCTTCACGCAGGATAACCTCGTGATGAAACAGGCGCAAGGCTACAAAACCATCATGGAGAAGTGGATTGAGCTGCAACAAGGCTACGAGTTGGAAGAGGGCATGCGTAAATTGGAGGTGAAAGACATTTGCGACCTCTACGAGATTTGGTGCTTCATCAAGGTGAAAAACATCGTGCAGGACGTTATGCGCGAGTTGGGCAAAGACGCTCAACCCAAGGTGAACGGCAGAAACATAACTTCCGACTTCATTCCGCAACTCGTCTACGGCGGCACGGTTAGTTTCATTAACAACAATGGCATAGAGTTGGCGAGCGTCTGCTACAACGCCGAGGTTCAGAAAGGGAAGTCGGCTATCAAAGGGACAAACACCATCACAACGGTGCAACGCCCCGACATTGTCCTCCGCCTAAGCAAACACGACGAGGGCGGCATAAAATACACCTATCTCTTCGATGCCAAATACCGCATTGCCGACACCGACGAGAACGGCAGGAAAGACAAAGATTACGATGTTCCGCCCCCCGATGCCATCGACCAGATGCACCGCTATCGCGACGCCATTTATTATACCGAAGAGGGTAGAGACCGTGAGCATCTGAAAAAGGAAATCATCGCTGGATATGTGCTTTTCCCCGGACGCATTCCGTTAGCAGCCTTGGAGAGTGGTGAATACTATTATCAGCAGTCGAACACGCTCATCGGTATTGGTGCGTTTCCCCTTCGTCCCGACCAGGAGCATCACGCCTCAGACGGCACCATCCTTGTGGATGCCGGCAGTTCCGAGCAAGCCCTTCGTCGGCAAATCCGCCATTGGCTCGAAGACGGCAACGGGCGCGAGCGCCTCTTAGAGGAAAGCATACCCCAGAAAGGTTTGGAATATTCCGACGAGCCAGTCAGCAAAGGCACTTATTACATCTCGTCGGTAGATACCCACGTCAATCAAGACAAGGAAAGGGTGGTGAACGGACAAAGCAACATTTTCTACTCTGGATACACCTCCATTCTCTCGGGTGTAGACTTTCAAAAAATTAAATATTTCGCCCCCGTTGATAGTCACCTTGTGAAGGGGTTCTATCAGGTATTATCTGTAGAGGCCGTGGATATGAGCAGCATTTTGCAGGAAAAGAGAGAAGAGGAAGATGAGCAAACACGATACAAAGGATTTGACAAACCTATCCGCATTTGCCTGAAGTTAGGCAAGTATACACTGCTGCCTGTGCCTTTCACCTACGGACTCGACCGCAATGCGTCGAAAGGTGTCGCCATAACAAGGAAAGCGTTTCAGGAATACCTGAAATCCGCGATCCAAGGCTGAAAATCTCTCTTCCTGTTTCCTTTTACTTACTCCGTATCAGCGTGAAGTGTCCCGTGTAGGTCTTAATGACCTCGCCGATGTTGATGACATACCAATAGTCGGTTGACGGGAGTTTGTTGCCGTTGTAGGTACCGTCCCAGCCCTCGGTGTCGGAGCCGAGGAACTCGTAGAGTTTCTTTCCGTAGCGGTCGAAGATCTGTACGTAACTGTCGCCATATCGCTCCAAGTTCTCCACTTTCCAATTTTTGCCTTCTTCAGGGATGAAATACTCCGGAATGGAGATTTCGTAGGTTGGTGTTTCGAGTGTGTAGGAGGATGAGCAACCCAACTCGTTGGAAACGGTGATGTTGTAGGTGCGCCCGTAGGTTACATTCTCCAATAGGTCGGAAGTGGTAACGCCCTTTCCATCGCCGTAGTTGAAGTAGAGAGGCTGTATGGTGCTTTCTACCGTCAGTTGGTAGGTCTTCACGGAAATTTCCTCGCAGGAGGTTATTGTAGGTGCGGAAATCACGGTAACGGTGGCTTCGGTAGTCGCCTCGCAAAGTCCATTGGTGATGGTGACGGAGTAAGTCGTGCTTTCCGATGGCTGCACTTTAACACTCTCCGTCGAGCCTACCGTCTGGCTGCCAGTCTTCCACTCGATGGCGTAGCCCGATTGGTAGCCGGTGGCTTTCAGCGTTACAGAGTCGCCCTCGCAAATCTGCTTGTCTTCTGTGGCTGCGGTAACCGCCTTATCCACGGTTACAGATTTTGTGAGTTCGCCGGCAGGACAACCCGCAGCCGAGGTGGCAGACACCTTGTACTCTGTGGACACCTGTGGGGTTACAGCGAGTTGCACCACTGCTTTCCCGATTTGCGAGAATTGCGTCTCGTCGCTTGTTTTTGCCCACCACTTGATGTTAGAAGGAATTTCGTATGAGGTTGAAAGGTCAACCCCATCGCCCTCGCAGACTTCTTCTGCGCTTAGTGCGAAATCCAATATCGGAATCTCATCTACGGTGATGATGATTTCGTCGTCGGCGGTTTCGCACACGTCGGCTGTAGCCTCCAGTTTATAGGAGGTTGTGGCGGTAGGACTGACGGTTACTTTCGTGCCGTTGAGGCTTGCTGCGCTATATGCGCCATCGCCCTCTTTGCTGTACCATTTTAGTGAGATAGGCTCGCCGGTAACCGTCGCCGATATTTCCTGGCTTGTTTCCGGACAGATCATTGCATCGGCTGGGAGCGAAACGGAAACTGGCTGCTCCACTTCCACTTTCACGATTTCGGAGGTTACTTGCGGACAAACACCCGTTGCTCCGGTCTTCAATCTGTAGGAGGTGGTTTTGCTTGGCGATTGGCTTAGGGAGGCAGTCAGGTCGGTGGCGAAAGTTGAGAACTGATTGCCGTCGGTGGAACTCTCCCACGCTATGGCGGTTGCCGTGCCATAGTCGGCTGTGAGGGTTACATCCGTTCCGTTGCAAATCTTCTCGGCGGAGGCGGCGAGTGTCAGTGTGGTAGGCACTTCCACTTCCACGGAAACAGACTTGCTGACAGCCTCACAGACATCGCCCTTGGCAGTGAACGTGTAGGTGGCAGAAGCAGTTGGAGAAACTGATTTTGTGAGGGTTGTGGCAATATCCGCACTGCCGTCGTTCCAAACGACGTTGTCTTTTGCTCCTTGTTTGATAGTGGCAGCCAGCGATATTTCATCGCCCAAGCAGATGACGGGTTTCACGCTTGCCAACTCTACGGAGATGGAATCCTCCACGGTTACGGTCTGAGGCTCGGAGTAGGTTGCCTCGCAGACGCCCGTTGCAGCAGACTTCAATCGATAGGTTGTTGTCTTGCTTGGACTTTGTGTCTTGGTGGCAGCCAATCCCTCATCGAAAGTTGTATAGTTTTTGCCATCTGTCGATTCTTCCCATATCAGAGAAGTTGACTCGCCATACTCTGCGTTGAGGGTAACGTCCGACCCTTGGCAGATCTTGGTGTCAGACAAGGTCAAAGCCAAATCGGCAGTTTTCTCAACTATGACGGAAACATCTTTCTTCTTTTCAGGGCAAACCGTTCCTTTTGCGGAGAAAGTGTAGACGACGCTTTCTTCTGGCGTGTCGCTCAAAGTATATTCAGAGCCAAAGGTTGCATCGTTTTTCAGCCAACTATGATTGTCGGTGAGTCCTTGTTTTTGGGTTGCCGTCAAATTGACTGCTTCGCCGTAACATACTGCTTCGACCGCCCCTGAGATTTCAAAGTCGATAGAATCCTCGACCTCTACCAAAACGAAGTCGGAAGAACGTGTTTGCGGACAAACCGCATCGCCGCGGTATTCGATCCAGTACATAGTCGAAGTTTCGGGTTTCTGCGTCAAGGTTGTCGTCAAATCAGTAGAGACATCAGACTGACTTGCAGCGCCAGTGGTTGGAGATGCCACCCACACGAGGGAGGTTGCCGTGCCATAATTTGCTGTCAATGTTACAGACGAACCTTGGCAGATAGTTGCGTCGGAAGCTGTCAACTCCAAGTTCACCAACTTCTGAACACCCACATTAAAAGTATGTTCTATGGCAGGACAAACCGCACTTGTGATTGTCAAATCCAAAGCTGCGCTTTCGTTGAACTCTGCGCTATAGTCTAATTCCGTTGAAACCTCTGTTCCATCTTTCTTCCACGAGTAGGTGTAGAGGTTGCGCTCCGCTTCCGTAATGTCAGAGAAAGTGAAATTTAAGGAAGAACCTTCGCAAATGGTTTGGTCTTCTGGCCATTCTATCTCAATAGGAGTCTCAACGTCCACCTTGATGGTTTTTGACCAACTCTTCGGACATCTCGCATTGCCTTCTGTTTCCAAACGGAAGTAGAGAGCCGACACACCAGTGGTATTGCTGAATGTTTTTGCAGTGGTGATTTCGTCCGAGAAATTCGTGAAGTTCACGTTATCCGTGGAATATTCCCAACCCAAGACATTCGGTGCTGTGGTATAGACCGCCGTCAAGTTGATTACCGTGCCGGCGCAGACGCTCTCCTTATCTGCCTGAATCTCCAAATTTGTTAGTTTATCCAATGTTACATCAATGGTTTTGGAGAAGGCAGGACACTGACCGCTTGTCGCCTTGAATGTGTAGGAGGTGCTTTCTGTTGGTTTATCCGTAAACTTCAGAGGATTTTCGGATGTAACGGCATCCTCGCCCTTCAGCCAGCCTGCGGTAACATATTCTCCGCCTGTGGATGTTGCCTCGAGTGTCAATTCCTCACCCTCGCACGCAGTTGTCGGAACATCTGCAAATGTGAAATCAAGAGGCTCGTCTACCGAAATGGTGATGGTGTCCGACGAAACTGCCGGGCAAACTCCTTCCGCTATATACAAGAAGTACGATGTTTCTGCTGTCGGAGAGAGAGACTCTGTGGCACTCTTATCCGTTGCCGAGAAGTCTTTCTCACTCGCTGCTTTCGTTGCGTCAGTTTGATAAGACATCAATGAGAACCCGTTTGGCGTGTCGCTGGTGATTGTAAATGCGACAGCATCGCCGTTACAGACCGCCTCTTTATCTGAACTGAGCGAAAGGGTTGCTTCCTTCTCAACCATGATGGTGAAGTCAGACTCAACATCTCCGCAGACCGCAGAAGAAACAGTCTGCTTCAATGCGCAATTCTCATCAGCCGTGAAGGTTTCTGAGAAGTTGGTGGACACTGCGGCACCGTCCTTTGTCCAAGATGAAGTGTGGGTGGCTGCGAAAGTCGCACTATCAGGGCTGAATGTAAACGCCAAAGGTACTGCTGTTCCCTCGCAAACGGTGAAGTCAGTCTTCGTCCAGGCTGGCACGTATTTCTTTTCCACATTCACTGTTATGGTCTGCTCTTCCGAACGGCAGACGCCGTCTGTGGCAGAGAAGGTAACCGTAACGGCGGCAGTCGCCTCTTCAATAGTGTATGAAGAGGTAGAGCCAGAAGTCTCCGTGCCGTTCCAGATATAAACTGTCGGTTTTCCGGTCAGCAGCACGGGTTGTATTGTGTACGACTCTCCCTCGCAGAGCGTTTGGTTATTCAACGCTTCGAATGTGATGGCGGTGTAGACGTTGATACGCGCGTAGACGGTATCGATGCAAGTATCGTTCACGGCGATGAACATATAGTCGGTCGAGTCGGTTGGCAACACTTCCAGTGTGGCAGTTGTTTCGCCTGCGATGGCAGTCCAGGTGGCTTTGTCGGCAGGCGAGGAGTACCACTGCATATTGTCGACGTTGACTTTGTTTTGTTGGGTCAACTCCAATTTGATTTTCTGGGTCGTGTCGCTACAGATATTGATGGTATCTTCCGCTGTGAAGGCGAAGTCGGGAGCCTTGCATCCCGTAACCTTGCACTTCAAAGCCACAGAGTTGGAGAACCCGAAGACGATGCAAGGATCGTCTGGCGCACCGTTCTTAGCGGCTTGCTCGGCAGCGTCTTGCGTCTCGGCAAAAACTGCACGATAATTGATCAATGAACCCTCAGCATCCTCGTAAGTCTCCGAAGTTTTAGAGGAGAGATACTGCCAAGTGCCACCGTCAACGGAATATTGCCATGCGACGCCGTAGTTGGCATATTGTTTTTTCCACGCTGTTGCATCCGTAACATCGATGGTGTGAATTGGTGTCTCGTTGCAATCGAAGTTCATCAGTGCTGTTTTACCGCTTGTTTTGTCGATGCCGATTTTGCCTTGCGGAGCAGACTCGGAGCAGACCAAAATCTCCAAATTATCAAATCCTAAATGCTTGTAGAAGTTTGAACCTGCCGTGTTTACGATTTGAAGGGTAACACCACCCGTATAGTCTGTTGCCAAGGTGAATGGGACACTAATTCTCGTCCATTTCTCATAATTCTCGCTATTGATTTTATAAGGTGTAGAAGCGAGTAGTTCTCCGCTATCATCCAAAACTCGTGCTTCCATCGTTCCATCACCCCATTGGTCGGCAGAATAGAAAACGTATGAAAAGACGAAATTCTTACATTTACAGAATGGCCCCGATACCTTCTTCGATATCATAATATCTCCATTCACCTCATCCGTTGCTGTTACCAAATAGGTGTAGTAGAATGCGCCATTCACCTCGCCAGAATAATCTGCCATTGCAGATGGTTTGTTCCAAGAATCTGTCTTGATAGAAAAATCTGGAGCAGACGTGATGACATATTCGCCACCCTTCATTTCATTGTTCGGATTGCCATATTCATAATAAGTTGCAGCCGCACCATCGTATGAATAGGTTGTCAATGAATCCACCAAACCGAAATCTTCTTTCCAAACGGTTCTTAACCCTTCTTGATAGGTGCAATCTGGTGTAGGAGAGACACCCGCCAACGTGTTCGAGATAGAGTAGTAGGCGCAACCATCCTTAGGCGCACCGTTTGTGGCAATCTCCAACGCTTGCGACTCGGCAACGGCTTCGGTCGAACCACCGGTGATGATTACACGGTAGACGGTCGGAATGTCTTTGTTCACCTCAATCTCCACTTTCGTCTGATTGATGCCGCTGACATCCATTACGTTCTCCCAAGTCAAACCATCATCTGTAGATTTTTGCCAGAGGAAATATACCTTGTCATAGATCTTGCTCCAACTCTCCAACACATCGTCTGTCAAAGAGAAGGCAGCCTTGTAGATACAAGCGTCGATGGCGGTCGTGCTTCCACTCGCCAACGTGTTGGTCGAGATGATTGGGTCTACCACGTTAATGTCGCCATCATTTCTGTAAAGAGAAATATCGTCTATTGCAAAATCATTATAGCCATTACCCCAGTTGACGACCTGCAAATCCAACACATCGCCATCGCTTGCCGTAAACTCGCAAGAGTATGTTGACCACTCTCGCTCAGCGTATGCGTCGGAGACAGACCCCTCGCCTCCCCATCCGGTGGCAACCCAGAATGGGATGGGGCCGGTTTTTATGTTCTTGATTTCCTTATTCGTTTTTGAATTAATAATCTTCAACTCAAGGTTGGCGTTTCCGCCAGAAACATTTCCATCCTTATCAGGAGTGTCACTTCCGTAAGAAGTGATACTTGCCACGTAAATGACGAAGCGATATGTTCTACTATCGCAAAGATTAAACTCGATTTTCTTAGAGAAGATGGCATCCCCCTCGCCGACACCCGAATTGATTACCAACATCGCACCATTTTTGTTGCCCGTATGGTCGCGACCTCCAATGAAGTGCCCAGCTGATTGGTTACATTCACTCCAACGATTGTATGCCCAATGCGTACTGTTGGTGATGCCATAATATCCGTCATTAATAGTTCCACACTTACCAGCACCAGCCTTACAAGCATATCCTCCAGTACACTCCATCTGATAGGTTTCAGGATTTTGAGTTTCCTGCAGACAGTAACGCTCGTTCTCCATAAAACAGTGGTTGGGCACCGTAGAGTTTGGGTCAGGGAAATCTTTGATGACAGTATCCTCTGCCACACCGAAATCCTCACGCCACACGAGGTTCCAATTATCCTCCGCCCACATCTGGCAGGCAAAGCACAATATCCCTATTAATATACTTATCCTCTTGATACTCATATCTTTACTTCTTACGGTTTCCTTATTATTTCTCTGCCTCTCGGTTGACGTCATCCGCCGTTCCGCTGCCAAAAGCGAACCCAGCAAAGGCCAACGCTCCACATTAGGGGCGAAATTAGATAAATTTTGTTAAATACGTTCATTCCCAACGCAAAATAAACGTATATTTGCGCCTGTAACCGCTACTGCCTGATTCTGTTTGCTTGCGAATCCCATGGCATTTTTTCGTAGCACAATTTTTCTGATATGTTAGTCAAGACATACGGTGCGGCTGTGCAGGGAATCCATGCCTCCACCATTACAATTGAAGTCAACATCTCGCCCGGCATCCGTTTCATGCTCGTCGGGCTTCCCGATAACGCCATCAAAGAGAGCCACGAGCGCATCATCTCCGCCTTGGAATATTGCGGTATGAAGTTCCCACACTATCAAGTGGTGGTCAATATGGCTCCTGCAGACGTGCGCAAGGAGGGCGCGGCGTACGACCTTCCACTCGCTATCGGCATTATGGCTGCCGCTGGTGCCATACTCGCCGACGAACTCAACCAATACATCATCATGGGCGAACTCTCGCTCGACGGAACACTGCAACCCATCAAAGGTGCGCTTCCCATCGCCATTAAGGCGCGCGAGGAGGGTTTTAAAGGACTGATTTTGCCGAAGGAGAACGCGCGCGAGGCGGCTGTGGTGAACGACGTCAACGTCTACGGTGCGACGAACCTCAAAGAGGTGATTGATTTTCTGAACAAACAAGTGGCAATTGAACCGACGTTTGTGGACACAAGAGCGGAGTTCTTCAAGGAACAAGGGCATTATGACGTCGACTTTTCCGAGGTGAAGGGTCAGGAGAGTGTGAAACGAGCGTTTGAAGTGGCTGCGGCTGGTGGACATAACATCATCCTCATTGGTCCCCCGGGTGCGGGCAAATCAATGTTGGCGAAGCGTATCCCCACCATCCTGCCGCCGCTCACGCTCCACGAGGCACTCGAGACGACGAAGATACACTCCGTGGCGGGCAAAATCGGCAAGGAGACATCGCTCATGACGCAGCGTCCCTACCGCAACCCACACCACACCATCTCCGATGCCGCGCTCTGTGGCGGAGGGGGCTATCCGCAGCCGGGTGAAATCTCATTGGCGCACAACGGCATCCTCTTCCTCGACGAGTTGCCAGAGTTCAAACGCACGGTGTTGGAGGTGATGCGGCAACCGTTGGAAGACCGCAAAATAACCATTTCGCGCACACGCTCGACGGTGGAGTACCCCGCCAGTTTTATGCTTGTGGCAGCGATGAACCCTTGCCCTTGCGGCTATTACAACCACCCCACGCGCGAGTGCCTCTGCGCACCGGGCATGGTGCAGAAGTATATGAGCAAAATCTCCGGTCCGCTGTTAGACCGCATCGACATACAGATTGAAGTGGTGCCGGTGCCGTTCGAGAAACTATCCGATTCGGAAGTTACGGAGACGAGCGCCGACATACGCGCCCGCGTCATCAAGGCGCGCAACATACAGTTGGAACGATTCAAGGGTGAGAAGGGCATTCATTGCAATGCGCAGATGACGTCGCGGTTGCTCCACAAATACACGCAGTTGGGCGACGAGGCGCGCGAGAAGCTCAAGGCCGCCATGCTGAAGATGAACCTCTCCGCCCGTGCCTACGACAGAATCCTGAAAGTGAGCCGCACCATCGCCGATTTGGACGGTTCTGAAACCATTGAGACACGCCACATCGCCGAGGCGATCAACTACCGCAACTTAGACCGCGAGGGGTGGGCGGGGTGATTTCTATGCCTCAGTGGATTCAAGACTCGACTATAAATAAATTTTTGGATTGTTATAAGAATATATGGGAAGAATAGAATTTTTTTTTGCTGTTGCCTTTGTCGCTTCTTGCAAGTTGTTCTTAGTCTTGATGACACGCTCGCATCGTTCCGGTATGTCATCACGAATCAGGATTCCATCCATGCGTCCAAACCCTTACTCACATATCTGGTAATATGAGTCCAATTGCAAAGTCGTTTGCGTTGGTGTTGTGGTAAGGTTGATTCTTTACAATAAGAGAGGCTCCATTTCTAACCAGAGATGGAGCCTCCCTATTAATCTCTACTCAGATTATTTTTTCACCAAATCCAGGGTATCAGAGGCAATCATAAACTCCTCGTCGGTTGGAATGACCAACACACGCACTTTGGAGTCTTTCGCACTGATTTCCTGCTCGTCGCCGTGAACTTTGGCGTTAATGTCTGCGTCAATCTTGATGCCGAAGCACTCCATACCGTCGCACACGCGTTGGCGGATAGGATCCACATTTTCGCCGATGCCGCCCGTGAACACCACAACATCCACGCCACCCATGGCGGCAACGTATGCTCCGATGTACTTCTTGATGCGGTAGACAAACATGTCCAACGCCAATTTGGCGCGTTCGTTGCCTGCTGCGACTGCCGCGCGCACCTCGCGCATATCCGACGACACACCCGAGATACCGAGCAATCCGCTCTGTTTGTTTAGGATGTCGGAGATTTTCTTGGCGTTGTAGCCTTCTGTTTCCATAAGGTAGGTTACCGCGCCGGTATCAATGTCGCCCGAGCGGGTGCCCATCATCAGTCCCTCCAACGGGGTCATACCCATGGAGGTGTCGAATGACTTGCCGTCCTTCACTGCGGTGATGGAGCCACCGTTTCCGATGTGGCAAGTAATCATCTTCGTGCCTTCTGGCTTCATGCCCAACACTTCGAACGCGCGTTTTGAAACGTAGCGGTGGCTCGTTCCGTGGAAGCCGTAGCGGCGTACGGAGTCTTTTTCGTACAACTCGTAAGGAATGGCGTAAAGGAATGACTCTTTCGGCATGGTTTGGTGGAACGCTGTGTCGAACACTGCCACTTGCGGACACTCTGGCAGGAGTGCCTCAACTGCCATAATACCTTTCAGGTTGGCAGGGTTATGCAGCGGTCCGAGGGGAAAGCACGCCTTGATCTGGTCTTTCACCTGCTCGTTGACGATGCAACTCTCGGTGAACTTGTCGCCGCCGTGCAGCACGCGGTGGCCTACGGCATCCACCTCCTTAAGCGATTTGATGCAACCTTCCTGCGGGTCGGTGAGCATGTCGAAAATCCATTGCACGCCAACAGAATGGTCTGGCACATCCTTCTCGATGATGCCCTTCTCGCCGTTCTTTCTTGTGTATTTCAGGAATGAGCCGGGGATTCCGATTTTCTCCACGCCACCCTGTGCCATTACGGTGTGGCTGTCCATATCGAACAATTTGTACTTGATGGACGAGCTTCCGCAGTTTATCACTAATATCTTCATTGTCTTTTATTTAGATGAAAAACCCAGTCGGTTGGATGCCGACTGGGGTGGTTTTTGTTATTTCTTTGCAGCGATGGCTTGGTTGGCTGTGATGGCAATCATCTTCACGATGTCGTCAACGGAGCAACCACGGGAAAGGTCGTTGATGGGTGCTGCCAAGCCTTGCAACAATGGGCCGAGTGCGTCGCAGCCCGAAAGACGCTGAACGAGCTTGTAGCCGATGTTTCCGGCATCGAGTGAAGGGAACACCAAAACATTGGCCTTGCCGGCAACGTCGCTGCCTGGAGCCTTTGATGCGCCTACGGATGGCACCAAGGCGGCATCCGCCTGCAACTCGCCGTCCAACTTCATATTAGGTGCGAGTTCCTTGGCCAGCTTAGTGGCTTCGATCACCTTGTCCACCATTTCGTGTTTTGCGCTGCCCTTCGTTGAGAACGAGAGGATGGCAACGTGAGGGTCGGAGAATCCGTAGATGTCCTTTGCCGTCTCACCGCTGCATACGGCGATGTGGGCCAGCTCCTCGGCAGAAGGGTTAGGCGTTGCGGCGCAGTCTGCGAAGAGCAGCATGCCGTTGTCGCCGATGTTTTTGTCTTTGAAGAGCATCAAGAAGCAGCCAGACACCACGCCGACACCTGGTTTGGTCTTCACGATTTGGAAAGCGGGACGAAGCACGTCGCCCGTATAGTTCTTTGCGCCAGCCACTTCGCCGTCGATGTCGCCGTTCTTGATCATCAAGCTTGCCAAGTAGAGAGGATCTTTCACCTTCTCAGCGGCTTGCTCCTCGGTCATGCCTTTCTTTTGGCGGAGTTTGAAGAGGAGGTCTGCGTATTTCTGCGCATCGGGGTTGTTGGCAGGGTCGATGACGGTCGCCTTGGCGATGTTTTTCAAACCATGCTTAGCGGCGAGGTCTTCGATCTCTTTCTTATTGCCCAAAAGGGTGATTTGGGCGATGCCCTTCTCCAACACTACATCGGCTGCTTTGATCGTTCTCTCCTCAGTTCCTTCTGGGAGGACGATGCGTTGAGGGTTAGCCTGAGCCCTCTTGAAAATACCTTCTATCAATTCCATAATGGATTGGGTTTATTTCGTTACCGTCGGTCAAGATGGCCGGCTTTGATTATTGAAAATTCTTATATTGCAGGTTTGCCAAGGCGTTTACTAACTTGTTGAGCATCGGCTGAATCATCGGTTCAACCATCTGTTTCACAAGGAAGTTCATCTCCGATTTGATGGTCAGCTTCATACGGGTGTCGTTTTCACCCACCTGCTTCAGCTGAATCCAGAAGTCGAAGCCAATGGGCGACTGGTCTGACCCGAATTTGATCGTCTTGTTCGGCTCCCTGTCTACCACTTTCACACCCATTCGTCCGAGGGGACTGAGTGTGAACTGGCACGAATCTTTGTCGAATGTGAGATCCGTCACCTTGTCGGCAGGCAGTTTATGCTTCACACGCTCGATGTTGCGGAGGTCGGACAACACGCGGAAAATCTCTTCGTCGTTACACGCTGCTTTGGCGATTTCACTTTCAAATGTTGACATTTTATTTGTTCATTTGGCTTAACGGGAAGCGGTTGGATTGCGGATATGTCATTTGCCCCACACCTCGGGAGCCTCGCGCCATTTCTTCAATGTTTCCATCTCTTGCTCGCCGATTTTCTTGGTCGAGAGGAGGTGTTGAAGCACGGCATTGTAGTTGGAGAGGGTGGTCAGTTCAACGCCAGCCTCGGCGAATTTCTCTGCTGCGACTGGGAATCCGTAGGTGAAGATTGCCACCATACCCAGCACTTCTGCGCCGGCGTTGCGGAGTGCCCCGACAGCCTTGAGGCTGCTGCCGCCCGTCGAGATGAGGTCTTCGATGACAACGACTTTCTGCCCTGCCTTCAAATCGCCCTCGATGAGGTTCTCCAACCCGTGATCCTTGGGCGACGAACGCACATATACAAACGGCTTCCCGAGGATATCTGCCACCAACGCACCTTGGGCGATGGCACCCGTGGCGACGCCCGCTACCACGTCCACATTCGCATACTTCGCGCGGACGATAGCCGCTAACTCTTGCTTAATCAGCGAGCGGATCTCGGGGTAGGACAATGTTTTGCGGTTGTCGCAATAGATGGGCGACTTCCAGCCGGATGCCCATGTGAAAGGGTCTTGTGGCTGCACCTTCACAGCACTGATGCTGAGGAGTTTCTCAGCAACCGTATTTTCCACTTGATTCATTATAGTATGTATGTTATATTTTTCCTAAAATCCAAAATTAGCAGAAAATCCGCAAAAAGTGGGGGACTGGCTTTATTTTTTCCTATTACTGTCCGCTAAACAATATAACCCATCACCCAACCTGTTGTTTTAGAGGAGTTGGGTGGTCGGCAAGTTATGTACACAAAAAAGAACGCACCGATATCTCATCGATGCGCCCTCCAATTTTAGCGTTTAGAAAAAATTTATTTCTTCTCCGAGATGTAGTCGACCAACCACTTGCCGACTTCACTCGTCTTGTATTTCTTTGCTCCTTCAAGGGCAAGATCCTCTGTTACAACGGCAGCATCCAACGATGCGGCAACTGCCTCGCGAATCAACGCTCCCTCTGCCTTTGCATTGAATGCATACTCGAACATCATAGCGGCTGAGAGAACTGCTGCCAATGGGTTGGCAATGTCTTTTCCTGCTGCTTGTGGGTAACTTCCGTGAATTGGCTCAAACAAACTTGTGTGCTCTCCTACTGACGCAGAAGCCAAAAGTCCCATTGAACCAGCGATCACACTTGCCTCGTCTGTCAAGATATCACCGAATGTGTTCTCAGTTACCATAACGTCGAAGAACTTAGGGCAACGTACCAACTGCATTGCAGCGTTATCAACAAACATATAGTCTGTCTTTACCTCTGGATAGTTCTTCTCCATCTCTTGTCCACGCTCTCTCCAAAGTCTTGAAGACTCCAACACGTTTGCCTTATCAACGATAGTCAAGTGTTTTCTTCTTCTCATAGCATACTCGAAAGAGAGTTTCAAGATACGGTCTACCTCTTTTTGGCTGTAGATACAAGTATCGTATGCAACAGTTCCGTTCTCCTTCCGTCCCTTCTCACCGAAGTACATACCACCTGTCAACTCACGAACGCAAAGGAAATCTGCGCCGTCGACCAACTCCTCTTTCAATGGAGAAGCCTTAACGAGTGATTTGTATGTTTCTACTGGGCGAAGGTTAGCGTACAGGCCCAATTTCTTACGCATAGCGAGCAAACCTTGCTCTGGGCGTACTTTTGAAGTTGGGTTGTTATCGTAGCGAGGGTCACCAACAGCACCGAAAAGCACTGCGTCAGACTTCATACAAAGTTCGTGTGTAGAATCTGGATAAGCATCTCCGTATTTGTCGATTGCACACGCACCAACAAGAGCAGTATCGTATGTCAACTCGTGGTTGAACTTCTTTGCGATAGCCTTTACTACATCAAGGGCAACGCCAACCACCTCGGGGCCGATACCGTCGCCTGGCAAAACTGCAAGATTAAGTTTCATTATTTCTCTTCTATTAAGTTTAACATTTTCTCTGTTGCTTGGATGGCTGCCTCCGTCTGGTCGGCATCCAATCCGTGGGTTTTGAACACATGGTCTTTAAACCGCCAGGTGATGGTGGTATGCACAAGGGCATCCGTTTTTCCGCCTGGGGGGATGACCACGGAGTAGTCTAACAATTCGGGGATCGGCTTGTGGAGCGTTGAGTAGATCTTCCAAAGTGCTTTTGTGAAGGCGTTGTACTGTCCGTCGCCTGGGGCGGTGGCTTGGTACATCTCGCCATCAATCTCGATTTTCACCGTGGCGACAGGCCGCAGCCCGTGCGTGAGCGAGAGCGAGTAGTTGACCATCCGTATTTTCTGGTGGCCGATGGCATGGTGCAGCACGTCGGAGATGATGAACGGCAGTTCGTCCTGCGTTACAATCTGTTTCTTGTCGCCCAACTCGATGACTCGCTTCGTCACCTTCTCCATTGAAGTCTCGTCGAGGGTGATGCCGAGTGCGGCGATGTTCTTACGGATGTTGGCTTTGCCAGACATTTTCCCGAGTGCGTATTCGCGTTGCCGTCCGAAGCGTTCCGGAAGCAGTGCGTTCACGTAGAGATTGTCTTTCGTGTCGCCGTCGGCATGCACGCCGGCGCACTGCGTGAAGACGTTGTCGCCGATGATAGGCTTATTGTTCGGTATGCGGATGCTCGAGTACATTTCCACCAATTTGCTCATCCGGTAGATTTTATCTTCGCGGATGTTGGTGCGTATCTTGAGCTGGTCGTGCAGTACCGCGATGACGCTCGTGAGCGGAGCGTTGCCTGCCCGTTCGCCCAACCCGTTGACGGTGGTGTGCAAGCCCTGGATGCCTGCCGCCGCTGCCGAATAGACATTGCCCAAAGCGAGGTCGTAGTCGTTATGTGCGTGAAAATCAAAATGATAATTCGGATAACGATCTACCATATCCTTGCAAAACTCATACGTTTGGCGAGGATTCAGAATGCCCAAAGTGTCGGGCAACATCACCCTTTTAACAGGTAAATCGGCAATCGCATCAAGGTATTCGTAAACATAATCGCGAGAGTGAATCATACCATTGCTCCAATCTTCCATATAAAGATTGACGGCAATGCCATGTTGGTGCGCCTCCAAGACAGCGTCTCGCACGTCGGCGATGTGCTGTGCGGTGGTTTTGCGCAACTGACCCTCCACATGTTTCTTTGACCCTTTCGTAAGGAGGTTCATCACTTTACAGCCCACCTTCTCAATCCAGTCGAGCGACGTGCCTTTGTCTACAAAAGCCAACACCTCAACACGGTCGAGATAGCCTGCCACTTTCGCCCAATCGGCTATACGCTTCACCGCATCAAACTCGCCCGCAGAAACCCGGGCGGAGGCAACCTCCACCCGGTCTACACCCAATGTTTCCAATAACATCTGGGCTATGCCAAGCTTTTCATGCGGAGCGAAAGAGACACCGGAGGTCTGTTCCCCATCGCGAAGGGTTGTGTCCATTATCTCCATTGCGACTCCTCTCTGCTTATTATTTATGGTTCTTCTCGTACTCTTCGATCAACGATTTCTTGCTCAACAAGTAGTCGATGTCGTCGTAACCGTTCATCAAACACTCCTTTTTGTAGGCGTTGATCTCGAATTTCTCGCTCTTGCCAGTAGCCAAGTTAGTAACTGTCTGATTAGGCAAGTCGACCTTCACCTCCATCTTAGGGTTTGCCTTGATGCTAGCGAAGAGTTCTGCGAGGAACTGCTCTGAAACAACGACTGGCAACACGAAGTTGTTCAACTCGTTGTTCTTGTGGATATCTGCAAAGAAACTTGAGATTACGACACGGAATCCGTATCCTGCGATAGCCCAAGCAGCGTGCTCACGGCTACTTCCACTTCCGAAGTTCTTTCCTGCTACGAGGATGCAACCGCTGTAAGTAGGGTCGTTCAATACGAAACTCTTGATTGGGTTTCCGTCTTTGTCATATCTCCAGTCGCGGAAGAGGTTATCACCAAATCCGGCTTTATCAGTTGCTTTCAAGAAACGAGCTGGGATGATCTGGTCAGTGTCAACATTCTCTAATGGCAGAGGAATGCAGCTGCTCGTGATTATATCAAATTTTTGTTTCATCGTTTTTCTCTTTTGTGGTTTTCGACTTAAATCAATGTGCGTGGGTCGGTGATAACACCTGTGATGGCTGCAGCAGCGGCTACCAATGGGCTAGCCAATACGGTGCGCGCACCAGGACCTTGACGACCCTCGAAGTTACGGTTTGAAGTAGAGACGCTCAACTTGCCAGCTGGAATCTTATCATCGTTCATAGCCAAACATGCTGAACATCCTGGCTGACGGAGTTGGAATCCTGCCTCCTCAAAGATCTTGTCCAAACCTTCCTTTCTGATCTGCTTGTCTACCATCCAAGAACCTGGCACCAACCAACAAGTGATGTTGTCTGCCTTCTTCTTTCCCTTTACGATTGAAGCGAATGCACGGAAATCTTCAATACGTCCGTTAGTACATGAACCACAGAACACATAGTCAACTTTCTTGCCTAAGAGGCTATCTCCAGGAGCAAATCCCATATAGTCCAAACTCTTCTTGAAAGAGATCTGACCTGCTGCGTCGATAGTGTCCAAAGTAGGGATATGTTGTGAAATACCCATACCCATACCTGGGTTTGTACCGTAAGTAACCATAGGCTCGATATCTGCTGCGTCGAAGTTGATCTCCTTGTCGAACACTGCGTCATCACCACTCTTCAAAGTTCTCCAGAAAGCAACAGCCTTATCCCAGTCAGCACCCTTAGGAGCGTATTCACGACCCTTCAAGTACTCGAATGTTGTCTCGTCAGGAGCGATAAATCCACCACGAGCACCCATCTCGATAGTCAAGTTACTGAGGGTCAAACGGCCTTCCATTGAGAGGTTCTTCACAACAGAACCAGAATATTCTACGAAATAACCAGTAGCTCCAGAAGTTGTCATCTTGCTCATGATGTAGAGAGCGACGTCTTTTGCAGTTACACCCTTCTTCAACTCGCCGTTGATGTTGATTCTCATCGATTTAGGCTTTGATTGAAGGATACACTGGCTTGCCATTACCATCTCAACCTCAGAAGTTCCGATACCGAATGCAACAGCACCCATAGCACCGTGAGTTGAAGTGTGAGAGTCACCACATACGATCGTCATTCCTGGCAATGAAAGACCTCTTTCTGGTCCAACAACGTGAATCACACCATTATGGTCGTTCAACATTCCGAAATGTGTCAAACCGAAGTCTGCCGCATTCTTAGCCAACGTGTCAACCTGCTTTCTTGATACAGGATCCTCGATAGGTTTGTCCTGATCATGTGTAGGCGTGTTGTGGTCTGGCATACAGAAAATCTGCTTTGGACGGAAACATTTCAGTCCTCTTTCGCGCATGCCCGTAAAAGCCTGTGGAGAAGTAACCTCATGACAGTAAAGGCGGTCGATGTAGAGCTGCGTAGGACCGTCGGCTACTTGAGAAACCACGTGTGAATCCCAGATTTTATCGAATAACGTGTTCATATTGGGTACGATTAGTTATAGCGTTTATGTTACATAAATTTATTGACTGCGTCGACGTATGCCTCGAAGGAAGCCTCAACAATATCGGTATTTGCGCCGAAGCCGAAGTAGACTTTTCCGTCGTACTCCACCTGCATGTGCACCTTGCCGACATCGTTGCTGCCCTTGTTGATGGATTGGATGGTGAACTCGCACAGCGTCATCTTCTTTCCGAGGATGGCTTTCAAGGCGTTGATGGCGGCGTCGACGGGACCATTGCCCTTTGCCGTGGCTGTTTTCTTCTCGCCGTGGACGGTCAGGTGGAGTTCCGCCTCGTGTTCCACGTTCTTTCCGCAGGAAACCTTGAGGTAGTCCACCTCTATGGCTTTCCCGCCGTTGTCTTTCGCCCCCATCAAGATGCGGATATCGTCATCGTGGATATCTTTTTTCTTGTCTGCCAAAACAAGGAACTCCTTATACACCTCGTCCAATCTCTCGTCGCTGATGGTGTAGCCCATTACATTGAGGCGGTGGCGGAGGGCGGCTCGACCGCTGCGGGCGGTGAGGACGATTGAGTTATTGTCGATTCCCACGTCCTTAGGATCCATGATCTCGTAGGTGCAAAGGTTTTTCAGCACGCCGTCTTGGTGGATGCCCGACGAGTGGGAGAAGGCGTTACGCCCCACAATCGCCTTGTTCATTTGGATAGGCATATTCATCAGGTTGGACACGATGCGGCTGGTGTGGTAGATTTGTTTGGTGTTGATGTCAGTGTCGATGTCCAGCCCCTTGTGGCAGCGTAGTGCCATCACAACCTCCTCCAATGAGGTGTTGCCGGCGCGTTCTCCCACTCCGTTGATGGTTACCTCCACTTGGCGCGCGCCAGCCAGGACGCCAGCCAGGGTGTTGGCGGTTGCCATACCCAAATCGTTGTGGCAGTGGGTGGAGATGATGGCTTTATGCACGCCGTCCACGTGTTCCATCAGGTATTGGATTTTTGCGGCGAACTCCTGTGGGAGGCAGTAGCCCGTGGTGTCGGGGATATTGACGACGGTTGCGCCCGCTTTGATGACCGCCTCAACCACGCGTGCAAGGTATTCGTTGTCTGTGCGCCCGGCATCCTCGCAGTAGAACTCCACATCTTCGACATACTTTTTGGCATATTTCGTGGCAGCGATGGCACGTTCGAGAATCTCCTCGCGGTTGGAGTTGAATTTGTAGCGTATGTGCTGGTCGGACGTGCCGATACCCGTGTGGATGCGTTTGTGTTTGGCGAATTGCAGCGCATCGTTCGCCACATCGATGTCTTTCTGGACGCTGCGGGTCAGTGCGCAAATCGTGGGTTCGGAAACCGCCTTGGAGATTTCGACGACAGAGTTGAAGTCGCCCGGACTTGAGATCGGAAACCCTGCCTCAATGACATCCACGCCAAGCGATTCCAACGCGCGTGCCACCTCCAACTTCTCAACAGTGCTTAATTGGCAACCCGGAACCTGCTCTCCGTCTCTCAGCGTCGTGTCGAACACATACAATTTTTCTGACATTGTTTTTTGGTTTAAGTTATAATAAAAAAGCCTTTCTCACGAGGAAGTGAGAAAGGCTCCGTTTCATTTACATACACACATCCTCACTTCCTTAAGCGGCGCAAAAGGAACAACAAGGACAAAATGTTAATATTTAGAAAATTATTCAGCATCACTTTTGTTTTTTGAAATATGCGGCATCAACATCGACACCTTCATTTCAGGGGCAAAATTATAGCGATTTTTTTTTCTGACAAATTTTTGTGAAAAAAAACGGAAGCGAGACTTTCAAAATAGTCCAAAAGAAAAGTGCGTCGCCGAAGCAACGCACCTTTCAACACAATTTTCGTTTTCAGGACATATACTGTGTCCTTGTGAATGTCCCTTTCGGGATTTTACTTTTCTTCTTGAATGTCTTGAACCAAGCGGACAGACAAGCCGCAGTTGCGGAAGTCCTCTTCGTTCGATACGATGCTCGTTGCGCTAACCATAAATGCAACTGCACTATACTTTTGCGTTGCGGCAGATGACGACCAGTAGCGTCCCACCGTTCCTACGGATTCAACCTTGTTTGCTTTGCGGAGTCCGCCGCAAGGGAGTGCCACTACGCCCTGCTCCTCCAATTCTGCGAACTGCTCTGCTGTGTAGGTGTTGTCGGCATATTTTGTTTCGTTCACCAACTCGAAGTCGGCTGTTGCAGAGTGGATATTGTCCACTGTGATGCCTTCTGGCAACTTTACATCAGCAGGGAACAGCAGGAAGCAGAGGTTGCCGTCGACTTTCGCAATCGTCCAGCCATTGTTTTGGAACAAATACGCCCACTCCTCGCTGGTGAGGGTGCGCCAAACGCCTACCTTGTCGCCACCGTTGGAGATGGCGTTGAACATGCCCCAGTCAGCCTTCGCATAGTCGCTCGCCAAGCAGTTGGTGTATTCGCCTCCCACAAAGTAGCCATTGTTGGCAGAGAGCGTGTCCCAAGGCTGGTAAGCCCTGGCATCGCTGTCCCATCCGCTTGTACCCCATGCGAAGAGGTCAATCCAGCCGGCGTAAGTTTCTGAGATGTTGGCATTCCCGTCTCCGATAACCTCATATTGTTTTTCAGCGAAGCGCCAAGTGCCTTTGGCTGTACCCGTTGCAGAAGTATGCTCCACAGAACCGTCGCCAACGCAATATTGCAAGTTTCCTTTGGAGAAATAAACGCTCTTGGTAGCCGACACCTTGAACACGCCTTTTCCAACAACTCCTTCTGGTGCTTTCACGACAACGACAACCGGTTCAGACTTGTCTTCCTCATCGTTCTTCTCGTTATCATCCACCACTTCTTCTGTTTTTCCGTTGTTTTCGTCATCGTCATCTTCTTTGCATGACACTGAGAAACACGCTAACGCTGCCGTCATCAACGCCACCGTTGATTGTTTTTCAGAATAAATTTTTCCATCGCTGCAAAGGTAACACAATATTTCATAAATCAAATTAACAGACAAATTTTTATTTCAAACAAAAATCAAATGTCGTTTTATGGAAAACTGGGATCGTTTTTTGTTACTTCACCGACACGATGCCGACGTTGCCCACGCGCTCTACATCATTGCCCACAACAATGCCTGCCACCGCACCCGGTGAGCCGCCAAACAGCAAGATGCTGCCATCTGTTACAGACAGGGCGTCGATATTCGTGTTCACCTCAACTATCGGGCAATTCAGGTAGACGGACATGTCTTGCGGGTGAGAAATGTTATGACAGAAAACGACCTTCGCTTGGGTGGCTCGCTGTATCTGCATCACTCTGTCGCACAACGCTTTCCTGCCAATATTGGCATTGAACGCCGGCAGCGCGAACCCACCGATGAAAATGGCTGCCCACAAGCCGCCAAACGCCGTTTTGAAGGCTCGCAGGTAATTCCGCTTCCACATAGCGTAGAGCGAAACGCACATCGCAACCAACAGAACGCAACCTATTATCGGGACGAAAACGAGCGCGGTGTCCACCCCCTCACGACCCACTAAAACATCCAAATTGTGCACATGCGCCTCAACCTCATTCACGTTATAGTAGATTCCCAAGAACAGCACCGCCGCCGATGCCGCCGCCAAAAGGAACACTGCCAAGGTGAATAAATGCCGCACCCAGCCACACGAATGCTTATTCTCCAAATTTTGCCAAGAAATGACTCCCAAATAAACCGCCAACGGATAGATTGGCAAGAATGACAATTCTCCCTTACCCGAAACCGTCAGCACGACCAAGGCAACGAGCAATGCAACCAATAGGAACCGCTGCAACTGCGACACTCGCACGCCGTGCCTGCGCACGCACGCTACCGCACCAATCACTATCAAAGTCGCCGGCAACAACATATAGAGGACAGATAGCACGGAAAGCCACGCTGCCACGCCACGCTTCCCAACGGCAAACGTGTTGGCGACGCACTCCGCTCCGCCCTCAACATAGACCATCGCAAACCAAACGCCACAGCAAACCGCAAGGGCTGAAAGGGCTTTCCAACCCCATATCCCGAAGAAATCTTTAACCCGACGGGCGACGATCAAGCCTACCAACGCACTGAGCAGCGGAATGGCAAGCCCCGCCCAGCCGCCACACAGGAACGCTCCGAATGTGAGGAATGCCAACCGCAGTTGCTCTTTCGTGGCACACTTCGCTTTCTTCTGTGCTTCCCAAAGTGTTTTCAACGAGAGAATGATGAAGAGGCACATCAGCGCATCCGCCCGCAAACTGAGCAGTGAACAGACAACGCCTGCGGTAACAAGGAGCGACAATCGGGCAATGGTGCGCCATTCGCCTTTCAACTCGTCAGCCGTCCACCGCCCCATTTCCCTCACAACCAAAAGCATCGGAACCACCGAGAAGATGGCAGCAAACGATGTGTGATGCGCGCCGAACAGACATTTGCCCAACATCAGCAGCCAAACGTACAGTGGTGGATAGGCCTCCAATGCCCCATATCCGTCTGAAAACACGAAGAAACGGTGGTTTCGCAACGCATCCTCGGCGAGGAAAAGGTTGTGCAGCTCTCCGCAAGCGGAGAAATCGCGCAGCAGAAGACTCGGAATCAACGCCACTGCGGCAATGAGGTATGGCAAATACTCTTTTTTCATGCGAATGTCTTTTTTATGGGGCTATTTCTCGCTTCCTGTGATTCGGAGTTCCTCGCGGTCTTCCTTCTTGAAGGAGATTCTTGCGAATGGGTTTTTGATGCGCTTGCCAAAGTCGGGCATCGCCCAACCCAGTCCCACATTGGCGCACTCCACCTTGTTGAGGTGCGACTTCAAGTCGACCACGATGAAGAACTTAGGTGTGAAATAGAACCTCGTTACGAATTTGGTGTAGAGGATGTTTTCTATCAGATTTCCGTTCTCCTCGCCCAGTTCGTTGTGCTTTGGCACTTTGATTTTGTTGAGGCAGTAGACACCCACGTGTACGCCTGCGCTCACGCGTTTGCTCATGGTCAGTTCGTTGGCGAGGGCCACACCCACGCGTATCTTGTTGATGAACTTATCCTCTTTGATGAAGTTGTAGCGTATGTTGTTGGTGCGTTGCGTCCCGTCGTACGACCCGTTGTAGAAGCCATCCACCGAAAGTCCCAAGCGGTAGGCGTTGGAGATCGGAACGTATGCCCCGACGCACAGGACGCCGTTCGGGCGGTACTTGTCTTCCTCCTCCAACTGGTTGACCGCGCCAGCAGCGTATGCCTCTAAGGCGAGGGTATGTTCCACCGAGCGGGCGGGGTATTTTATAGGTAGCGGCCACACGTTGGGCGTGTATTTCAAGCCTAATTGCGCGTTGGCAAGTATGGCGTTTTTGGTTTTACGCGTGATGTGTCCGTTGTGGTAGGCTTGCACGTTACCGCCGAGGGTGATCATCCACTGTGCGGCGGGTTTGCCGTAGCGAGTAGAGAGGGCGATGTCCATATTCAAGCCCAGTTGCCACACGCCGGTGAGGGGGAAATAGTCGTAGTCCGTGCCTTTGGCAGGCACAAGTCCCGCCAAGCCCGACCCCCATTTCAGGTTGAGGGCGAACCCTTTGGTATGCACCACAGGGTAGTGGAAGTAGGTTACGACGGGGATGATGTGGCGGTCGTACTCGCTACTCTCCGCGCGTAGGTATCCCATGGAGAAGCCCACCGTTGGGAAGTTGTAGGTATACTCCCAGTTGTGGTTGCCATAGAGTGGCAGTTCGAGGGCAGCCTCGCCGCCGTAGGCGTTAGAGCCAGCCTCACTCCCGAGGAGCCAGGCATACTGCCCTTCCGCCTTGATGCGGAATATCGTGTTTTGTTGAGCCTCAGCGGAGCCGGCTGCCAGCAGCAAGACTCCCACGGCAATGTTTCTGAAAAAATTTCTCATGAGCATTCAATCGCATTTGCGCAGCGCGAATTTACATTTTTTCACCTATATATTCCATTCTCTGTCAAATTGTGGAGGGAGTGGGCGGCGTGAGGGGACATTGTTTTGCCACAAAAATCTTAGCAATACCTCTTTGTTTGTTAAAATTTTAATTTGTACTTTTGATGTGGATAGACTGATTAGCGTGAGCAATCACGTTGCGTTGGTTTATCCAATGCCTCAGCGCACGCCGATCCTTCTTGTAGAAATTCTTACAGAAGGAGAATTGGGGTGGGTGGAGGCAAGACATAATAAAGGCGTTTACAGACGCTAGGTTCAGCAGACACTCTGAAACGTGAGAAATTTCTGAATTGATACT
>CAVGRN010000026.1:0-25931 GCA_963631545.1 Paludibacteraceae bacterium | reverse complement strand
TTCTAAATTATCCAAAGAAATAATTGGGTTGTTTTTTGAAAAATCCAAAGAAATAATGTTGGAAGGAGGAGGTTAAGAGAGTGTGTTTTGAAGAATATCAGACCAAACATCCTTGTGAATTTTCATGAGTTCTTTGTCTTTTTCTACTGCTTTTGTGTAAATGTTGACGAAGTCTTGTAATGAAGAAATTAGTCGGAGATAGTATTTTATTGTTGTAAGAAGGCCATTGACAATAATCTCACATCCATGATCTCTCTTTACCCGAGCGACAATATCATTTATTTCATCGGAACTATTGGACTTAATTCCATAGTATGACAAAATATAATAACGTTTAGGATTGAATTTGTAAACTTTCTTCTCTACGATGCTAACTATCTGAGGATCTATCTTCTTGTTGAGTTTTATTTCAACTGCCTCAAAAAGTTTTTTGTTCTTCCTTATTTCAATGTCTCCGCTTGCTTTTGAAGTGAGGTCGCAGGCGGTTAAACTTGCTACAGGGGCGAGTTGGCAACCTTTGTATGCGAGAACTTCTTTTATGATAAGAGTGTAGATAGAGTGAAAGGCTAACACGGGCAGTTTCGCTCCGTTGTGGGTGCCGTAGTTATGACTGAAATGTTGGTCAAGAGCAGTGATGACCTTTTCGATTGTTAGATTCTCTGCATTCTTTAGAGGTTTTATGTGAACTACATTCTTTTTGACTTCTGCAATCACTTGATTAAGTAGGAGGCGAAGCATTGATTTCGCTTTGCGAGGATGTTTTTCAACATAATCTAACGTTTGTAGAAACACATCTTTCATACCTCCTGAAATATTTCCCTTGTAATTTAAGTCGTAAGGGTAGGGCTGTTCCAATGAACGTGTGAGCCAACCACTCTCTGCCATTGCGGGTAGCTTTAGTTTCGCTAATATGGGTGTGACGTATTCGGTGTCAAAAGACCGTCCAGAGAAACCGTTTTCCCATCTGCTTTGATGATAGCGAATGTCTTGTTGTGGATGATTTATTTTGTAAAGTAACAAAGTTATTGTTACCGTGTATACACCTTTCTGAGTGTAGCAGTGTTTTGCAATCTGTTTTATCCTTTCTCGTACTGCCTCTGGTACATCTGTAATGTCAGAAACAGAACTCGAGTTGTTGTAAATGTCCTATAACGTTATCATTTCCAGTAATATTTTTGTTTATTAATCCTTGTTTAATAATCTCTTCCGCAATCGCTTGTACTACAGGAATCGCCACAGAATTTCCTAATTGTCGATATTGATCACCAAGAATAGGATGCTTTATAAATTGTGGAGGAAAGCCCATTAACTTATAACATTCATTGATGGTTAATTTTCGGACCTTGTCTTCTTCTGGAATATAGATAAAAAATCTTCCTGATGTTTCTTGAGATGGAAGGGTAGGATGGATTCCTTTAATAGAGTATATGCGGTTGGGTTGTCTGTGGCAGCGGGATAAATGTTCCGTGTTGGGCTTTACTCCTGTTTTCCAGGTCCCTTTGTTCCTATATCCGCAAAATATAAGCCCTGTCTTCGCCTGTGTTTTGACAAGTGACTCATCCAATAACGTGTATTCATCCTTTTCAATGTAGGAAAAATCTCCATCCTTATCCAAAAAGGCTTCCAATGGTGGTGTCGGTTTTTTCTTTAATTTATCAAAATTAAAAAGTCCACCTCTACTTCCTACGATAAATATTCGTTCCCTTGATTGTGCTAATCCAAAATCTTTTGCATTTAGCACTTTATAGGAAACGTTGTATCCTAAATCTTGCAATGACTCCACTATAACGTTGAATGTTCTGCCTTTGTCGTGGTTGGTGAGGTGCTGAACGTTCTCCAATAGGCATACTTGAGGTTGTCTCTCTTTCAGTATTTGGCATACATCAAAGAAAAGTGTTCCTCTTGTGTCCTCAAACCCTCGTTTTTTTCCGCAAATACTAAATGGTTGACAAGGAAATCCACCACATAAAATGTCAAAATCTTGTGGAATTTTCGATTTTGTTTCGTCTAAGGTGATGTCCCCATACGGTGTTTCACCAAAGTTTTTTCTGTATGTCTCTTGAGCGGATTTATTCCATTCAGAAGAAAATACACATTCTCCACCTACATTTTGAAGTGCGATGCGAAACCCTCCAATGCCAGCAAACAAATCGATAAACTTAAATCGAGGGTGTTCTATTGGAGAAAATGGAAATGTTGTTATTTTTTCTTCGTTGTTTGTCATAATTTTAATTTTAAAATCGCCAGAGAACCCTCGTCCCCTGGCGTTATCTCTCTCTATTTCTTATCGCTTATTTCGCAATAATCAAGAAGTAGTTCTTCTTGCCTTTCTGAACAAGAATGAAGCGGTCGTTCAACAACATATCGGCAGTGGTTGCCATCTCGGTGTCTGTTACCTTTGTTTTATTGATGGAGATTCCTCCTCCTTGCACCAACTTTCTGAACTCTCCCTTGGATGGAAGTACCTTCGCATTGGCTGTCAGTAAGTCGGCCACCTTGATGCCGTTCTTGATCTCCTCTTTTGAAACCTCAAACTGTGGAACTCCCTCGAATACCGACAACAATGTTTCGTCATCCAATTTCTTGAGCGAGTCTGATGTCGCGTTTCCGAAAAGAATGTTGGATGCCTCTACTGCTGCGTCATAGTCTTCTACTGAGTGTACCATCACGGTGATCTCTTTTGCCAATCTCTTCTGCAATGGTCTCGCTCCCGGATTCTCTTTCTGCTCGGCGATCAAACTCTCAATCTCTTCTTTTGGAAGACTGGTGAAAATCTTGATGTAACGCTCTGCATCTTCATCCGACACGTTGAGCCAGAACTGATAGAACTTGTACGGAGAGGTGTAACGTTTGTCCAACCATACGTTTCCTTGCTCTGTTTTTCCGAATTTCTTACCGTCTGCCTTTGTGATCAACGGGCAAGTTAATGCGTAAGCCTCCGCTCCCGAAATCTTGCGGATCATCTCCGTTCCTGTCGTGATGTTTCCCCATTGATCTGCTCCACCCAACTGAAGTTTGCAGTTCTTATGCTCGTTGAGGTAGACGAAGTCGTATCCTTGAAGCAACTGATATGAAAATTCTGTGAATGACATTCCGTCGGCTCCGTTCTCGCCCGTGAAACGTCTTTTCACCGAGTCTTTCGACATCATGTAGTTCACCGTGATGAGTTTTCCAATGTTTCTGATGAAATCAAGGAAGGTGAACTCTTTCATCCAGTCGTAATTGTTGACTAATTCTGCAGCATTTGGCGCATCGCTGTTGAAATCGAGAAATTTTTCCAACTGCTTCTTGATGCACTCTTGGTTGTGGCGAAGGCGTGGCTCATCGATCAACACACGCTCTTGCGACTTGCCAGATGGGTCGCCAATCATTCCCGTAGCGCCACCGATAAGCGCGATAGGCTTGTGTCCGCTACGCTGAAAATGGCGGAGCATCATCACACCTACAAGGTGTCCGATATGCAAAGAGTCGGCCGTAGGGTCAATTCCCAAATAAGCCGAGGTCATCTCTTTCTGCAATTGCTCTTCCGTTCCTGGCGTCATGTCCTGGATCATGCCGCGCCATCTAAGTTCTTCAACAAAATTCATCGAATTAATTGTACCTTAATTAATATGTATTAATGAATGAAAAAACAGCGGCGTTTCCTCCGCTATTGCAAAGATAGTCAAACTTTTCAGGAATCGGAATCTTTTAGAAGTCAGTTGCTTTTGATTTTTCGGTGGAAAGTTTTATTTTTGCAACCCGACGAGTTCGCTCAGAGAAAAAATAAATTTAAAAATAAGCAAAGAGATCGTATGATTAATGCACAAGACATTAAGAATGGAACTTGCATCCGTATGGACGGCAACCTCTATTTCTGTATTGAGTTCCTGCATGTGAAGCCAGGAAAAGGTAACACGTTTATGCGTACTAAATTGAAGAATGTTGTCGACGGCCGTGTTTTGGAACGCCGTTTCAACATTGGTGAGAAGTTGGAGGACGTAAGAGTTGAGCGTCGCGACCACCAGTACGTTTACAAGGAGGGTGATGAGTATATGTTTATGAATACGGAAACTTACGAGCAGTTCCCTATCGCCCACGACTTGATCACAGGAGTTGATTTTATGAAGGAGGGGGACATCGTTGAGGTAGTGCTCGACGCATCCACAGAAACCGTTCTCTTCGCCGAAATGCCAGTGAAAACTCAATTGAAGATTACTTACACGGAGCCTGGAATCAAGGGCGACACCGCAACAAACACCTTGAAGCCTGCAACCGTAGAGACGGGCGCAACGGTACGTGTGCCTTTGTTCATCAACGAGGGCGAAACTATCGTTGTCGACACTCGCGACGGCTCATACGTTGAAAGAGTGAAATAACCTATCCGAAGGTATCAGAGAGCGAGGAGGCTGTTTGAGGTCTCCTCGTCCTTTTTTCTATATTAAATAAGGAATGTCGTATTTCTGGAAATATATACGCTATCTGTTCAGATCTAAGCACAGGCGGGGGTTTGGCATCCACTCCCCATTCCTTTACTATTTTGTGACGATGGTCACGGAAGAAACCTATCCATATTATAGGTTCAGCCAAATAGAGAATCTCCGGAAAATCCTAAACAACGCGCCAAAGTTAATTGCCGACCAGGGGGGAAAAGACAGAAAAATCTCCACTTATATAAAGGAAGAAACTTTCTCTCCGTCGTATGATCAACTCTTGTTCCGCTGGACGCAGTACTTTAAACCGCAGACCGTGCTTGAAGTGGGGGAGAGTGTGGGCATAACAACGCTCTACCTTTCGGCGTCAGACTCGAAGCGGACTACTCGCTCCGTCGGCAGCGGCCAATCGGTTGCCGACCTTGCCAATATGAATTTCAGCAAGGTGGGGTTGGCGAACATCCAGGCCTTAGGAGGGGAGTTTAGCTGTGCTTTGGAAAAATCCATCGTCGATTTGGGCAAGATTGATTTTCTGTATGTAGGAAGGATGGCGACACCTGAAATGGTGGATCAGACGATTCGGAAGGTGTGGGACGGTTTGACGCAGCACGCCGTGGTTGTTTTGTCCGACATATACAGGACTCCGGAGCGAGAGGCAATGTGGCTCAGGTTGAAGAGAGAAGGGAAAGTACGTGTGAGCGTGGAACTCTTTCATTATGGAATCCTGTTTTTTGATGAGAATTTGCAGAAGGAGGAATACAATTTATTCTATATGCCTCCGTTTTTCAAAGGATAGACCTGCGTGAACATTGAAACTTTTTGCAAGTCATATCGCATTTTTATTATCAAAAAATTGTCTTGAAAGGAAAAAAGTATATTTTTGCAAACCCCTTGTGGAAAATGAGTCCGCAAAGGGTGCGAGAAAAATAACTGATAAAATCTGATGCTATGTATTGGACATTGGAATTGGCTTCGAAGTTGGAGGATGCTCCATGGCCTGCAACCAAGGATGAGTTGATCGATTTTGCGGTGCGTTCGTGTGCTCCGTTGGAAGTGATAGAAAACCTTCAGGAGATGGAGGACGAAGGCGAGATCTACGAAAGCATCGAAGATATTTGGCCAGACTATCCCAGCAAGGAGGATTTCTTCTTCAATGAGGAGGAGTATTAACCCTTAAAAAACGGATTGTTGAAAAAAAACCGCAAAAAAAAAGGTAAAATGGGAGTACCATTTGTGAATTATTGTAAAAAATAGTAATATTGTAATTGGTTTTGGAGGGAGCTATAATGCGTTATATGGAGAGGCTCTTGCTGGCGGTTTCGTTGGTTATGGCTATTCCTTTCTGTAGTGTGAAAGCGCAGAAAAGTCCTCAACTGAGCCAATATATGGAGTTCCGGGAGGTTGAAAACCCCGCAATGGTTGCGGCGGATGATTTGATGAGTGTGGGAGGCGTTTACAGGTTGCAGTGGGCTGGATTCCGGGATGCTCCGACAAATTTCCTGCTTTCAGTGTCCTATCCTTTGCGAATAGGGGATAAGAAACATGGGCTGGGTTTGATTTTTTCGAGAGATGATATAGGTTTGTTCAAAAACCAAGGCGTTCTTTTACAGTATTCGTACAGGTTCAAACTCACGAAAGGCGAGTTGGGTATGGGACTGAATGTCGGCTTCCTGAGCCAGACGTTTGATAAGGATGGTGTTGATTTGACGGGTGGCGATGGCGAGTTGTTGGAAGGTGATGAATACCATAAAGAAACAGACCCTTTTGTGAATGGCTTCACGAGTGAAGAATACAGCGACATCGCTTTTGATGTTTCATTTGGTTGTGTTTACCAAACGGAGAAGTGGTTTGCTGGAGTTTCCGTGTTGCATTTGTCTGCACCGAAGGTGGACTTAGGCTCTGAGCAGTATCAGATGTATGTCCCACGTTGCTTTTATGCGGCTGGAGGGTACACGTTTGAGACGCACACGCCGGGATGGACGATAACGCCGTCCGCCCAGTTCCGAACGGATTTTGCGTTGTGGCAGGCAGAATTGAGCGGGATCTTTGAATATTCTAAAAGAGTGAGAGGTGGAATTTCTTATAGGTTTGGAGATGCGTTCGTCTTCCTTTTCGGGATAGATGTTATTCAAGGTCTCCGCATAGGCTACTCTTATGATTTGCCAACTTCGAAAATGATAAAGTCGGGGGGAAGTCATGAAGTGTCTTTGCGTTATAGTTTCAAGCCTCAATTTGCGAGGAAGAACAAATATAAGAGTGAACGAATATTGTAAAACGGAAAAATAAAAATGACAAAGATAATAAAGTGTTTATCATGAAAAAGCTGTTAATTATTTCATTAGTCGCCGTCCTTCTCGCTGCGTGCAGTGGGGAAAATGGAGAATTGGTGGGAGTTTACAACAAATCCTGGAAGGAGCCGGTTCCTTACGGAATGCTTTATGTGAAGCGTGGTTCTTTCACAATGGGTCAGAATGATCAGGATGCCAACTGGGCAATGTCGTCCCAGTCGCGTACGGTGTCTGTTGATGCTTTCTGGATGGATGAAACGGAAATCACCAACGGCGAGTATTTGCAATTCGTGCAATGGGTTAGAGACTCTATTGCAAGAGAAAAGTTGTCTGAGGTGGACGAGACGTACAAGATCTACCAAGACAAACAGGGTAATGAGTTGGAAAAACCTTACCTGAATTGGAAAAAGAAAATTCCTTGGACGAAAGCAACTGAGGATCAGCGTATGGCAATGGATAGTTTGTTCTATCAGGGTGAAGATAAGATTGACTTCTTGCCAGAGTTCAACAGCACTTTGCTGATGTATAACTACTCTTGGGTAGATTATGTACAGGCTGCGATGAAGGAGAACAAATTTGATCCGTTGTTGGGTCGTTACAACCGCAGTATCGCTGGCTTGGGTAAGACCAAGGATAGTGCGGATGTGATGGTAAGAAAGGATACTTCCATCTACAACGAGAGAGGCGAAATTGAAAACATAACAGTTTATCGTGAGTTGAAGAAACGCTCAGACTTTATTTCGGTAAAGCGTGTGAATATTTATCCTGATACTTTGTGCTGGATTCGTGATTACACTTACGCATACAACGAGCCTTATATGAGATTGTATTTCACCCACCCAGGATACGGCGAGTATCCAGTTGTCGGGGTGTCTTGGGAACAGGCTCAGGCGTTCTGCCACTGGCGTTCTTACTTGTATAACTCATACCAAATTTCTAATGGAGGTGTGAGGGTTCAAGACTACCGCCTTCCAACAGAGGCCGAGTGGGAATATGCAGCCCGTGGTGGCAAGGATTTGTCAATGTACCCTTGGGGAGGTAACTACATTCGTACTGCCAAAGGTTGCTTCTTGGCAAACTTCAAACCTCAGAGAGGTAACTATACTGATGATGGTTATTTGATTTCGTCAAAGGTCGCTTCTTACCCACCAAATGATTTCGGTTTGTATGATATGGCTGGAAACGTATCGGAGTGGACGTCTTCTGCATACCATGAGTCTAACTATACCTTTGTACACGACTTGAACCCAAGTTACCAATACAATGCGAAGAGTAACGACAAGGACGTGATGAGAAGAAAGGTCATTCGTGGTGGTTCTTGGAAGGATGTCGGAATCTTCTTGCAGTGTGGTGTTCGTACTTACGAGTACCAAAACGAGAACAGATCGTTCTTAGGTTTCAGATGTGTTCGTACTTACATCGGAGAATAATTCAGAAACAATAAACATAAATATTAACTTAATACAGAATCAAAATGGGATTTTCAGAAATTCAATCATCACCAGCTTATCAGAAGTTCACTGGTTTGGCTTATGGTTTGGGTGCATCAGTCGTAATTATTGGTGCCTTGTTTAAGATTATGCACTGGCCAGGTGCAGGTTTCGTGTTGACTGCTGGTATGCTCGTTGAGGCGTTCCTTTTCGCTCTCTCAGCATTCGACAAGCCTCACAAGGAGTTCAACTGGGCTTTGGTTTATCCAGAGTTGGCTGCTGACGATGAGCACGCTGCTCCTTCTGGCAAGAAAAACAAGGACAAGAAAGAGGAAGAGGACAAGACTTTGCCTCAAATCCAAGAGGTCCGCAACTTGGTTAACACTGAGATGTCTAAGTTGACTGGTGGAATCCAGAAGTTGAATGAAACCGCAGGTCAGTTGAGCGACCTTTCTTCCGCTGCAGCTGTTTCAGAGTCTTACACTAAGAACTTGGAGGCTGCATCTGCTGCTGCTGGCGCATTTGCTTCTTCTCAGAAGAACTTGAAGGACTCTTCAGACTCTTTGGTTTCTTCTTACCAAAGCATCGCTCAGAGCATCGGTTCTGCATCACAAGGTTCTCAGAACTTCGCTGCTCAGATCGACGGTATCAACAAGAACATCTCTACTATCAACTCTGTTTTCGAGTTGCAGGTTAAGTCTGTTAACGAGCAGAACGAGGCTATGAAGACTTTGTCTTCTGCTGTTAAGACCATCGAGTCTTCTTTGAACAGCTCTGCCGCTGATGTAGAGGAGTACAAGAAACAAGTGGCTATCTTGAGTTCTCAAATGCAAAGTTTGAACAAAGTTTACGGAAATATGCTTAACGCTATGACCCTTAGATAAACTATAGAGTTAATTTTCAGACGTTTAATTAATTTAATTTAGTTTATACTATGGGTGGAGCGAAAAATTGTCCGGAAACCCCGAGACAGAAGATGATATCCATGATGTACTTGGTGTTGACCGCAATGCTTGCATTGAACGTGTCTGCCCAAATCTTGAATGGATATGCGCTGGTGAACGACTCTATGAAGAAGAGTATTTTGATCAGCGGAAGCAAAGTAGACGGCTTGGTTGGCCAGTTTGATGGTTTGAGCCACTCAGACTCAATCAAGGCTCTCAAAATGAAGCCGAAAATTGATAGCGTTATCGCTCAATCTGATGCTTTCATTGAGTATGTGAAGGAGTTGGAGTGCAAAATTATCACTACTGTGAATGGTGGCGGCTACGCTGACGCTAAAAAAATCACGGTTAATGGTAAGGAGTATGATGACGAGCTTGATCCAAGCAAGCATGGTGATTTGAACATCGCTAGCCAGATTGGTTTGGTGGAGAAAGACGAGGCCACTAAGAAAGTCAATGGTCAGGTGCTTGAGGATAAGATGAAAGAGTATCGTGAGTTTATGGCTACCATTGATACCAATGCCACAACTGTGAGCCAAATTAACGAGACTTTTGCTACCGAAAAGATTAAGTCTAAGGATGGCGAAACTCGTACTTGGTACTCAGCTATCTTTGAGGATATGCCTGCTATTGCGACTTTGGCTGTTTTGAACAAAATTCAAAACGACGTAAAGATCGCCGAGGGTAATGCTTTGGCATACTTGATCGGTGCAATGGACGCAGGAGATTTCCGTGTGAACAAGATTCAGGCGTTGCCTATCGCTGCTACTTCGTATGTGATGCGTGGTAACAAGTATTCTGCTCAGATTGTCTTGGCCGCTACCGACTCTACTAAGAAGCCTGAGATCTTCATCAATGGCAAACCAATGGAGAGTGATTTGTATGAGATGAACTGTACATCCGCTGGTCCTCAGAAGTATACTGGTGAGATGGTTTTGACCAAGAAAGATGGTACCAAAGTACGTTATCCATTTATGGGTGAGTATATGGTGGGCGAACCAACTGCTACCGTATCTGCTGACCTTATGAATGTCCTCTATGCCGGTTTTGAGAACCCTGTCAGTGTATCTGTTCCAGGTTGCGCACAGAGTGATATCTCAATCTCAGTTTCTAACTGCAAGTCGCAGTCTAAGACTGGTAAGGGTTGGGTCATCAAGCCAGCGGTTGTAGGTACTCCTTGTATTATCTCTGTCAGTGCTAATGTTGCAGGAAAGAACACGGCTATCGCTAAGAAGGAGTTCCGTGTTAAGAAGTTGCCAGATCCATTGGCAATGCTTGAGATTAAAGGCACCGCAGGTGGTAAGGATTATTTCAAAGGTGGTAAGGCTATTGCAAAGAACATTTTGCTTACAGCAGACCGTGTTGTTGCAAGATTGGATGATGCCGATTTGGATGTTAAGTACAAAGTTTTGGAGTTCTCTTTGAACTACTTCGACTCAATGGGTAACACCTTGGTTGAAAAGGCTAATGGCGAGAGATTGACCGACCGTCAGAAGAAAGTGTTCAAGGAAATGACTAAGTCCAAGACTGTCTATATCTCTAACACGTTGGCAATCGGACAAGATAACTTGAAGCGTACTTTGCCTCCAGTTGAAGTAAAGATTAAGTAATTATTGAGTGAATTGCTAGGATAAAGTTTAAAGATATGAGAAAGTATTTTAAATTTTTGTTTGTTGGCTTTGCTGCTTTGGCTGTTAATTCAGTGTACGCTCAAGTTGAAGAGGACGCCTTCTTCGATGATTTAGGCGAGGTTTCTACTGAAATCCCTTCTAACTTGCCAACAAGTGGTCCTAAGGAGGGACTCGAACCTATCGAGTTGCCTAATCCGCGTGCGGATGATATCTACTGGCAGAAGGTTATCTACAGAACTATCGACCTCCGCGAGAAGATGAATTATCCATTGTATTATCCTGAAGAGGCTCAAGATAACAGACAAAGTTTCTTCTCTTTGATCTTTAGACTTGTTCAGGATGGCAAGATAAACGTTTATGAGTATCTTGATTCCCGTGAGATTTTTACGGACGAGCATATCACTTCTTTCAAGGATTTGATTGACAAGTTCGAGATTATCCACACTATCAAGGCAGACTCTTTGACGAATGACTCAGTCATCGTCGTTGAGGAGAGTGATGTTCCGAACCGTGATATTGTTAAGTATTATGTGAAGGAGGTTTGGTATTTCGATAAGATTACCTCTACTTTTAATGCTCGTATCATCGCATTCTGCCCAATTATGGTGAAGGAAACGGATTTGGGTATTCAGAAGTTCCCTTTGTTCTGGGTTCCGTTTGAGACTTTGAGACCATTCTTGTCTCAGACTGAGGTGTTGATCACCGATAAGAACAACGGAGCAAGACCTTCGTTTGACGATATTTTTATCAAAAGAAGATTTTCAAGTTACATCTACAAAGAGTCTAACATCTACAACAGAAACTTGTTGGAGTATAACACAAGTGCTGAGGATGTAAGACGCGACCAACAAAAGATTAAAACATTGTTGCTCAACTTTGAGAATGACTTGTGGGAATATTAATCCACGTTTGTCGGTAATTATAAGGGGGAGGTTCTTTGAACCTCTCCCTTTTTTGTTTTTGGTTGTTTATGTTACGCACACTTTTTTGTAATTTTGCAAAAAAGTTTTTTCTAATGGACTATAATTTCAATGACATTGAGAGCCGTTGGCGTCAATATTGGAAAGAGAATAAGATTTACAAGGTTGAGATAGACAAGAATCGTCCGAAGTATTATGTTTTGGATATGTTCCCTTATCCTTCGGGGGCGGGGCTTCACGTGGGGCATCCGCTTGGTTACATTGCTTCGGATATTTTCAGTCGGTATAAGCGCCTTCGAGGCTTTAATGTTTTGCACCCTATGGGATATGATGCGTACGGATTGCCAGCAGAGCAGTATGCCATCCAGACGGGGCAGCACCCTGCCGTAACCACGGAGAATAACATCAACCATTATCGCGAACAATTGGATAAAATCGGATTCTCGTTCGATTGGGATCGCGAGGTGCGTACTTGCTCGCCCGATTTCTATAAATGGACGCAATGGGCTTTCATTCAAATGTTTAAGTCCTATTACGACAATAAATTGCAAAAGGCGCAGCCTATTTCATCTTTGATAGATCATTTCTCAAAAAAAGGTACGGAGGGATTAGATGTCGCTTGTTCGGAGGAGAAATCTTTTACTGCGGATGAGTGGAATTCAATGTCGGAAAAAGATCAGCAAAATCTTCTGATGAACTACCGTATCGCTTATTTGGCTGATACAATGGTCAACTTCTGCCCTAAGTTGGGTTGCGTGCTTGCCAATGATGAAATCAGTGAGGGACTTTCCATTCGTGGCGGTTTTCCCGTTGAGCAAAAGGTTATGCGTCAGTGGAGTTTGAGGGTTTCCGCATACGCTCAGCGTTTGTTGGATGGCTTGGAAACGATTGATTGGACGGACTCTCTGAAGGAAACGCAACGCAACTGGATTGGTCGTAGCGAGGGAACGGAACTTGTCTTCAAAATTAAAGGACAGACAGACGGTTTCACCATTTTCACTACGAGGGCGGACACGATTTTTGGCGTAACCTTTATGGTTTTGGCGCCAGAGTCGGAGTACGTCCAGAAGGTAACTACTGAGGCTTGTAAAGCCGAAGTCCAATCCTATTTGGATATGGTGAAACGCCGCACGGAGCGTGAGCGTGTCTCCGATAGAAATGTAACGGGCGTTTTCACGGGTGCGTATGCCATCAATCCGTTCACGAACGAGGAAATTCCAATATGGGTGAGCGACTATGTTTTGGCTGGCTACGGAACGGGTGCAATTATGGCAGTTCCTGCCCACGACTCGCGCGACTATGCTTTTGCTAAGAAATTCAACCTGCCGATTATCCCTGTGATTGAGGGTTGCGATGTCAGCGAATCAAGTTTCGACGCTAAAGACGGCGTGATGGCAAACTCTGGGTTCCTCAATGGCTTGACCGTGAAAGATGCTATCCAACGGACGAAAGAATATGTGAAGGAAAAAGGTTTAGGACGGGTGAAAGTGAACTACCGTTTGCGCGACGCTATTTTCAGCCGCCAGCGCTACTGGGGTGAGCCGTTCCCGATTTACTATAAAGATGGAATCCCTTATCCATTGCCAGAGGGTCAGCTTCCTTTGGAATTGCCTGAGGTTAAGGATTTTAAACCAACGGAGAAAGGCGAGCCACCATTGGGACACGCTGAGAATTGGCATACTGCGGAGGGGTATCCGTACGAGTTGAACACGATGCCTGGCTTCGCTGGGTCGTCTGCGTACTACTTGCGCTATATGGATCCACATAACGACAACGCCCTTGTAAGCAAGGAGTCCGATGATTATTGGCAGAACGTTGATTTGTATTTGGGCGGAACCGAGCATGCGACGGGGCACCTTATATACAGTCGTTTCTGGAATAAATTCCTTTATGACTTGGGCTATGTGGTGAAGGACGAGCCGTTCCAGAAGTTGATCAACCAAGGAATGATTCAGGGTAGATCGAATTTTGTGTACCGCCAGAAAGGGACGAACACTTTTGTTTCATTGAATTTGAAAGACCAATATGACACCACGCCTATACATGTGGATGTGAATATCGTGTCGAACGATATCCTTGATATTGAAGCCTTTAAGAAGTGGAACCCTGAGTATGCCACGGCGGAGTTCATCCTTGAGGATGGAAAATACGTCTGCGGTTGGGCTGTCGAGAAGATGTCGAAGAGCATGTTCAATGTGGTTAATCCGGATGATATTGTGGAGCGTTATGGCGCAGATACATTGCGTTTGTACGAGATGTTCCTCGGACCGATTGAGCAGTCTAAACCTTGGGACACTAACGGAATTGACGGTGTGCATCGTTTCCTGAAGAAAATGTGGGCATTGTATTTCAACGGCGATGATTTCGCAGTTACTGACGAGAAAGCCACGAAAGAGGAACTTAAATCGCTGCACAAGCTTATCAAGAAGGTAACGTATGACATAGAGCATTTCTCATATAACACCTCCGTTGCTGCGTTTATGATTTGCGTGAGCGAGTTGGCAGCGTTGAAGTGCCACAAGAAGGATATCCTCGAACCTTTGGTCATCCTTCTTTGCCCTTTTGCACCGCACGTTGCAGAGGAGTTGTATCATAGAATGGGACATAACACCACCGTGTGCGATGCTCAATGGCCAGCATACGACGAGGCGTATTTGAAGGAGAATGAGGTTAAATACCCGATTTCATTCAACGGAAAGGTTCGTTTCTCGTTGACGTTGCCAAGCGATATGCCGAAAGATGAGGTGGAGAAGACAGCCCTGTCTGACGCACAGACGGTGAAGTTGTTAGACGGAAAACCAGTCAAAAAAGTGATTGTCGTTCCAGGAAAGATAGTCAATATCGTATTTTAGTTTGGCGTTTTTTCCGAGAATGAAATAAAAATCGTAAATTTGCGAGGTTTTGTGTAATCTCTTATGAAACTTGGGTGTTCGTAATATTGCACGATGTCAAACAGTAATAATAAACAAAATGGATTTAATTAAAGTTGCGGAGCAGGCTTTTGCCGCAGGCAAGGAACTTCCAAAGTTCAAGAGTGGAGACACTGTAACGGTTGCTTACAAGATTGTCGAAGGTAACAAAGAGCGTATCCAGCAGTTCCGTGGTGATGTGATTCGCATCAGCGGACACGGAGAGAAGAAGCGTTTCACCGTTCGTAAGGTATCTGGTGGAGTTGGCGTGGAGAGAATTTTCCCAATGGATTCTCCATTCATCGATTCTTTGACAGTGAACAAGATCGGTAGAGTACGTCGCGCTAAGTTGTACTACTTGAGAGAGCTTACTGGTAAGAAAGCGAGAATCAAGGAGAAGAGAGGTTAATCCGCTCTGGATTCTTTTTAAGATAGGGGGAGGTCTTGCTGGCCTCCCTTTTTCGTTTATCTGTGTTTCTACTGCGTAATTTTTCCTATATTTGTACGTTATTAGATTACTTCTGCTTTTGTCGCACCTCAGGTGCTGGAACAATGGCGAATGGAGTAATTTCAAAAACTAATTCTTGCAGGAAAATAGTATGAAACATTCTTTTTGGCCGTCGGTGTGTTTGGCGGCGTCGATAAGCCTCGGGGTCAGTGCGCAGGATCCTATTTTGATGAATGTGGCAGGTACGGATATCCCGAAATCTGAGTTCGAATACATCTATAAAAAGAATAACGCCGCCGCTGCTATGGACAAGAAAAAGTTGTCTGAGTATGTTGACCTGTTCGTCAACTACAAATTGAAGGTGGCTGAGGCGAAGGTCCAGGACTATGACTCGCACGAGTCGTATCTTGCGGAGTTGGAAAAGTATGAAAATCAATTGATTGTGCCTTATCTTAGGGATGAGGAAACAGAACATCAATTGCTACAAGAAGCGTTTGAACGCAAAAAAACAAGTGTTCTTGCCTCACATATTTTAGTGAAGGTGGAAGCGGGCGAAGACACGGTCGAGGCTTGGAATAAAATCAACTCTATCTATAAGGAGTTGAAAGACGGAAAGGATTTCGCGGCGGCTGCAAAAGAGTATTCTGATTGTCCGTCAAAGACGAATGGCGGAAGCCTTGGCTATGTGAATGTTTTCTCCACCGTATATGAATTTGAAAATGCGGCTTACTCTACGCCGGTCGGCTCTTTTTCAAAGCCTTTCCGCACGGAGTTCGGTTATCATATCGTGAAGGTTTTTGAGCATAAACCCAACTACAAAGACCGCAAAGTGGCGCAGATCTTGGTAAAGAACACTCGCCAGAACTACACGCAACGTGTGGATTCTCTTTATGAGATGGCAAGAGGCGGAGCAGACTTTTCAAAGCTTGCGGCAGAGTTCTCAGACGATAGGACGACGGCGGAAAAGGGCGGAGTCCTTGGGTTTGTAGGCCAAGGGATTTATCCGCCACAGTTTGAATCGGCTGTCGGAAGATTGACCAATGTTGGCGATGTGAGCAAGACGGGTACTGCGTTTGGCGTTCATATCATCAAACTTTTGGAGGTTACGCCTTACACATCGGTTGACGACTGCAAAGAGGAATTGGAGAACAAACTGAAGAAATCGTCTCGTTACATAATGTCCAATCAGGTGTATGAGGAAAAGATGAAGGACAAATATGGCGTTGAGGTTTATGAAGATGCGTTGGGCATTTTCGAGAAACTAATGAATATGAGTGAAACGGAGCGTCGGAGTGTTTATAATTATGATGCGCCTCTGTACACGTTCCAAGGCAACACCTATCCGCAGTCTGATTTTCTGAAGTTCTTTAACAGTCGGTTGGGGTCGTTCGAGAGTGCGGTCAAGTCGGGTAAGATTGACCTTTCCAACCGAAAGCCAAACCAGTTGAGTAAGGAAAATTTCGTCAGGAAAACATTCGACTCCTATATTTATAGGAAGATGGTGGCGGCAGAACGCGACTATCTGATGGCGACAAATGTGGATTTCCGCAATTTGGAAACCGAGTACAGCGACGGGTTGCTGTTGTTTGAAATCAGCAGTGAGAAAGTTTGGAACAAGGCTGCGGCAGACACTGCTGGTTTGCAGAGATTCTTCGCTGAGCACAAAGGGAACTATACGTGGAAAGCACCAAAGTTCAAGGGAGTAGTTGTTTTGTGCCAAACACAGAAAATAGCCGGCGAGGTGGAGAAGATACTCAACGAAAACACTTTGGAGGAGGCAAAGGACTCCATCCGGAACCACTATAACCATGATGGTAAGAAAGAAGTGAAGATTACCAGCGGACTTGTGGCGAAAGGCTCTAATGCGGCGGTCGACTACAAAGTGTTTAACGAGGGTGAGTACAAGAATGATGCTTATCCGTTTGTGGCAGTTCGTGGTGCGGTGCTATCCGCTCCGCAGTCGTATGAGGATGTCAAGGGATTGGTAACCGCTGATTATCAGAACTTTTTGGAGGAAGAATGGGTGAAATCCCTTAGGGCGAAGTACACGGTGAAGATTTATCAGGATGTGTTAAATACCATAGAATGAGTTCGTTGAGGTTTTTGCTCGTTGTCTGCGCTGCTGTCGCTTTTTCTTCTTGTTCCTTCAATTGGCGTTTTTGGGAGAAGAAGTCGGAAGATGTGGTGGCCGAGGTCGGAGACAAAAAGTTGTATCGAGAAGACTTAGAGTCAAAGATTTATGTGGAAGGTTTAAGCACGGCGGACAGCCTGTTGGCGGTGGAAACATTCATCAAGGATTGGATAACCAACCAGTTGATGTATGAAAGTGCGTTAGACGAGATTGAGGATATGCCGGAAGTAGACTCGCTGGTGGAGAACTATCGCCGCTCACTCATTATATACGAGTTTGAGCTGAAGCTGGTGAATGAATATTTAGGAAACAAGATGGACGATGCACAGATGCGCAAGTTCTACAAGGAGAATCCTCATTTGTTCTCTTTGCCAGAGCCTTTGGTGAAAGGTATGTTGTTGGTCTCCTATTCGGACGTGCCGGATATCGCTCAGTTACATTCTCTGATGTCAAACCCGAGCGAAGAGAACATTGACACCATATCGTCTGTGAGCGTGAAAAACGCGGCCAAGTTCGACTATTTTACAGATCGTTGGGTTCCGTTGTCGCAGGTGCGGAAAAACGCCCCATTGTCTATTTCCGAAAAAGATTTGCATAGCGGACAGTTGTGCACCGTCGCTGACTCCGTATATACTGTCTTGCTTTATGTGTCTGATTTTAAGTCGGCTGGCGACCTTCAACCATTTGAGGCTGCCCGTGGGCGAATCCACTCCATATTGATGGAGCGGAACAAGAATGGCTTCCTTTCCGACTATCGGAGCAACCTTTATGAGTCTGCTATGAAGAAAGGTGAGGCGAAATGGTATAAATGATTGTTTATGAGAAGATTGTCTTTTTTAGTTTCGGCTGTTTGCCTTTCTCTTTCGTTGACTCACGCACAGCAAAACGTCATTGACGAGGTGGCTTGGGTGGTGGGCGACGAGGCCATAATGAAGTCTGATGTAGAGGAATATCGTCAGCGGCTCCGCTACGAGGGTGTAACTATGGAGGGCGACCCCTATTGTGTTATTCCAGAGCAAATTGCGTTGCAGAAATTGTATCTCGACCAAGCGAAAATCGATAGTATTTTTGCCGACGAAAAGTCGGTCAATACCCAAGTGGAGATGCGTATCAGTTATCTGATCGCCCAAATCGGATCGAAGGAGAAGTTGGAGGAGTATTTCGGGCAGCCAGTTTCGGCGTTGCGTGAGGAACTTTCTGAGATGGTTTCCAACCAGCAGATTATTAGCCAGATGCAGCGCAAACTGGTGAGCAATGTGAAAATCACACCGGCGGAGGTTTCCGCTTTTTATAAATCGCTGCCAGAGGATAGTATCCCGACTATCCCGACGCAGCTCGAAGTTCAGCTGATTACGATTGAGCCGGAGGTGAGCCGTGAGGCTATTGAAGATGTGAAGTCGAAATTGCGTGATTTCCAGAAGCGTATTGACTCGGGCGATTCTGAATTTTCCACTTTGGCGATTCTTTATTCCGAAGACACTGAGTCGGCGAAGCACGGCGGCGAGTTGGGGTATATGGGCAAAGGACAGCTCGTGCCTGAGTTTGCCAACGTGGCATTCTCGCTGACGGACACCAAACGAGTTTCAAAAATTGTAGAGTCGGAGTTTGGCTATCATATTATTCAATTGATTGATAAACAGGGAGATAAAGTGAATTGCCGTCATATCTTGTTAAAGCCTAAGGTTACTTTCGAGGAGAAGAATGCGGCGAAGAGGCGAGTAGACAGCGTCTATGCAGCCATCAATGCAAAGGAGGTTACTTTTGAGAAAGCGGTTTCATTGTACTCTGTGGATAAAAGCACGAAAAACAGCGAGGGACTGATGACTAATCCGAAGACGGGTTCGTCTAAGTTCCAGATGCAGGATCTGCCTGCCGATGTTGGTCGGGCGGTGTATGACTTGAAGGAGGGCGAGATGTCCAAAGTATTCTCGATGATTGATTCCAAAGGGAAGGAAGTGTATGCCATCGCCAAAGTCAAGTTGCTTTCCAAAGCCCACAAGGCAACGGTCGAAACGGACTATATGGAGATAAAAAGCATCTACCAGAAACGTAAAGACGATGAAATTTTGGAGAAGTGGATTCGTGAAAAGCAAAAAGAGATCTACGTTCGGATTGACGAGAAGTGGCGAAACTGCACATTCCAATATCCAGGATGGGTTAAATGATGTTTAATTGTTTGATTATGAGGTGTGTGCGTTTCGTCTTGTTGCTTACTTTCTTATGCGCTTTTGCTACGCTGTCCTTTCCCCAGAAGAAGCGGACGGTGCTGTTGGAGCAGTGCGATGAGCTGACATTCGACAAGCAAGGCGGACGCTCCTATCAAGTGTTGAGGGGAAATGTGCGTTTCCGGCACGAGGATGTGTTGATGTATTGCGACAGTGCCTATTTCTACGATGGCTCGTCCAACTCGTTCGATGCTTTCGGGCATGTGCGTGTGGTGCAGACCGGGGGGGCGACGATGGTGTCCGATAGCCTCTTCTATGATGGGCAGACGACGTTGATGAGAATCCGCGGGGCGGTTGAACTCCGCTCGGAATCGTCCACTTTGAAAACCCATTTCCTGGATTTCTTCCGAAATAAAAACTATGGCTATTACTATGGCGGCGGCGATGTGGTGGATGCCGATTATCATCTGACCTCCCGCCAAGGCTACTACTATACGGAGCAGAAATCTTATCTTTTCAAAGACTCCGTTGTGCTTGTCCACCCCGAGTATACGATTCTTGCCGATTCTCTTAGGTACAGCCAGGGCATTTCAAAAGCCACATTGTTAGGTCCGTCTATCGTAGCCGGACAGAAATACAAGGTCAACACCACAAAAGGGTGGATCATCACCAATACGAATGTCGGCAGGCTCTACAATCGCTCAGTGGTAACATACCAGAACGGCAAGCGTATGACGGCGGATTCCATTGCTTTCAATGCGAAACAAGGGAAAGTGAAGGCATACGGCAAGGCGGAGGTGTGCGATACGGTGCAGAAAATGATTGTCCGCGGCGAGTATATGGAGGGGGACAGTACGGCACTCGCCTATGCCACGGTTGTCGGGAATCCGTATGTCGTGGAGTATTCCGAAGGGGATAGCCTCTATTTGAAGGCGGACACGCTCCACCTTTGCGAAGTAGATTCCGTACGGAATGAACTGCGTGCTTATAGAAATGTTTGTATCTACCGGTCGGATATGCAGGGGAAGTGCGACTCGCTCGTCTATTTCTCACAGGATTCGCTGGCGCGTATGTACTATGACCCTGTGATTTGGTCGGAACAGAGCCAGTTGATGGGTGGCGATAGGATAGACATCCACTTTAAAAATGAGGAGTTGGATAGAATCCATATACCCGAAAAGGCGATGATAGTTTCTGACGAGGGTGAGAATCAGTATAATCAACTCTCTGGCAAAGAGGCTGTTGCGTATATCGTCAACAATAAGTTGCAGCAAGTTGACTTGTTGGGCGAGGCGGTTTCTCTTTACTATTCGAAGGACGACCGCGGACTGCTTGTCGGGCTAAACAAGGCTGTCGGGCAGAAAATGTCCATCTTCACGAAGAAAAACAAATTGCATAAAATCATCATGACGCCCGATTCAGAAGGTATCATGTACCCGCCTGATAAAATCCCCGAAGAGGAGCGTTTCCTCCGCAATTTCAAGTGGAGGGAGGATGAACGCCCCAAATCTCGGGATGACTTCTTCAATAAATAAAAACACTACGTTATGCGGAAGTCGTTGCTTTGTTTCATTTCCTTTTTTGTGGTTTTCACCGCCTCCTTTGCCGGAGATTTCCGTTTGAGTGGCAGGGTGGAGGATGATAACCGCTCGCCGTTGCCGTATGTCAACGTGTTGGTGGTGGGGTTGGGACAAGGCGGAACGACCGACGATCAAGGCGCGTACTCATTTGTTTGCACGCCTGCCGGCGAGGATTCTCTTACGGTGCAGTTCTCGTGCATAGGTTATGAGAATGAGGTGCGGCGGATAGCCGTGTCGGGCGCGGCAGGGCGTCTTTCCGTTCGGTTGCACGAGAAATCGGAGGTCTTGGAGCAGGTGGAGATGAACGTCTACCGGAAACAGGAAACCTCTGTCGAATTGTTGAAGGTAGACCATTTGCGGACGATGCCCGATGTGTCGGGCGGCGGCATTGAAGCGTTGATATCCACACAGGCGGGTGTGTCGATGAATAACGAATTGAGTTCGCAGTACTCCGTGCGCGGAGGAAACTATGACGAGAATAGCGTCTATGTCAATTCCGTGGAGATTTATCGTCCGCTGCTGATACGGTCGGGCGAGCAGGAGGGCTTGTCGTTCGTCAATCCCGATATGGTGGAGTCTGTTTCTTTCTCGTCGGGAGGCTTCGGAGTGGAGTATGGCGATAAAATGTCGTCAGTGTTAGACATCCGTTACAAGCGACCTTCTCGGTTTGAGGGGTCGGCATCGATAAGTCTTTTGGGTGCGACGGCGTATGTCGGCCATTCCACGGGAAAGTTTTCGCAGATGCATGGATTCCGATATAAAACATCCTCTTATTTGTTGGGTTCGTTGGAAACTGAGGCGGAGTATGAACCTAATTTTATTGATTATCAGACGTTTTTGACATACGATTTCTCTTCTAAGTGGAGTTTGTCTTTCTTGGGTAACATTTCGCGAAACGACTATCGTTTTCAACCCATTAGCCGCAGCACATCTTTCGGTACGATGAATGAGGTGAAAAACTTCACCGTCTATTTTGATGGCCAGGAGGAGGATCTGTTTCAAACGTATTTCGCCTCGTTGGCACTTTCGTTCGCACCCACAAAGAAGGACTCCATCAGTCTTTCGTCATCTTTTTTCCATACTTCCGAGCAGGTGTCTTACGACATTGGTGGTTCCTATTGGCTGAGTGCGACGGATGGAAATGGTTCGGTGTTGATTGATGCCGCGTCGGGTGTCGGGACGTACCACGAGCATGCGCGGAATAGGCTGGGGGCGACTGTTTCCAACATCTCGCTCACGGGGACGCACAAACTGCCGTTCAATCAACTGAAATGGGGGGCGACGGTGCAGAGCGAATTTGTGGATGACGAGGTGGCAGAGTGGGAGAAACGCGACTCTGCCGGTTACTCGCTGCCCTTGAACACGCAGAATATGACTTTGTATGACAATCTTTTCTCCAACCATAATCTCAGTACCGTCCGTGTAAACGCTTATTTGCAAGATACTTACACAAAACGTGGTTTGAAGGGGAAGTTCACGCTTACGGGTGGTTTGCGTTTCGCCTATTGGAGTTTCAACAACGAGTGCTTGGTGAGTCCGCGGTTGGCTTGTGCGTGGTTTCCTCAGAAATACCCCAACTGGGGGCTTCGCGTTGCGACGGGCATTTATTCGCAGTCGTTATTTTATAAGGAGATAAAAAAAGAGGTAACCGATGAGTTCGGCAATAGCGAGGTTGAGTTGAACAGCAGCGTTAAGTCGCCACGTTCGTATCAGTTGCTGTTGGCGTCCGATTACTATTTCAGAATTGTGAAACGTCCGTTTAAATTCTCTGTGGAAGCCTACGGAAAGTACATCGACCGTATCATCCCGTATATGGTGGACAATACGCAGATAACCTACAAAGGCGAGAATTGCGGGGATGGTTTCGCCGTTGGGGCGGATATGAAACTCTTTGGCGAGTTTGTGCCGGGTACAGACTCGTGGCTCTCGCTCTCGTTCATGCGTACAATGGAGAACATTTATGGCGATGGCAAAGGCTACATCTACCGCCCGACAGACCAGCTGTATAATATCTCCCTCTTTTTTCAGGATTATTTCCCTGGTTATGATAAGTTGAAAGTGAACCTAAAACTGATATGGGCGGACGGCTTGCCGTTTGGTCCGTCGGGCCGGGAAGACCTCAAATCGGCTTTCCGAATGAATGACTATCGGAGGGTGGACATTGGCGCATCCTACTTGTTGCGCCGTGGAAAAGACAAAATTATGCGTCGGAAATTTTTTTCGTGGATGAAAGTTTTGTCGTTCAACTTAGATGTCTTTAATTTGCTGAATATTAGGAATGTCAATTCTTATTATTGGGTGTCGGACGCCTCTGGCGGAAGTTACGCCGTGCCGAATTATTTGACCGGGCGACGTGTGAATTTCCGCATACAAGTTGATTTTTAATTTATTGACAATGAAGGACTTCGGTTCTAAGAAAAGATATATTTACCCTTTGGTGGTGCTTTCCACATTGTTTTTTATGTGGGGGTTCATCACTTGTCTGAATGATATCCTCATTCCGTATTTGAAGGATGTTTTTGCGTTGAATCACTTTGAGTCTCAGTTGGTTCAGTTGGCGTTCTTCGTCTCCTATTTCATTGTTGCGCTGGCATATTTCCTTGTGTCGGCCACCTTGGGCGACCCGATACTGAAGATTGGCTACAAGAACACCATTTCCTTGGGACTGATCATCTCCGCCATCGCCTGCTTCTTCCTATTTTTGGAGTCGAGTTCAGAGCGTCCCACGTTCGCCTTGTTTCTTCTTTCCCTTGCCTTGTTAGGTATGGGATTTTCTTTTTTGCAGATAGCCGCCAATCCATTGGTGTCGGTGTTGGGTTCGCCGGAAACGTCGTCCAGTCGGTTGAATATGGTTCAGGCATTTAACTCGCTTGGTACGACGCTCGCCCCGATCATCGGCGGATATGTGATATTCAACCTTTTGTATAGCGATGCCGCACCCGATACTGTGGCTGCGCCGTCGGCAGTGCAGATTCCGTTTTTGTTTCTTTCGAGTGTGCTGTTGGTTCTTTCTGGCGTGCTGTTTTTCGCCGAGATTCCGAGTGTGGTGCCCGAGAATGGCGAGCAGGCTTTGAGTCGGGTGGGTGCGTTGCGGCATCCGTATCTAATCACGGGTATGATTGGCATTTTCTGCTATGTCGGGGCGGAGGTGACGATTGGCAGTAACCTTGTGAACTATATGCGCGACTATTCCGGTTACCCCGATCAGGTGGCGAGTGCGTTCCTCTCGTTCTACTGGGGCGGTGCGCTGATTGGCAGGTTGGTTGGCTCGTTTTCAATGGGAGAGTTGCACGGCAGACTGAAGAACCTGCTGATGCTCATTTCATCGTTGCTCTGCCTTGCCTTGGTGTTTGGCGCGTTCTCGTTGTCGCTTCAATTAGACTGGCAAGCGATGTTGGCTTTCTTCCAAGGCACGGAGGTTTATTATTTCTTCGGTGCCTTGGCGGTGAACTTCCTGCTGTTCCTTTTGGTAGGTTCGCATCCGTCGCGCACACTGGGGCTTTTTGCGGTGGTGAACATCGCCTTGCTGCTCCTGATGTTGCTCACCGATGGCGGTTTGTCGCTTTGGGCGGTTCTCTCCGTCGGGTTATTCAACTCCATTATGTTCTCCAATATCTTTACGTTGGCGATTGATGGCTTGGGAAAATACACCACGCAAGGCTCGTCGCTGCTGGTGATGATGATTTTGGGAGGTGCGGTGTTGCCGCCGTTGCAGGGATTGTTGGCAGATTACCTTGGCGACTTGCACTATTCTTTCGCTTTGCCGATTTTGTGCTACATCTACCTTGTGTGGTATGGATTTTTCGGTAGCGGTGTGGGTAGAAGAGAGAAAAAGGTGCGTGTAAACGAGCAAAAACAAGAAAATATAAATATAAACGAAAAAACATACTGCAAATGAAAGATGATTTGAAACCCAATGTGGTTGGAATAGACATTGGAGGCACCAACTCCGTGGTTGGAATTGTAGACCGTCAGGGCAAGGTGCTTGCCACTACTTCCATCAAAACGCAGTCGTACCCCGAGTTCGACAAGTATGCCGACGCTTTGAGCGATGCCATCAAGTCGCTCGTCGCATCCAACTGTGGTATGGATAAGATTCAAGGTGTGGGTGTGGGTGCGCCTAACGCTAACTTCTATTCGGGCAACATCGAGCATGCGGCGAATCTCCCATGGAAAGGCATTATCCCGTTTGCGAAGGAAATCTCGAAGCGTGTGGGCGTGCCGGTTGCGTTGACGAACGATGCGAACGCCGCTGCCATCGGCGAGATGACATACGGTGTGGCGCGCGGCATGAAGGATTTTATCATGATAACGCTCGGCACGGGTGTTGGCAGCGGCATTGTTGCCAACGGACAGTTGATTTTGGGGCACGACGGTTTTGCCGGCGAGTTGGGACACTGCATTGTGGTGCGTGGAGGCCGCCAGTGTGGCTGCGGCAACAAGGGCTGCTTGGAGACCTATACCTCGGCTACGGGTGTGGCACGCACTGCCCGCGAGTTTTTGGAGAAGCGCGCTAACGAGGATTCGCTGTTGCGCAAAATTTCGGCAAGCGACATCACCTCAAAGGATGTGTTCGATGCTGCGCAGGCGGGCGACGCGATGGCAAAGGATATTTTCGCTTTCACGGGCGAGATACTGGGACAGGCGTTGGCAGACTTTGTTAAGTTTAGCAGTCCCGAGGCGATTGTACTTTTTGGCGGTCTGGCAAAGTCGGGCAACCTTTTGCTTACACCATTAAAGAAAGCGATGGAGGAGAACTTGATGCCGATTTTCAGGAACAAGGTTAAGGTTTTGTTCTCTGGAATGAAGGAGGCGGATGCCGCTGTTTTGGGTGCGTCCGCTTTGGGCTGGGATGCGAAATAATCTTTGCTAAAAAAGGGAAAGGGATGCCTGAATATTCGGGCATCCCTTTGGTTTTGTCGCATTAATCTATTGTGTTTTCTTTTCAGAAACCTTTTACTCTTTTAAATTTTTCCATACCTTTGCACCGCAAAACATTCAGAGGGAGCATTTCAGAAAGGGGTGCAACTTTTGGGGATTTTGGGATAATAAAAAAGCAAAGTATGCAGAAAG
>CAVGRN010000025.1:0-26231 GCA_963631545.1 Paludibacteraceae bacterium | reverse complement strand
CCGCAGAAACGAGGTTGGTAGGTAGGTGGGCGTTGGAAGAGTGGTTGCCGAGAATTTCCTATCCGTTTCTCTTGCATTTACAAATATATCGACTATCTTTGCCGCCGATGAAAAGCAAGAAATGCCATATTGCCCATTCGTTCCTGAACTCTTTGAGGAAGTCAGGTATTCCTTTGGTGTTGACTAATGTCAATACCCCCCCCGATTTTCTGAATTTTTCGGATAAAATAAATAATTCGTAAGCAAAAAGTAGGACGGATTCGGAAGAAATCGTTCCCTGATTTTTTTGTCTAATCAGTTATAACCAAAAATATTCGTAATATGAGAAAGTTTTTCAAGACAATGATTCTGCTTGTCTGCTGCAGTGTGGCGACGATGAGCCTTACCACATCGTGCAAAGACGACGATGAGGACAAGGAAGCCACCGAGGTGGTAAAGAACGACGAAGAGGAGGACGACTCCGAGCCAACCAAATTGGTGGTGGATGGCGTTGTACCAGACAAAGAAAAGGAGCAGCCTAAAGAGGAGGAAAAGACTGACGGCGGCGAAACGGAGGAAGTCGAGACAGGTGGCGAAACTGAAGGTGGGTCTGGAAGTGAAGCAGGCGGCGAGGCAGAAGTTGAACCTGAATCCGAAGCCAATCCGGTTGCTGAGAATGGTGCGCTCAAAAAAGCATCTTATAAGGTTTCAGCAACTAAAAGCGTCTATTTCTCGCAAGGTAACTTGCAGTACAACGCAGCGCGAAACAAATGGCGTTTCGCAGCGAAGCAGTATGACTATGTTGAAGACGCCAACAGCAACATTTCATCCACCTACGACGGTTGGATAGACCTATTCGGGTGGGGTACGGGAAATAATCCTACGAACACCAGCACGGACAATTCTGATTACAATACATTTACCGATTGGGGCGTCAACGCCATCTGTAACGGAGGAAATGTGCCGAACAAGTGGAGAACATTGACCGCGGACGAGTGGAAGTACCTCTTCCAGAACAACAAATGGACGTTGTGCTGCATCGGCACGCGCTGGTGCTTTATGCTTATCCCTACCGGTTTCACAGCGCCCGATGGCATTACTGTAACCGTTTTAAGCACCAGTACTACATCATCTTATGTAGGCAGTTTATCTCTTCCGTATACCAACCACTATTCGGAAGAGGAGTTTAAGAAACTTGAGAATTTGGGCGTTGTGGCGTTGCGTAGAGTGACTGGACGTTATGGAACGGAGGTGTTGGATAGTGGCAGAGACGGCTTCTATTGGTCGTCTTCTGTTAGAAACTCGTTCTACGTTTACGGATTCCGTTTCGGCGATACGTACGTGAGATCGTACTACGAATTTCGGAACCATGGTGAAGCTGTCCGGTTGGTCCAGGATCTTTAAAGGAGGTTGAGAACCCGTTCACCAAAGGGCGGGTTTCTCACAGAAGTAGCTGCGATGTGGCTTTTTGAAAATTTAGACAATGCCATTTCTGTTAAGTCAAATGCGCAAAGACAAACACGCTTGGCTTTGCCTTGGCGAGGAAATGTGTGTAAACGAACGGCTTTGTGTCGCTCTGAGGGATGAAAAGGAAAACTTGAAGTCCTAACGGGCGACATAGGTAGTTCTGAAATCAATGGTTTAGTGGCGTGTGATAAAGATCTGCCGGAGTCTTAAAGATTCATTGTTTCTGTTTTTTTTGTGGGTGCGAAGCTTAATTTTTCCGAACCGTTATTTTCGTATGCGTTCTTCCACCGAAAAATGAATAAAAAAACGTACTTTTGCGTCTAATTGTGCGTTTCCGTTAACCATACATGCAAAGGTGCGCTTGCGTGGCTGCTATGGCGAGGAATCGGGCATTAAAATGAAGAATTTAGAAAGAGATGATAAACAGAAACCTACTTAGGATTAAAATCATTCAGATTCTGTACTCCTATTACAAGAATAGCAGAGAGGAGAATGATTTCGGTTTGGCTCAGGAGGAGCTTGCGCTGAGCATAGATAAGACGTACGAACTCTACCATTATTTCTTCCACCTGATTCTCAACATCACCGATCTGGCTAAGAAAAGATTGACGTGGAAGAGCCTCGCCAAGGAGGAACTCGCTTACAACCGGCTTTTGGCAGACAACAAGTTCGTGAAGCAATTAGAAGGTAATCTTGCGCTGAAATCCTATTTGGAGGAGCATGACGTGGATTGGGGAAGCGAGGAAAGCAACGCCGTGAACGGAATCCACAAGCAAATCATCGAGTCGGACTTGATGCGCGAATATGCAGAGAAAACTTCCCCAACGTATGCCGACGACAAGGAACTGTGGCGCAGCATTATCCGCCACATCATCTCCGAGTCTGAACTGTTGGGCAAGGAGTTGGAAGACCTTTGCATCTATTGGAACGACGATGCCAACATCGTGCTGAGCTTCGTCAGCAAAACCATCCGCAACTTTGAACAAGAGAATGGAGACGAGCAACCGCTCCTCCCTAAATTCAAGGATGAGGAAGATGAGAAATTCGCCTACACGCTTTTCAAAAAGAGCGTCTACAATGCGAACGACTACAAGGAGATGATTGCTAAACATACAAAAAACTGGGATGCAGACCGTATTGCGTTTCTCGATACGATCATTATGCAGGCGGCTCTGGCAGAGATTTGCTCCTTCCCGTCTATACCGGTCAGCGTGTCGATGAATGAGTATTTGGAGTTGGCGAAATCGTACAGCACGCCGCGAAGCAGCATCTTCATCAACGGAATTTTGGATGCGGTGGTGAAAGAGCTGACCGATGCGAACAAAATCACCAAGGTGGCGTATATCAGTAACTATAACAATAACAAAAAACAAAACGAAAATGATTGAGTCTATTATTTTGCAAGCACCCGCGCAAGGCGGTCAGTCGGGTTGGATGTCCATCCTGATGATGGTTCTGATCTTCGTAGTGTTCTACTTTTTCATGATCCGTCCGCAGTCAAAGAGACAAAAGGAGCTGCAGAAGTTCCGCGACGGACTGATGGTGGGCGACAAAGTGCTTGTGAACGGCATATTCGGCAAAGTGAAGGAAGTGGAAGATGCGGTTGTGGTTGTCGAAATCGCAAACAACGTGTGCGTGCGCGTGGTGAAGGAGGCAGTCATTGCCGACCCTCAGACGTTGGCAAGCACCACGGTAACGAAGTAATCGTTACATAGGTAAGATATGCATCCAGAGACGTTAGAGGAGGAACTGCGGGGTCAAATCGAGAAGATGAAAGACTTCTTGACCAGCAAAAACGTGTTCACGTTCCTTCTCTATCTTGCCATTTCCGCCTCGCTTTGGGCGCTGAACGCCCTTAACAAGAGGTATGAGACGATGGTGGAGGTGCCTGTCGAGTATGTCGGCATTCCCAATGGATATGTCCTTTCGCAGGAGCCGATAAAGTCGCTGCATATCACGGTAACCGGGCAAGGTACGAATCTTGTCAAATATAGGTGGGGTAGGAATATCCCACCTTTGCGTGTAAAGTTGCAGGGTGTGGAAAGGGGAGCAGGCAGTATGCCGACGCAGAGTTTCCTCTCCGCACTTCAAAAGCAAGGCAGCAACGCAGATGTGCAGATTACAAAAATCAGTCCAGATTCCATCTATTTTTGTGTGGAGCGTTTAGCAGAGAAAACGCTGCCAGTGGAGGTTTGCGGCACGTTCGATTTGGCGCAGCAATACACCTACTGCGACACTATGACACACACACCGTCCACGGTTACCGCTTACGGTCCGCAAAGTGCGTTGGATAGTCTGAGTGTGGCGAAAACACGCTACACAGAGTTGTCTGACATTAAAGACACACAGCAGGTGCAGGTGATGTTGGAGCGTGTGCCGTTGGTGATATTTTCTGATTCTGTTATAAATCTCACATTCCAGACGGAGCGTTTCACCGAGAAGAAACTGCAGGCTCCGCTCTCCATTGTCAACTTGCCGCATGATAGGGTGCTGAGGATATTTCCCGCTAATGTGGAGGTGAGTTGCAAAGTGGGCTTCAGCCATTACGAAACGTTGGATGCCGCCTCGTTCACTTTCTTTGTGGATTATGCGGACATCGCCCACAGCGACGGCAAAATAGCTGTGCAGTGGAAGGAACTTCCGCAGGGCGTTTTCGGACTGAAAACCACACCCCAGAGTGTGGATTATATTGTGGAAGAAAAAAACGGGAAAGAATGATACTGTTAGGCATTACGGGCGGCATTGGTGCAGGCAAGACGGTTGTTTCGGATATGCTCCGGGCGAAGGGCATCCCCGTGTATGACGCTGACACTGAGGCGAAGCGGCTGATGATCACCCATAGCTATTTAAGGAGCGAATTGAAGAAAATCTTTGGGGATAAGATTTTCCTTGCCAATGGTCTGTTGGACAGACAAAGAATGGCATCTGCGATTTTTTCAGACGGAACGTTGCTTGCAAGGGTGAATGGGTGCGTGCATCCCGTCGTTGCGGAAGATTTCTGCCGGTGGGCAGGGTGCAGTGCATCGCCCGTTGTGGCGGTGGAGTCTGCCATTCTGTTTGAGTCGCACCTTAGCGACAAGATGGACAAGGTGCTGACGGTGTCTGCCCCCAAGCAGGTCAGGGTGCGTCGCGTGATGCAGCGGAACGGCATCACACAGCAGCAGGTGGAGGCACGCATATCTAACCAAATGGATGATGAGGTGCGCCGACGAATGTCTGATTTTGTGATAGACAATGACGGTGAGCAGGCGGTGCTTCCGCAGTTGAATCAAATTCTTGAAAAATTACAATCAAGTTCCTGTTAAGCCAAATGGACAAGGTTTGTATTCTTGGCTTTGTCGTGGTAGGAAATAATGTGAAAATAAAGATTATGGCGCAGCAAAATAAAGAAAATGTGTTGATTACGGGCGCAAGCTCTGGTATCGGACTTTGTTATGCGGAGGAGTTGGCTCGGCAAGGGCATTCTATGATGTTGGTGAGCAACCAGGCGAAGGAGTTGGAAGAAGTCGGCGCACGCCTTGCGCAGACGTACGGGGTGGAGGTGAAAACCTTATACAAAGACCTCTCTGCCAAGTGCGCCGCCGAGGAGGTGCATCAATACTGCAAAGAGATTGGGTTTCAGGTGGATATATTGATAAACAACGCAGGTGTTTTCTTTTTCAACGACTATCACGAAACGAGTATGGAGCGCATTGAGTTGATGCTCGACCTCCATGTGAAGACGGTGAGCAAAATGTGCCGTCTCTTTGGCGAGGATATGCGAGAGCGGAGATTCGGCTACATTCTCAATATGTCGTCTATGTCGGCGTGGATGTCGTTCCCCGGCATCAGCGTTTATAATGCGACAAAGGCGTACATACTGAATTTCTCGCGTTCTCTATGGTATGAGTTGAAGCCCTATAATGTGGGGGTAACCGCTATCTGTCCAGGAGCGGTAGACACGGGACTGTACGGACTGAGCGACTATTGGCGCAAGGTGGCAGTGCGGATTGGCGTGTCGATGAAACCCGAAACATTGGTGAAGAAAGCACTTCGGAAAATGTTCAAAAAGAAGAAACAGTACATTCCAGGGTGGATTAATAAACCGTTTGTAGGACTGATGAAGCATTTGCCGGATTGGTTTATCTTGTTTGTAATCAAGAAGATAAAAAAGTTCCAAAAGTAACGTTCCGAAAAAATGAAAAAAGTGCGAAAAAAAGTGGCGAAACGCTTTGTCTGTATTGAAATAAACGCTACTTTTGCACTCGTAAAAATGAGGGACACGGCGGTGTTCTGATAACAAACAAAAAAGAAATGACTCAGTAGCTCAGCTGGTAGAGCAACAGACTCTTAATCTGTGGGTCCAGGGTTCGATCCCCTGCTGGGTCACAAGTAAGGAAAGGTCTTCGGTGAGAGGCCGCTAAGGTTTTGGAGAGATGGTAGAGTGGTCGATTACAGCGGTCTTGAAAACCGCCGTACCGCGAGGTACCGGGGGTTCGAATCCCTCTCTCTCCGCAAGAGTAAAGCAAGTGTCAGAATAAATGATGCTTGTTTTTTTTGTTTTTATGGAATTTGTTATATTTACACACAAAACAGCCTAAAAGGATATCTAAGATGAAGCAAATTACACTTATTGTACTGACGCTGGCGTTGACGTTGTCTGCGTCGTGCAGTAGCAGTTACTATCAGGTTTATGAGGTGTCTGCCGATACAAAGACGGTGAACGACACGCTTGTGTTTGAAAATGAAGATATTAAGGTGGCATATAACTTCTGGTCGAAAGGTGGTGATGTCAATTTCATGGTCTATAATAAAGCGGAGAAAGATATTTATCTTGATATGACGAAGATGTTCTTTATCAAAAACGGATTTGCCCAGGATTATTACAGAGACTTGACTACCACGTCGACAAAGGGAATGGTGCAAAATGATGGGTACTTCGTCGGCCTCTTCTATGGTCTGCCTGCTATTTCTTCTTATTACACGATCAGTAATTCAAATATCAGTACAACATCTGTGTCGGAAAGGAAACTTCCAATAGTTTGTATTCCTGCCAAGACTTTCAAAATATTCAATGAGTTCAGCGTTAATCCCGATATGGTTGTAACGTGCCAAAAGAAAAGCGATTTTCCGTATGAAGAGTGTGAGGTTGCTATTGATAAATCAACTTATCAGATTTTCTCTAATGTCATCTCTTACGGATTTGATGAAAATGGCGAAAATCAACAGAAAGTCCGTCATGACTTTTATATTTCTAAGGTGACAAATTATAGTCTTCGTTCCTCCAAATTCAGATATGAAAGTGTTGGCTGTTCAAGCGAAATAAAGTACGAATATGTGTTTCAGGATGGCGCACCATGTCGCTTTTATAAAAAATACTATGCTGGCACAAGTGCTTCAAGTCCGATAAGATAATGGATGTGGTTATGGTATGATTAATCCTCCACCTTAGCCAGGACAACGCAATTCGGGATTGTTTAGAAAACCATTTTTACACAACTATACATTATGAAAAGAACTTTTATACTCGCCCTTTGGGGTATTCTTTCAATGGGTGTTTCCGCTCAGAAGTATTTGGGTGGCGACATCTCCCTGCTTCCAAAGTACGAACAAGCAGGTGCTCGCTATTACGAACGGGATGGTAGTTTCATCAACTCTCCCTTGGTTTTCTTTAAAGAACAGGGAATGAACGCTATGCGCCTCCGTCTTTTTGTTGACCCCAGCAAAAATACTGGTGAAGACAAAGACGAGAATGTATGCCAAGACCTGGAATATGTCAAGCAACTCGGTAAACGCATCAAAGATGCGGGGTTCCAACTGTTGCTTGACTTTCATTACAGCGACACTTGGGCGGACCCCGGCAAGCAGTGGACTCCCTCGGCGTGGGCTTCCCTTTCCGATGACCAGCTACGGGCAAAAATCTACGAATACACAAAGGATGTGCTTCGGCAGATGAAAAACGCTGGGGCTGAGCCCGATCTAATCCAAACGGGAAACGAAATCAGTTACGGAATGCTTTGGGGAACGAGAGCCAACGTGGGTAATGGTAGCGACAATCGTTGCTGGCCCTCTTCTCCAAACGACAACTGGACGCGACTCTCCGCATTCTTGAAACAAGCGGGAAGGGCTTGTCGTGAGGAGTGTCCCAATGCGAAAATCGTTATCCATACGGAACGGACATCCGTTTCCCAGCAAAAAGACAATGGCAGCTATGCGGCTCTCGACAATTTCTATAAGAAGATGAAATCTTCTGGCATTGATTATGACGTCATTGGTTTGAGTTACTATCCCTATTTCCATGGGACGATTCCTGAATTGGAGGGTGCCATCAATGTGTTGGAACGTGATTACCCCGACAAGAAAATTATGATTGTAGAGGTCGGTTATCCCTACGCATGGGAGGTGGGTGGTACAACCTACGATTATACCTACCAATACCCGTACTCCGACGAGGGGCAGAGGGCTTTTACTGCCGATCTCATCGCTATGCTCAACCGTCATCAGAACGTGAACGGACTTTTCTGGTGGTGGATGGAGTACAACGCATACGGAACCAATCTCAGTGGGTGGTATAACGCCCCTCTCTTTGACAGTAATACTGGCAAGGCGACTTCCGCCCTTTACGAAATGAAGAAGTTCCGGCCAGAAAACACACTCTCTCCGATAATCTATTGTGAACCAATGGACAATAGCGGATTTTGGTATTCCGTCGGCGGTGAGAAATTTGAACAAATGCCTAATCGCTCGGGTATCTACATTCACCAAGGCAAGAAGTATTTCATCAAATAAAACTGTGATTTTTCAGAAGTGTGGCTTGTGAAAAAAAGACGAGCCGCATTTCTGAAGATTCTTCTGTTCCGTGTGTGAATGGAGGGCGTAGCGTGAGCATTTATCCTCCCTTTACCAACCAAATGCTCACCTCATACAGCAAACAAATCGGTAATGCGGTCAGCAGAAGTGTGAAGGCATCTGAGGTGGGGGTGATGATGGCTGCAACCACCAGAATGACGACAATCGTGTGCTTGCGGTATCGACGCATAATCCTTCGATTGAGTATTCCGAACTTGCCTAATAGCCAACTGACAATTGGTAACTCAAAGAGCAAACCGAGTAGAAAGGTCATCATCAGTAGGGTGTCTATATACGACACTAATGTGATCATATTCTCTACCGACGGGTCTACTTGGTAGGTGCCTAAAAACCTGAATGTGAACGGGAAAATGACGAAATAGTTGACCAACACGCCGATGAAGAACATCACCGTGCCTCCGCTAATCAAACGCACTGCCATCCGTTTTTCACTGTCATAGAGTGCGGGCGCAATAAATTGAAAAATCTGGTAGAGCAGGTAGGGAAGCGACAACATCAACCCTAAGTAGAGGGAGACTTTCACATGGGTGGCAAACTGCTCTGCCAAGCCTGTATTCACCAACTGCACGTTGAGAGGTTCTTCTGTTTCCGCAGTGGAAAAATACGCTCCAATCTGGTCGAAATAGCGGTAGGTGATGAAGTCGCTGTGTTGCGGACCTAATATCAGTCCGAACACTTGACTCTTCAGCAGAAAAACCACGACACTGCATATCAGCACGGCGATCAATCCGCGCACAATAATGCCACGAAGCTCGTCTAAATGCTCCCAAAAGGTCATGCTCTTCTCTGCCATCTCTGCTACTGCTTCTCGTTTGGCTATTCTTTCTTCTCTTCTGATTTTTTCTCGTCTTTCTTCTCTTCGGGGGCTTCAACTCCATTCATTCCGTCTTTGAAACTCTTGACTCCTTTGCCGATGCCTCGCATCAACTCTGGAATCTTCTTTCCTCCGAAAAATAATAATATTACAATCGCAATGACGATTAATTCTTGTCCGCCAATTCCAAACATATTTTTAAATTTATTTGTTCTTGATTAAATAATTAATGACTAAAAATCCTCCGAACACTTGCAAAAGCATTCCAGGAACTCCAATGCGGAAATCTTGCATCGCCTTCTCCAAGTTGCCTAAAATGCCCCACTCAACGAGCGTGCCAACGGCTTGATAGAACAAAACTACACCAGCAAGAATCAGCAAATTGACCTTTTGAAACCGCTGTGCCGCAAATGCTGCTGCCACTGCTAACAACACTGACTTTACAGTGATGGCTGGAACTGCCATGAGTGGTGGCATACCGAAAAGCAACGAATTGACAATGGGCGAGGCGAGCGCCACTAACAATCCAACGTTTCTACCGTATTTATAGGCGGCTACCAACGTGAAAAAGTAGATTGGCAACCAAGTTACTCCTCCTAAGTGAATGAGGTGAAAAAGTTGTGGCAAAACGATGTTGCCCGCTGCAAAAAGCACTGCGAACAGATAAGTGCGCACCTCCGTCAGACTATAAGTCTGCAATTGAATCTCTTTTGCTTGCATATTCTTAATTCTAAATTTTATTCTTTAAGTTCTCTACGCATGAATCTATCTAAAATCTGAAGTCAACTCCTGCCATCACCGTGGTTGGTGGCATTGGATAGCCAGCGACTGTCTCGTAGTCTTGTGCCAAAAGGTTCTCTCCCTTCAGCCAGAAACCGAGCCATTTCTTGGCATCAAATTTAGCACGAACATTCCAAAGAAGAAAATCTTCTTGCTGCACGGGGGTGGTGGCAGTGTAGAGTCCGTTGATGTAATCAAATCCTGTGGAAACGCTGAAACGTTCGTGGTGATAGTGCGCTCCAACGTGCAGTTTGTGAGTTGGAACGGAGAGAATAGGCTCTTTCAGGTGCAAGTAACTGTAGTTGGCATCAACCGACCAATGTTTGCGAAATGCGTAGGCGATTTCTGCCTCCACACCGATATTGTCAATCTCGCCTGTGTTCATGTTGAGCGGTGTCGCTCCTTGTCGTGGCACAGCGACGATGATATTTTCGCCATCGATATAGAAGACATTCACTCCGTATCTCAGTCTTTCCTTCGTCAGATTTTGTGAAAAAGAGACTTCGTAATTCCACAATCGTTCGGGTTCCAAATCTGGATTTTGTGGAGGAAAAAGGTACATTTCTTTCAGTGTCGGATTGCGGAATCCCTTGCTGGCTGAGGTTTTCAACTCGATGTTATGTCGCAAGTGAAAAGCCAGTCCACCTTGTGGAATCCACTCCGCACCTGTCTCTGAATGATGGTCGATTCGGATGCCTGCATTGATGGTGAGCCATGATTGTATATCTTGATTGAAATCAATGTAACCAGCAATTTCATTGTGATGTTTATCAACTAATTTATTCTTTTGTCCATCTTTTTCGCCTGTAACATATTTGTTCTCTGCTCTTCCTCCGAAGCGGAAAAGGTCGAATCCTGCTGTGGTGCGGTTGCCTTTATATAGGCGTGTCGTCTGATAGAGAGAAACGCCCATCATTTGGTCGTGTGCATTGAAACGGTACTCTTTCGGTGTTGCATTGGCGGCGTATCCGTCATTGATCCAGTGATGACCCCAGTTGAAGAAGAGGCTTGCGGCTCCTTCTGTTTTTTCGTACTTGTTCTGCACGGCGAGCGAAGTCATTCCTCGTGTGATACTTTGGTCGGCATCGGTGAGGGGCGTTTCAACCGTACCTGGCTGAGAGGCGTTGAAGTGGGTGATGTTGACGTCGGCGTTAATGTTCCAAAATTTTGAAAAATCAAAGCCGAATTTTGCGTAACCGCCATACTGCTCAAAGTTCATATTATTGCGATGTCCGTCAGTGCGGTTGTATGATCCGCTGACGAGCGAGGTGAATCGTCCTTTCTTCACTTGATTGACCAACGCACTCTCCAACGTGTTGTATGACCCATATCCGGCGTGGACATTCGTCTTCACGCCGTCTTCTTTGTTTTGCTTCGTTACAATATTCACAACGCCTCCCATCGCATTCGACCCGTAGAGTACCGAGGATGGACCGCGTAAAACCTCCACTTGCTCCGCCCAAAACGACTGGTAAGCATCGGCTATCGGATGACCCATCAGTCCCATATACTGGGGATGTCCGTCAATCAGCACCATCATCTGTCCCGTTCCACCGCTTAGTCCGCGAAGTGAAATGCTTCCTGCCGCTCCTGTTGATACACCATAGCCCATCACGCCTCGTGAGGTGGCAAATAGTCCTGGCACCTCCTCGGTGAGGGTCGGCAATAGAGAGGGTTGCAACGCTTCGTCAATCTTTTGCTGGTCGACTACTGTAACAGTTTTCGACAGCAAACGTGGAGAAATGGTATTCCTTGCTCCTGTTACAACCACTTCTTCTAATTGCGAATTTTTTACAATAACGGAATCTTTTGTTAGACCGAATAGTTGTAAATGTAAAGAAGATGTGGTAAAAATTAATAAAAATATACTATATCTGAGTCTCATATTAGATTGGGTTGTAAACTTACTACTTGTTTGTTGAGCAGGAAGAAGATTGGAGTAAATGTGAATGACTCAACTTCTCTTCAATCTTTTGAAAACACTCTTCAGCGGTTAGACAATCTTTTGTGAGCAATTCCATCGGACAGATTCCGTCTTTTGCTCGGTTGAGAATGTTTTCTACCTCATTGTCAAAACTGACTTTCACATTGTTTTCCTCCAACAACTTACGGGCTGGCGTGCTGATGAGCGGTGTGTGAACCTCTTGTACATGACCAACGATTAACAGTGCTGCTGCCGCTTTGCCTACCACTTTGTCCATTACAAATGCGCCCTTCAAATCTTCTTCGGAGATTAGCTTGAACAGGGGTAAAATGCCATTCCCGGTCAGTTGTTGCTCTCGTTTGCCAAGAACGTACAACGAAAGGTTCTTCTCTTCAAACAACGATTTTATCTTGTTTAATTTTTGCTCGTCCATCTTCTGCAAATTTTTTTATAGGGTTGTTTTGAGTTCTTCAACAAACTTATCTATTCTTTGCATCTCCGTCGGAATGTCAATCTTCTGCGGACAGTGGGTGTTGCATTCACCGCAGCCTACGCAGTGGTTGGCTTGGCGGAGGCGTGGCACACTGCGGTCGTACCCCACGAGAAAGGCTCGTCGGTCTTTCTGATAGTCGGCAGCTTCTGGACCATGGTTGGGCAATGTTCCCTCTTTGATACATTTATTATAGTGCGAGAAAATTGCTGGAATGTCCAATCCATACGGACAAGGCATGCAGTAACTGCATTCGTTACATGGAATGGTTTTGAGGTTGTATATGTCGCGTGCAATCTCCATCAAAAACTCGTCTTCCTCCTTGCTGATAGGCTTAAGCGGAGTGTACGAGAGAAGATTGTCTTTCAGATGCTCCATAAAGGTCATACCGCTTAACACGCATAAAACACCCTCTGGCGTGCCTGCGTAGCGGAAAGCCCAGCTGGCAACGCTGTTTTCAGGCTCTCTTTCCTTCATCTTCGCCACAATATCGTCGGGCAGGTTGGAAAGTCGGCCGCCCAACAACGGCTCCATAATAAAGGCTGGAATGCCCCGTTTTTGCAGTTCTGCATAGAGGTAGGAGGCGTTGGTGTTGCGTGGATTGATCTCTTTGGCATAATGCCAATCCAAGTAGTTGAGTTCTATCAAACAGAAATCCCAGTGGTATTTGCCCTCGTCAAACCATTTCAAGGCAAGGTCGAACACCGCAACATCTCCGTGATACGAGAATCCCAAATTGCGGATTCTTCCTTTCTTTTTCTGCTCCACCAACCAGTCGAGCATTCCGTTGTCGATATAGCGACTGTAAAACTCGCCCATACCGTTGCCCCCCATACCGATGGCGTGGAGTAGAAGATAGTCGATATAGTCTACTTGCAACTCCTTCAGCGAGTTTTCAAACATCTCGATGGAAGCCTCTTTCGACCATGTGGCAGGCGCAAAATTGGAGAGTTTCGTAGAGACAAAATACTCCGAGCGTTTGTGGCGACTCAGGGCGATACCTGTGGCATGCTCCGATCGTCCTTGACAGTAGGCTGGCGACGTGTCGAAGAGGTTCAAACCATGCTCTATGGCATAGTCCACTTGACGGTTCACCATCTCCTGATCAATCTCCGCATCGGGATTTTCACGACCAGAACCGCCTCCCACAACGGGCAAGCGCATCATACCATAGCCCAAAAGCGACACCTTATCGCCCGTGTTCGGGTTGGTGCGGTAGGTCATCTGTCCTACAGGTGGCTCTTTGTCCACCGTTATTCCGCTTTTATCGCCTATCTTATTGCAAGCAGTGAGAAGAGACGAGGTAGCCACCACACTCGCTCCCGTCAACTTCAAAAAATCCCTTCTATTTATCTTTTTATCCATGATAGTTTGCTTTTTTAATTAAATCAGATAATCATTTGTTTATGATTGCCTGATTATTTCCTCTTCTATATGACTCTATGTGCCTCGTGTCCCTCCACATAAATGGCACTGAACGGACGAGCAGGACAGAGATTCTCGCATGCGCCACAGCCGATGCATTTCTCGGTGTTGATGGCAGGTATCTTTGGCGAACTGTCGTCGCCTGGCACGGAGTTGATCATCGTGATGGCTCCTGTAGGGCAGTGTCTTGCGCAGTTGCCACACGAAACGCCATCGGTGAGTGGCACGCAGTTCTTCTTCACCCACACAGCGTGTCCGATCTGGATGGATGATTTCTCGGCTCTATCAATCTTGATGATAGCCCCTGCTGGACAAACCTCGCTGCATCGTGTGCATTCTGGTCGGCAGTAGCCTTTCTCGTACGACATAGTGGGCTGCATCAACTTCATCAAGTCTGTGGAAGGGCGAAGCACGTCGTTCGGACATTCTGCCACGCAGAGTTGACATGCAGTGCAGTGGCGTGCCATATTGTTGGCTGAAAGTGAGCCGGGAGGAGTCAGCGGTGTGCCACGTTGAGGCTCCACCTTGTCTTCTATCACTGCCAGACCTCCGTCCACTTTCTTCTTCTCCTGAGCCAAGGTGGTTGAGGCGGCGGCAACGGCTACACCTGTCAAAAAGGTTCTGAGCGACGGATTTTCTACCGTATTGGCGTGCTCTTGGGTGGTTTCTGTAGCCTCAACCTCCTTAGAATCCGTTTTTTCGGGGTGCTGGTAATGCAAAGCGTCTTTCTTGCATTTTTCAAGGCAGTCGCCACAGACAACGCACCGAGAATAGTCTATTTTATGGTTTTTGAAGTCAATGCACGCTGCCTTGCAACTTTTGGCGCATAATCCACATTGTGAGCATTTCTTTTCGTCGATATCCATCTTCAACCAAGAGAAACGGGCGAAGAAACTTAGAAAAGTGCCAACGGGGCAGATTGTGTTGCAGTAGGTTCTGCCGTTGCGCCAAGCCAAAACAACCACGGCGATGAGCGTCGCAATAGCAATGACGAAGGTGGGCAGACTGCGCAACCAAACCTCGCGACTGTAGAATGCGTACGAGTTGACTCTCTCTGCAAAATACGCCAACACGTTATTCCCTGCAATGTAGATCGGTTGAAACAAATTCTGCACGATTCTTCCGTAAGCACTGTAAGGGGCAAATAGGGCGACAATCGAACCAACGCCCAAAATCATTGCAACAATGAATATTCCTAAAACACCGTATCTCAGCCATTTCTTTTCTGGAGAATAAGAAAAACGGAATTTCTTTTTCTTCCGTTTCCCGCTCAGCCAAGAGACGATGTCTTGAAAAACACCTAACGGACAGATGACGGAGCAGTAAATTCGTCCGAAGAGGAGTGTAGCAATTAACAATACGGCAACTACCCCAACATTGAGGGCAAGCAAGGCTGGCAAAAACTGTATCTTCGCCAACCAGCCAAGCCACGTTTGTAGCGTTCCCGTGAAGTCTAAAAACAGACCCGTTACAAGCAGAAACACCAAAGTGGCAAGTGTGATTCTAATTTTTCTAAGCATATTGAATTTTTTAGGACAAGTTTCCTGGTTCGCAAAATTATGCGTTGGTATGAAATGGCACTTATACAGATTACTTTAAGGACTACCAAAATTACGTTAAATGTGGGTTGATGAGACGTTCGCTATTGCGAGTCAATTTCAAAATAGCCCACTAATTGGTCGTTGTCGTAGTTGCTGCCAATTGGTCGGTAATAGATGTATATTTGGTAGGCGTTTTCGGTCTCCCAGTGGCTGCCCTCGGCGCGTTCGATAGTGGCGGTATTCTCGCCAGAAGGCAGGAAGGCGTAGAGGAAGTTGTAACCGCCGTTTTTCAGGAGTAGGGAAAGCTCGTACTGTTTGCGGTCGAAGTTGTAGACCATTTTGTTGCGGGTGTCGAGCCAGTTGTCGTTGAATCCGCCCATCACATAGAGTGCGCCGTCGAGCCACGGCTCGTCTTTTGGGTAGGTGAAATGCACGATGGAGTAGTCGGTTTCTTCCTCGCTCCACACATCCTGCGCATGCACTTTGAAGTGTCCGTTCACGTCCTTATCATACGCATAGCCTTTGCCATCCTCACTTTTTCCTGGAAAGACATCCACGTGGTAGTAGGGTTCGTGGTACGAGATGCGGTCTATCTGTCCGCTGTACCGGAATCTGTGCGAGAAATCGAGTTTGTTGTATTCCTTGCCGCCCTCAAAGGATAGTCTCCGCTCATCGTCAAACACCATCGAGGTGGGTTTTACGTAGGTGGGGGCGAGTGCGAACACTTCGTTGTCGTGGCGTCCGTTTTGACGCACCACCACGGTGAGTTCCTCTGCCATCGGGTTGAATCCGTCGGCATAGAAGAGTTCGAAGGATAGGTGCTGGTAGCGGTTGTTCACGCCGTAGACGGATTTACCCGAGACATTTCCGTTGAGGCTCGTTCTGTCTTCTAAAATGGAGAAACAGCCGGTGAGGAGTATTTTCTCGGGATGGTCGGTGTCATACACTTTCACCACATAATTTCCCGGAAGGGTGGGTTTCACTTGCTCGTTGGGGATTTGGAATGAATAGTGTGTGTAGTCGAATTTCGTGTTCATCGATGGCGTGGCATCTTCAACCACCACTTCGTTGATTCCCTCCAAATATTCTAACGGGTCCATGGCTGAGGGTGTCCAGTCTGCTCGGCAAAGTTCTATTTTGTAGGCTAAGTGCATATAATCCAGCGTCATAAGATCAAATGCCACATCCACCGCATCCGTCGTGTTGAGGCGCATCACGGGGTAGTAGGTCTGCTCGCCGTTCAGGTAGACCTGTAGGGTTTGCGCCAAGTCTGTGTATGTTTTTGTGCGATAGGGGGCGACTCCCACCGCGCAGACGGAAGTCAGCAACATCCATATCAGAATACCAATTTTAAAATGTTTCATTGTGAGATGACGATAACCGCCCAAAATTAGGAATTTGGCGTTGTAAAAATGTCGGTAACCGCCTCCGATAGTTTTAAAAGATGTTAAAATGCTCGTTTAGTTCCCAATAATTCTAAAAAAAAGGGTGTCTGTGTATAATGCTAACTATCAGAATATTTACATTTGCGCGGTTTATCAGAACGAGAGAGGTTATGCTGAAACTCTTTTTATTGACGCTTGTCGTCGTGGTTGTTGCGATGCTCCTTTTAGGCGTGAATGTCTTTTTCTTCAAGAAGAAGTTCCCGAATACGCATGTGGGGGGAAACAAGGCGTTGAACAAGAAAGGTGTCTATTGCGTGCAGACGCAGGACTATATGGAGAGGCATAGCCAGAAGAACCGTCCGTCCGATGAGGCAGAGGAGTGAGTGCTGTGCGGACGTAATGATTTCAAATGCGAAAAGAAAAAAAGTAATCGAGATATGAAACATTTAAACACAGTGATTTTGGCCGTTATAGCTGTAGCTGTAGTGGTGCTGTATGTTCTGCATTTTTCTGGTTCGGAGAAATGCGACAACGTAGATGCGCAATCGCAGGCGCAGGGTGCTGCGGCGGTTGTGCCGGATTCTCTTCATGCCGGGTTGTCGTCGGATAGCGTTCAACCCATCGTGTATGTAAACGTCGCAGAGTTGCAGGAGAGCCTGCAGAAATTCGACTTCTACAAAGAGTGGAATCAGAAATTGTTGCAGAAGGAGGCAAAATCGACCAAAGAGTTGAAGTCAGCGCAACAAAAATTGGCTGCCGAGTTGGAGGTTTTCCAGCAGAAGTATCAGGCGGGCGGATTCCTTACGAAAGAGTCGTTCGAGCAGGAGCAAAACCGCCTTTACAAAAAAGACCAAGAGTTGCAAGCACTCCAACTTCGTTTGGAGCAGGAGTTCGCTAATGAGCAGATTAAACTCAGCAAGCAACTGATGGACACGATCGACGTCTTTTTCAAGACCTACAACGTGGGGCGTAACTACCGACTGATTCTCAATCGCGCAGAGGTACTTTATGCCGACGAGGCGTTGGACATCACTTCCGATGTGTTGGAACAACTCAACCAGCGTTACGCCACAACGAAGAAGTAAATTTCGGAAAATCCGCATTGCCGGTTTCAAGAATAGGGCGTTCCGAGAATATTGGAACGCCTTTTTTGTATCTTTGAATATGAAATTCTAAAAATAGATAGGCTATGAAACAGTTTGATATAACGTGCAAGGTTTCCGTTTTGGAGTGGGCGGAATTGGAAGAGAACGAGCGTCAGTTAGTGGAGGCTGCCAAGGAGGCGACGGCATCTTCCTATGCGCCGTATTCCAAATTTTCGGTGGGCGCAGCTATGCGGCTGGCGGATGGGGAGGTCTTCACGGGGACTAATCAGGAGAACGTGTCCTATCCGTGCGGATTGTGTGCCGAGCGCACTTCACTTTTCTATGCGATGGCGCATAAACCCAAGGTGCCAGTCGCCGAGTTGGCAGTTGCCGCAAAAAACAAGGACGGATTCCTGACTTCGCCGATAACTCCTTGTGGAGCGTGCCGACAAGCCTTGTTGGAATATGAGAACATTTTCCAGCGGAAAATCTCCATCTTCCTTTATGGTACGAATGGTGTTTACAAGGTGGAGGGCGTTTCAAGTTTGCTCCCCTTGCAGTTCAACTCGTTGGAGTAATGCCGTTGGGCGCAGTGCTTACTTAATGCCTCTCCTGTTCAGCGTCCGCCTGTATTTTTCGGCGTTCGCCTGATGCTCGGCGTAGGTGGCTGCAAAGTTGTGGTAGCCAGAGAAATCTTCTTTGGCGCACATATACAAGTAGTTGTGGTGCGTGTGGTTCAGCACGGCGTCGATGGCGGAGGCAGACGGAATGCGGATGGGGCCAGGCGGCAGTCCGGCGTAGAGGTAAGTGTTGTAGGGTGAGTCGCATTGCAGATGTCCTCCGCGTATGCGCTTGATGGTGAAGTCTTGCAAGGCAAACCGCACCGTTGGGTCGGCTTGCAGTGGCATGCCAATTCGCAGACGGTTGAGGTATAGCCCAGCCACGATGGGCTGCTCGTCGCGTTTGTTTGTCTCTTCTTCCACGATGGAGGCGAGCGTGCTGACCTCCGTTTGCGTCAGTTGGCAGTCGTCGAGGTGGGCGAGTCGCTCCTCGTTCCAAAACTTGTCATATTCCTTTTTCATCTTAGCGATGAAGTCGGCAGGCGTGATGTTCCAGTACACTTCGTAGGTGTTGGGCAGGAAGATGGAGACGATGGTGTTGGCGTTGAGGCCGTATTGGGCGAGTGTTTCGGGGGCGTTCAGTGTTGCGAGCAACTCTTCGGGAGTCATCATTAGTTTTTCGCAGATTTTTTCGGCGAGTACCTGTTTTGTGCGGATGTTATTGAAGGTGATACGCACGGGCGTTTGCCTTCCTTTGGCGAGGCGTTGCAGCAGTTGTAGGTTCGTTTCGCCAGCCACAATCTCGTATCGTCCCACTTTTATTTTCTGCTCGTAGCCGTAAATTTCCGCCATTCTTTTGAGGGCGGCGAAATCTTCGATGGCGTTTGTCCGCTCTATTTTTCTCATAACGTCGGTATACCCGTCTGTTGGGTAGACGAAGATGAACTGCGCTTGCTCCGTTTTTTTCACGTTCGGACTGAATGCGGTGCGGTAGCCTAACACCCCGCAGAAAAGTACCACAAGTGCGATGGCGAGCATGGCTCCACCTATGATTTTTCTCTTTTTAGACATTTTTGTACTTACGCTTTTCTTATATGTTGAAAAATCGTGATAGACACGTTGCGAAAATAGCAAATATTTTTTGCGGTTACAAAAATAGTTCCTATATTTGCAACCGAAATTTCTGAGGGGTTGGACGAAAGGAGGCAACTGAGAAGTTTCGGGTCTCGAAAGGGGTTTGGTGAGATGGGTGAGTGGCTGAAACCACCAGTTTGCTAAACTGACGAACGGGTTACCGTTCCGGGGGTTCGAATCCCCCTCTCACCGCAAACGGGCGATTGAATCTTTTCAATCGCCTTTGTTTTTATCCCTGCGGTAAATTTTCTTTTGAAAATATTTCGTTAGTAACGATGTTATGACAATGTCAACATTCTTTTTTAGGAGGCATTTACTCGTTCTCCTTTTGTTTTTTGTGTGTTCACATTCCGTCTTCCCTCAGAATGGGGATTCGTTGTTGGCGACTATTCCGGACAGTGTTGCGCCACGCAGGTTGAGTTGCGTGGTAAGGGAGACAAAATTCGGACAGCGTATGGACTTGTTGCCGTATTCGCGCGTCTACCGTATGTTCTACCTTGGCGTGCCGATGATTGCGTGTGGCTTGGTAGTGAAGGGCGAGGATACGCACTTCCGCCACCTCCGCAACGAGTATATGCCGCAATTCCGTCGCCATGTCGATGATTTTCTGCAATACGCACCCGCAGCCGTTATGTTGGGTATGAAGGCTTTTGGGGTGGAGGGGCGCAGTTCTTGGCCGAGGATGTTGGTTTCCGACGCATTCTCCGCCGCCTTGATGGCAGGTGCGGTGAACCTTATGAAGCACACTTCGGATGTTACCCGTCCGGATGGCTCGAACAACCACTCTTTCCCGTCGGGTCATACTGCCACGGCGTTCCTCACTGCCACGCTGCTCACCAAAGAGTACGGCCATAGAACACCGTGGGTGGGCATCGGCGCATATACGGTTGCCACTTCCACCGGACTGATGCGAATGATGAACAACAAACATTGGCTGAGCGATGTGCTGACGGGAGCTGGCATCGGCATCCTGTCTGCCGAGTTGGGGTATTTCTTTGCCGACTTGATTTTCAAGGAAAAGGGATTGAATTCTATGGATAAGGAAGATTATTTTGACCGTTGCGACATACCGTCGTTTGTCAGTCTTTACTGTGGTGTGAATATTCCACTGAGTGAGTATGACATTGACGAGGAGATTGAATTGCGCACTTCGTCGGGTGGCTCTATCGGTATTGAGGGAGCGGCTTTTTTCAATCCGTACATCGGGGTGGGGGGGCGCACGTCTGTTGCCAATACCTCTATAATCACCAACCGGCAGCAGGCAGAGAACAGCCGGTTCTACGCTGGTTCAATATGTGTGGGGCCGTATTTCTCCTACCCGATATCCGTCCGTTGGTTGGTGGGCAGCAAACTGTTGGTGGGATGGTTGCATTACCCCGAGTTGAAGTTGATTAGGAAGACGATAGAGAAGCGCAACGGCGTGTGTTTCGGCACGGGTCTGTCAGCGACGTTCAGGGCGGAAGAGTACTACGGCATACGTTTCTTCCTCGATTATAATCTGCTGCCGTCGCATAGCAAGGCGAGCCGTGAATGGATGAGCATGCTCACTTTGGGCGCGTCTTTTATGATAACATTGTGATTTTTCGCCCAAAAATCTCTAATTTTGCGAGAGTTAGTTTTTTCGAGAAAATAATAACGTCATAGATAATCGCGATATGGCAAAAAAATTTGCTGAGTATTCAAACTTCAACCTCTCGGACATCAACAAGGAAGTGTTGGGAGAGTGGGATGAAAAAGATTTGTTTCACAAGAGTATAGCAGAGCGCGAGGGATGTCCCTCTTTCGTATTTTTCGAGGGCCCGCCTTCTGCCAATGGTATGCCAGGCATCCACCACGTGATGGCGCGCTCCATCAAGGACATTTTCTGCCGATACAAGACGATGAAAGGCTTCCACGTGAAGCGCAAGGCCGGTTGGGATACACACGGACTGCCCGTTGAGTTGGGTGTGGAGAAAGAACTCGGCATCACCAAGGAGGATATCGGAAAGAAAATCTCTGTGGATGACTATAATGCGGCTTGTCGCCGAAACGTGATGAAGTACACGAGAGAGTGGACAGACCTCACGCACAAAATGGGTTATTGGGTGGATCTCGAAAACCCTTACATCACCTATGACAACAAATATATTGAAACCCTCTGGTTCCTTCTGAAGGAACTTTACAAGAAGGGTTATCTTTATAAGGGATACACCATTCAACCATATTCGCCCGCTGCCGGTACGGGACTGAGCTCGCACGAGCTGAACCAACCTGGTTGCTATCGCGATGTGAAGGATACCACTGTCGTGGCTCAATTCAAAATGGTGGATCCTAAGCCAGAAATGGCCGCTTTCGGCACGCCTTACTTCCTCGCCTGGACCACCACGCCGTGGACGCTCTCGTCGAACACCGCGCTCTGCGTGGGTCCAAACATCCATTATGTGGCAGTGCAATCCTACAACCCTTACAACGGCGAGCCTGCCACCTATGTCGTGGCGAAGGAACTGCTCAACAACCATTTCAACCCTAAGGCGGCAGACATTGCCCTCGACGAATATAAACCGGGCGACAAGCTCATCCCTTTCAAAGTGGTGGGCGAGTATCTTGGCACAGACCTCGTGGGTATGAAATATGAGCAACTGCAAAAGTGGATCACCCCAGAGAACGCCGTTCAGGCCTTCCGCGTCATTCCAGGCGATTATGTGTCGACCGAGGATGGTACAGGTATCGTGCATATCGCACCAACTTTCGGTGCTGATGATGCCAAAGTGGCAAAAGCCGCTGGCATTCCTCCTTTGCAGTTGGTGGACAAGAACGGCAACCTCCGCCCAACAGTGGACCTCACGGGTAAATTCTACCTGCTTGCCGACCTCGACCCCGACTTCGTCAAGACCCACATCAACGTGGAGGCTTACAAGCAATACGAGGGACGTTTCGTGAAAAACGCTTATGACCCTAATCTGACGGATAAGGACGAAACACTTGACATCTCCATCTGTATGGATTTGAAAGCCAACGGCGGAGCATTCAAAATTGAAAAGCATGTGCATAACTATCCGCACTGCTGGCGCACAGACAAGCCTGTGCTTTACTATCCGTTGGATAGCTGGTTCATACGCTCAACTGCCGCCCGAGACAGGATGATCGAACTCAACAAAACCATTAAGTGGAAGCCTGAGGCAACCGGTTCAGGCCGTTTCGGGAAATGGTTGGAAAACTTGAACGACTGGAATCTTTCCCGCTCGCGCTATTGGGGTACGCCACTCCCAATATGGCGCAACGAGGAAGGTACGGAAGAGAAGTGCATCGGCTCCATCGCCGAATTGTTTGAGGAGATTGAAAAGTCTGTTAAGGCAGGCTTTATGAAGGCGAATCCTTGGCCTAACTTTAAGGTGGGCGACTATTCGAAGGAGAATTACGACCCTAAGAACATTGACCTCCACCGCCCATACATCGACGAGGTCATCCTCGTGTCGGATTCTGGCAAGCCAATGCGCCGAGAACTTGATTTGATCGACGTGTGGTTTGATTCGGGTGCGATGCCTTTCGCCCAGATGCACTACCCGTTTGAAAATAAAGAACTGATTGACAATCACGAGTATTACCCTGCAAATTTCATCGCAGAGGGTGTGGATCAAACTCGAGGTTGGTTCTTCACGCTCCACGCAATCTCCACAATGTATAAGGATAGCGTTGCGTTCAAAGCGGTGATTTCCAATGGTTTGGTGTTGGATAAGAATGGAAACAAGATGTCAAAACGCCTTGGAAACGCCGTAGATCCCTTCGGAGCAATCGAGAAGTATGGCTCCGATCCGCTGCGCTGGTATATGATCACCAACGCAAGCCCGTGGGATAACTTGAAATTTGACACCGAAGGCATTGAAGAGGTGAAACGTAAGTTCTTCGGAACGCTTTACAATACATATTCGTTCTTCTCTCTCTACGCCAACGTGGATGGCTTCGATTATAGCGAGCCAGATGTGCCGATGGAGAAGCGTCCGGAGATAGACCGCTGGATCATTTCTTTGCTCAACTCCCTTATAAAAGAGGTGGACGAGTGCTATGCCGATTACGAACCAACGCGCGCAGGACGTGCCATCTCGGAGTTCGTTACCGACAACCTGAGCAACTGGTACGTGCGCCTCAACCGCAAACGTTTTTGGGGTGGCGACGGCGAGAGCAAACTTGCCGCCTATCAGACGCTTTACACTTGCATTGAAACCGTTTCAAGGCTGATGGCTCCTATCGCACCGTTCTATGCCGACCGTCTGTTCACAGACCTCAACCTCGCCACGGGGCGTGACAAGAGCGAGTCTGTGCATTTGGCAAATTTCCCAGTGGCAGATGAGAACTTAGTGGATAAGGTATTGGAGGAGCGTATGCAGTTGGCGCAAGACATTTCGTCTATGGCTCTTTCGCTCCGCAAACGCGAGAACATCAAGGTACGCCAGCCGCTCAAACAAATAATGGTGCCAATCCTTGCCGAACACGAGCAGGAGAATGTTGAGGCGGTGAAAGACCTCATCATGAACGAGGTGAACGTCAAGGAGATTAATTTTGTGGACGATTCCGCTGGAATCCTTGTGAAGAAAATCCGTCCTGACTTTAAGAAATTAGGTCCTAAGTGCGGTAAGAATATGAAGGCGGTAGCCGCCCAGTTGCAGGCACTCGCACAAGAGGATATCTCGAAGTTGGAGAAGACTGGCAAACTCACCCTCGCTGTCGACGGCAATACTGTGGAGGTGGAGAAATGCGATGTGGAGATTCTCTCTGAGGATATTCCGGGATGGTTGGTTGCGAATAATGGCACTATCACCATCGCCCTTGATGTTACGATTTCAGAGGAGCTGCGTCGTGAAGGTGTAGCCCGCGAGTTGGTGAACCGAATCCAGAACATCCGCAAGACCAGTGGTTTTGAGATAACGGACAAGATTATCGTTCAGTTGGAAGATTCCGACAAGGTGCGCGATGCAGTGAATGATTTCAAAGACTATATCTCGTCGCAGGTGCTGGCTGTGAGCATTACGCTTGCCAACGGTTTGCAGAATCCTACGATGCTCGACTTTGAAGATTTTGAAGTGGGTGTTGTTGTGAAAAAGGCCTGATTGGTTTTTAATGTAATACAAACGGAGGAGCATCGATTGACACGAATGCTCCTCCGTTTTTTATGCCTCCGTCGTTAGTTCAAAACCACAACCGCATTGTCGCCGAGCGTTTCGCGGGTCGTCTTGTCGAACCCTTTTGCATTGATGACTTCAGCATGTGTGATTTCGTCTTTCTCCTCGTCATACACCCCGTTGAATATGCCGAAGTCTTTAACTGGAGCGTTCTTGATGAGCGTCTTCAACTTTTCAGTGTTTGCGATGAACGGCACGTCCTTTTTGGGGTCTAAGAACAGTCCCTTGAACCATTTGATGACATCCTTTGCAAAACTCAACACTCTGTTTATGACGTTCGTGATGAAGTTTTTTAGGTAGGTCAGTGCCGATTTTATACATTCAATCAACTCCATACTATCATTTATTTAAGGATTACAACATCCGATTCGCTGAATAATTTTAACACTTCTGCTTCCAACGTCGCCGCTTCAATGATGACGAATTTGTTCTCCTTTTGGTCAAACATTTCACGGTTTTTCCCGTAGGTCAGATACACTAAAAAAGAATTGTCGGTTTTCTTTTTCCAGACGTAGATTTCGTCGGCTTCCTCCACCAAGTTCTCTTTCGAGATATTGAGTAGGGTAGGCATATCGAGTATTTCTATATTCTTGTAGACGAAGTTGCTGCCGGGGGTGGATTCTATTCCCTTCTTGAACTCCTCCCAAGCCTCGCAGGCATATTGCAGAATCTCCTTTCCGCTCTTCTTGGCCTCGTCGACAACCGTGGGAACTACTTGTTTTGAAAGTGCCTCAAAAAACTCTTTCAGATACATGAATGATTCTTTTAATTCCATTGCTACATCATTTTAAGAATTACTATTTCAATTACTTAGACATAGCAAAGGAAGTAAAAGTAAAGAGAGTGTTGTTGAAATCTATTTGTGTTTTTGACAGGGGTGTGCTGTTTTGTCATAATGTTGTATGTCCCTACATTTTTCTGTCTATATTGTCAGCTCAATTCGGTCCAACCACCCGTTGCTACTCGCAGGTAGTGGGGGTGGTTATTGGATGGAAGACAAATCAATGTACTCTATATCGGGACCATAGAGAGAAACTTCATCAAATTTCATTCTCTCCTTTATTGTCTTTATAGCTAAATCAGATTGATCTATCCCAATCCAACTTCGACCTAAGGAACTTGCGGCCTGTAACGTGGTTCCTGACCCACTAAAAGGATCAAGAATCAAACTATCAATATTTGAAGATGTTTTGATGATGAGCTTTATAAAATCAATGTTCTTTTCTGTAGGATAAATGGGATACTGTGGGTCTTTGTAATCCAACCATATATCCTGTACCCTTTTACCATCGCTCATATCCGCATATACTTTTTTTCTGGGATTTCCATTTTCTGACCACTCTATTAGTCCATCTGCATCCCATTGCTCTAAGATTTCAACATCTGTGCGCCAATGACGCCCTGGAGGTGGCAATAACCCTTTAAATTTTTTAGGATTTGCAGACTCTCCCGGAGCGTGTATCGGTACAGTTGTGTAGGGGCGACCATTAGAGTCAGTCTTTTTATACAATTTTTCAATATCTTTGGCAGTATAGGGTTCTTTGGGTTCATTCCAAATGGGGTTATCAGTTTTTGTGTAAAACAAAACCATATCCTTTATATTACCATATCCTATGCGTTTGAAATTTTTTGGATTGCATTT
>CAVGRN010000024.1:0-27644 GCA_963631545.1 Paludibacteraceae bacterium | reverse complement strand
AACAAAATTAATTATACCTTTGCCCTCGCAAATCCGATGTGGATAGATTTGACTGCTTGCAACCACAGAAAAAAATGCTAAAACGAAATCCTGTATTGTGCCGTTTCGTTTGGTTCGCTGGTCTTATCTGCTGCATTTGGGTGGAAGAGGCTCGCCTCGTCGTTTTTTTTTCGGAAAATTTAAAAGGATATATATGAGTTATTTCTTTACATCCGAATCTGTTTCGGAAGGTCATCCAGACAAGGTGGCTGATCAGATTTCTGACGCCATATTAGACAGTATCTTAGCGCAAGACGCTGACGCCAAAGTGGCTTGCGAAACCCTCGTAACAACGGGGCAAGTGGTTTTGGCGGGAGAACTCAAGACTTCCGCTATGATTAACGAGCAGGATGTGGTGCGCGGCGTCATCAAACGCATCGGCTACACGAAGAGCGACTACAAATTCGACAGCGAATCGTGCGGTATTCTGAACGCCCTCCACGGACAGTCGCCCGACATCAACCGCGGTGTGGAACGTGAAGACCCTTACAATCAGGGGGCTGGCGACCAGGGAATGATGTTCGGTTATGCCACCAACGAGACAGATAATTATATGCCGCTTGCCCTCGACTTGTCGCACAAACTGCTGCAAGAATTGGCCGAAATCCGCCGTGAGGGCAAGGTTATGACTTACCTCCGCCCAGACGCAAAATCGCAGGTTACCATAGAATATGATGACGATAACAAGCCTGTGCGCATCGACACTGTCGTTGTATCAACGCAACACGACGAGTTTATTGTGGATGAGAAAAACCAATTGGCAGCCGACGAGAAAATGGTGCAAAAGATCACCGAGGATGTGAAAAATATTCTTCTTCCTCGTGTCTTGGCAAAATACCCTAAGTATCAGAGCCTTTTCAAGGGAGAGTACAAATTATTCGTCAATCCGACGGGAAAGTTCGTCATCGGCGGTCCTTGCGGCGACACGGGTCTGACCGGCCGCAAGATTATTGTTGACACCTACGGCGGTCGCGGAGCCCACGGAGGCGGGGCGTTCTCGGGCAAAGACCCATCGAAGGTGGACCGCTCAGCAGCCTACGCAGCGCGTCACATCGCAAAGAACATCGTGGCTGCTGGGTTGGCAGATGAGGCACTGGTGCAAGTCTCATACGCTATCGGCGTGGCAGAGCCTATGAACCTCTATGTCAATACCTACGGAACTTCAAAACTGAATATCACGGACGGAGAAATCGCCCAGAAAATCCAATCAAGCAAACTTTTCGACCTTCGCCCGAAAGCCATTGAAGACCGGCTCAAACTCCGTGCGCCAATCTACGAGGAGACAGCCGCATACGGGCATATGGGAAGAGACCCGAAGAAGGTTGCAAAGACGTTCTTTGACCGTTTCGGGAACCCATTCACAAAGGAGGTTGAACTCTTCACTTGGGAGAAACTTGATTTTGTGGAGCCGCTGAAAAAATTGTTCGGTAAATGAGCCAGACTCTGAAATACGGAATTGTAGGTACAGGTGCTATCGGCGGCTACTACGGCGGACGGTTGGCTAACATCGGCAAGGACGTGCATTTTCTTTACCATTCGGAGTACGATTGGGTGAAGAAGCACGGGCTGAAGGTCTATTCCTGCAATGGCGATTTCTACTTGCCAGAAATCAATGCCTATTCTTCGCCTAAGGAGATGCCCCAGTGCGACGTGGTCTTGGTGGCGTTGAAATCCACGCAAAACGACAGATTGGAATCGATTCTGCAACCGATTTGTCACAAAAATTCGGTAGTGGTGTTGGTGCAAAATGGCCTGGGCTTGGAACAGGAACTGTCGCAAGTATTCCCCGAACTTACCATTGCGGGCGGAATGGCTTTCATTTGCTCGTCGAGGGTGGGGCAGGGCGAGATCCGCCATGCAGACTATGGCGCGTTGACCGTCGGGTTTCATCAGCATCCGCAGGAGGATATTCTGCTCCGTATGAAGCAAGATTTCGAGGAGGCGAATGTCCCTTTCTACATTGCTGGGGATTTAAACCTGTACAGGTGGCGCAAACTGGTGTGGAACATACCTTACAACGGACTGACGGTGGCATTGGAAACATCCACCGACAAACTGAACCAAGACCCATCGTCGCGGCAGTTGGTGCGCGAACTGATGGAGGAAACCGTGCAAGGCGCACGCCTTTGCGGAGCCATTATCGCGGACGATTTTGTGGAGAAAATGCTTGTCAGCACAGACCAGATGAAACCCTACTCCCCGAGCATGAAGTTGGATTGGGACAACCATCGACCAATGGAAATCCGCGCTATTTATGAGAATCCCGTGAGGGCAGTGCGGCACCAAGGCGGCGAAATGCGCAAAGTGGAGATGTTGGGGCAGTTGTTGCGATTCCGTGAGAATTCGGAAAGAGGATGAATCAATCAATTCTTTTTTTATCTTTGTGAAATTCAAATTGAAATAACGTGGTTCGAAAATTAATATTCTTTTTGGCTTTAGCCTCGTTCTCCGTTTTCTCGTTTGCCCAGACAAAGGGACAGAAGAAAGGAAATGAGGAGGATATTTTTGAGTCTTTGTCCGAGCGTAAGGTTGGGCAGGGAACTGTGAAAATCGTGCAGGATGCCAAGTTGAGGCTTTTGCTTGACAAGAAAATCTCCGAAACGGAAGACAAACAGTACATCACTTTTTTAGGCTATCGTGTGCAGGTTTATATGGGGAATAACCAGAAAAAATCCAAGAACGAAGCACTGGAACGCGAAAAGAAGATAAAGGAGAAGTACCCTGAAATCACATCCTATCTTTCGTTCGCATCGCCGTTTTGGAAACTCAGAGTGGGGGATTTCCGCACGCACACGGATGCGTTGGTGCTGTCGAGCCATCTGAAATCGGAATTTCCCGAGTTTGCGGGAGAAATTTACATAGTGCGGGACGAAGAAACGCGCGACCTGTCGTTGGAGGAGGCTAAGTGATGGAGAACGATTTGGAGTTTAAGCCGTGGGATTTGGCAAAATATCCGAGCAAAGATACCACAGAGCGTGTCGCCCCGCTTGTTTCGTCTATGTTAGACGCTTTGGGCGAGGATGTGCATCGCGAAGGTTTGCTGAAAACACCGCAGAGGGTGGCGAAATCGATGCAGTTCCTGACGTATGGGTACAAATTGGACCCAGCCGATGTGCTTCGCTCTGCCATTTTTGAAGAGGACTATGACCAGATGGTGATCGTGAAGGACATTGAGTTCTACTCGTTGTGCGAGCATCACCTCCTCCCGTTCTTCGGGAAAGCCCATGTCGGGTATATACCGAAGGGGAAAATCACCGGGTTGAGCAAGGTGGCGCGCGTGGTGGAGATTTTGTCACGCCGACTTCAAATACAGGAACGCCTCACCACACAGATAAAAGATTGCATACAAGACACACTCAACCCCCTCGGCGTAATGGTGGTGATTGAAGCGCAACACATGTGTATGCAGATGCGTGGGGTGCAGAAGATGAACTCCATCACTACGACGTCCGACTTCACGGGCGCATTCAAGGCTGCAAAAACCCGAGACGAGTTCATGCGGTTAATCCGCGGGTGAATTTTTCGCATTTCTTATGATTTTTTTCTTTTTGCCACTGATTGTAGACCTATGTCGCAAATCAGTGCCGCAAAACTTGTCTTGTGTGCGATAAAAAGTCGCCTGTGATGACATTTTGACACTTTGAAAATACGTAAAATCCTATCTGTGTTATGCAAGTAACGGAAAAATTATCATTTTGATTTTTATGGTTTGGCGAAGTGTTAAAAAATTTCTACCTTTGCCGCTGATAATCGTATGTTGGAAAACATAAAATTCTGATTCTATGAATGACGAGAAAAAACAATCAGATGCGTTGAGGTATCACGCAGAAGGAAGACCTGGAAAGGTGCAGGTAGTACCAACAAAACCAACCGCAACACAGCGCGACTTGTCGTTGGCTTATTCTCCAGGAGTGGCAGAGCCTTGCTTGGAGATCCAAAAAGATGAGCATAAAGCTTACGATTACACCGCTAAGGGCAACCTCGTGGCTGTGATTTCCAATGGAACGGCCGTCCTTGGTTTGGGCGACATAGGTGCGCAGGCCGGTAAGCCAGTTATGGAAGGTAAGGGACTGTTGTTCAAGATTTTCGCTGACATTGATGTGTTTGACATCGAAGTGAATGAAAAGAACATCGACAAATTTGTTGAGACTGTAAAGGCCATTTCTCCTACTTTCGGTGGTATCAACCTTGAGGATATCAAGGCTCCTGAGTGTTTTGAAATCGAAGACCGTCTGAAGGCCGAACTCGACATTCCGTTGATGCATGACGACCAACACGGTACGGCTATCATCTCTTCTGCCGCCCTCCTCAATGCTTTGGACGTTGTCGGTAAGAAAATCGAGGATGTGAAGATTGTAGTTAATGGTGCAGGTGCTGCTGCCAACTCTTGCACAAGACTTTACGTTGCTTTGGGCGCACAGAAGAAGAACATCGTAATGTGTGATTCTAAGGGCGTCATCAACAGCAAACGTACCGACTTGAACGAGCGTAAAAAAGAGTTCATCACCACACGCGAAATCTCCACGTTGGCAGAGGCTGTCAAAGACGCAGATGTATTCTTGGGACTTTCCAAGGGTAATGTGTTGAGCCAGGATATGGTAAGATCGATGGCAAAGAATCCTATCGTCTTCGCATTGGCTAATCCAACCCCTGAAATCTCGTTCGAGGATGCGCATGCTGCTCGTCCGGACATTATTTTCGGTACGGGGCGTTCCGATTATCCTAACCAAATCAACAATGTGCTTGGCTTCCCTTACATTTTCCGCGGTGCTTTGGATACTCATGCCAGCAAGATCAACGAGGAAATGAAGTTGGCTGCCGTCCGCGCTTTGGCTGATTTGGCTAAACAACCTGTGCCTGAGGCTGTTGCAATTGCATACAACAACAAGAGCCTTAAATTCGGCCCAGATTATATTATTCCAACTGCTTTCGACCCTCGTTTGCTTGAAACGGTTGCTCCTGCTGTCGCTAAGGCTGCAATGGAGTCGGGTGTGGCTCGCAAGAACATTACCGACTGGGATGCCTACAAGGCAGAGCTTCGCGCACGTATGGGCTTAGACAACAAGCTGATCGGACAAATGTCTGAGGCTGCTAAGAAAGACCCTAAGCGTGTTGTATTCACCGAGGCAAACAATGTCAATACTTTGAAGGCCGCATCGCAGACGAAGAAGGATGGCATTTGCATTCCAATCTTGTTGGGTAACGAAGAGAGAATCGCCAAAATCGCCGCCGAGAATAACATTGACATCGAAGGTATCGAGATCGTCAACCTCCGCCACGACCGCGAGGAGGCACGCCGCAACCGCTACGCTAAGTATGTTTCAGAGAAACTCGCTCGTAAAGGCTACACCTATTTGGAGGCTAACGAGAAAATGTATGACCGCAACTATTTTGGTGCGATGATGGTGGAGATGGGCGACGCTGACGCAATGATCACCGGTTCTTACACCAAATATATGGATGCCATCAAGCCTGCCATCGACATCATCGGTATGCGCGACGATGTGAAGAACATCGCAGCCTTGAACATCTTGAACACCGCTAAGGGCGTGTTCTTTATGGCAGATACCTTGGTGAACGACTCTCCTACGGCTGAGCAATTGGCAGACATTGCAGTGCTTACCAACCGTTCGGTGAAGATCTTCAACGAAAAGCCTGTTATGGCTATGTTGTCTTACTCAAACTTCGGCGCAGACACTACGGGCAATCCTTGCAACGTTCACGCTGCTGTTGAGGCTCTCCACGCTAACCACCCAGAGATTCTTGTGGATGGTGAAATGCAAGTCAACTTCGCTTTGAACAAGAAACTTCGCCACGAGAAGTATCCGTTCAGCAAGATCGATGGTATGGATGTCAACACGTTGATCTTCCCTTGCTTGAACTCTGCGAATATCGCTTACCGCACACTTATCAGTATGGGTATGGCAGAGAGCGTAGGCCCAATCCAAATGGGATTGAAGAAACCTGTTCACGTTTTGGACGTGGAGGCATCTGTTCGCGACATCGTAAATATGACGACTATTGCTGTCATCGATGCTCAGTTGAATAGCAAGTAATGATTGGAATATTCTGATTTTTCTTGTCGGATTCCGCTAAATAGAAGGAGCAGACCTTGTGTTTGCTCCTTTTTCTTTTTATGTGAAAGAATAATCCAATGTCTTGACGAATTTTTACATCTATAAACCAATTTCTGCCGTTATTTTCGTATTACCAAAAATGTAAGATTTAGAAAACCATAAGGAAATGAAGAAGATTTTTTTCGCGGTGCTGTTGTCTATGTTGGCTTTATGCGCCGGTGCATCGATCGTGGGTGTGCATGACCCTTCTATTATTGTCGTTTACAAGGATGCAAATGGCAACTCCTATCCTGTAAATGACGATGCAAAGTCGCGCACAAAGTATTATTATGTGTTCGGCACACAGTTTGGCGCGGCATATTCTTTGGATATGATCAATTGGACATACTTCGAACCGACATTCTTGGTGAATGGCGCGGCAACATCAACGGAGTATATGGAAGCATTCAAAATTCCTGCCGCATGGTCGGGACATAAAACGAACGACAATGTGCGGGGCAACGCCTGGGCTGCAGACATAATCTACAATAAGGAAATGAAGAAATGGTGTCTTTACTATTCTATGAACGGCGACAATTGGAAGTCTTCTATTGTGTTGCATACTTCGGATAAGATTGAAGGCCCTTACAAGTATGTCGGCGTCGCAGTGTGGGGTGGAATGGATGGCACCACAAGTGGCGGCGGCAATGATGACTATAAGAAAGTAACAGGCAGTTCAACCGTCGATTCACGCTATTATGTGGACGGCAAATGGGGTGGAACATACGGCGTGAGCTGCATCGACCCAAATGTTTTTTATGACGAGGATGGAAACCTCTGGCTGCTTTATGGCTCGTGGTCTGGCGGTCTGTTTATGATAAAATTAGATGAGAAAACGGGGTTGCGCGACTATTCCTACACATACGGAAACGCAGCAGTGTGGGATGGAACAACCTTGAAGTCAGATCCTTATATGGGAATCCACGTGGGGGGCGGATACTATGTGAGTGGCGAGGGTGCGTATATTGAATACATGAAGGACCCTGATGGAAATGGCTACTACTATATGTTCGTTTCCTACGGGTTTTACTCACCAGAGGGTGGATATAATATGCGTATGTTCCGCTCGAAGAATGTTACGGGGCCTTATGCGGATGTTACGGGCGACTCACCGCTTTTCGCCAAGTATATCTTTAACTACGGCAACAACCTTGACCGTGGTTTGCCTGTGATGCAGAATTATAAATGGTCGTGGTGGACGATTGGGCAGACTGCCCAGGGACACAACTCGGCGTTGATGGACGAGGACGGTAGCTGCTATTTGGTTTACCATACCAAGGAAAACACTGGAACCGTGTATCATAATGTCGAGGTACACCCGATGCTTTTCAACCGAAATGGATGGCCGCTTGCCACGCCTTTTGAATATCGGGTGGGCTACGGTCAGCCAAGTCAAGCCATTGATATTGTGGATCTTGCCGGGGAGTATGGCATCATCTACCACGGAACGGTGGATTATGCGAAACTCGTCTGCAATGAGGAGCAGACTCTCTATCTGAATGTGGATGGCACGCTGACGGGGGCTTACACGGGAACGTGGACATACGACTATGCTAATGGACGCCACTACCTAACCCTCAAAACAAGCAATGGTGATTTTGAAGGTGTTGTGACGCAGCAACTTATGGATGGCGTTTCAAAGGTTACTCTCGCTTTTACCTCGGTGAACGCCAAAGGCGAGAATCTGCTATGGGGCTACAAGAAACCTTTTACTGAGAAGGCGGTAACTGTTATCTACAACGAGGGTGATTATCCAACGGTTGGTTCTGACAGCTTTGACCAAATTTGGTACGAGTTTGATCCATTCATCAAAGATACATTTGATGTTGAGAATTTTGAGGCGGAATATGTCTTCCATAATCTTTCAAAAAATACAAACCCTTGGGAGAATTGGGGCGTTGGCATCTCTGACGGTTCTACAACTTGGTATCTCCGTGCTGATGCTTACTCCAATTGGACGTTCGCCGGTTCTACGGTAGGCTACGACGTGACGGGTGCAGACTACAATTCGGTTTACCAAGACAAAGATGTAACCTTGAAACTGCGCCGTACTGGTACTACCATCCAAGCATACGTTTATGTGGATGGCAAATACATATTCTCGGCTTCGTCGTCTAATAGCCCGACTGGCACGCTGTATGTCAATTTGGGCGGAGAGGCTTGCAAGGTCGTTTTGAAACAAAAAACGAAGACCACGCTTGTAGATCGGGAAACAGTGGGTGTCTCGGCTGCTGATGGTTCTTATACCTCTTGGTTCAATGCAGAGCGTTCTTCCTATGATGAGTTGGAGGGTGACTTCCACGTACGCTTCACTTTCAACAATTACAGTGAGGCGACGAGTACGGATAATTGGGACAACTACATCGTACGTGAGATGGTGGATGGCGACACTATGCTGATTCGCGCGGATGCCTACGCAATGGATGTCATCGGTAGCCTGTCCTATAAATATGATTGGGACTGGAATGATTTCTCTAAGGAGATGAAAGGAGCAAAGGTGGTGATGGACATCGCTCGCGTGGATGATCAGGTTACGTTTGACATTGAAATCGCAGCGAAAAGTGGCAAGACATACCAGTACAACATAGTGCAAACCAATGCGCCTAAGAGCAAGATGTCTTTCGGCTTTACTGTGGAGACAAGTATGGTGGAATTGCTTCGCTATGAGATAATTAAGGGCGAAAAGAAAGAAAATGCCACGGAAGTCCCACTGACGGAGGCAACCTTAAATGCTTCAATGCGGGTCTTTTCTGTGGATGATGTGCTTTTCGTTGATTCGCCGAGTTATCAGACGATTGTTGCTAGCGGAGTGAATGGTGTGGTACGGAGAATCAATGTTGGCGAGGGTAGAACAAAAATCCTTGGATTGCAGAAGGGTGTCTACATCATAAATGGTCAAAAGGTGCTTCTTCGCTGATAGGTGGGTTCTGTAGAAAATTTTGTAATTTTGCACAGTTGATGAAACCCTTGGGGAAGGTGGCTTCACGCTTTTCCCAAGGGCTTTTCTATTGGGTTGAGAATTTTGGTTGAACACTGATAGAATTAAGATTCCGATTATGAGTGAAACGATTTGTGCGATTTCTACGGCATCTGGATTGGGTGCGATTGCGGTGGTTCGTGTTTCGGGTGAAAAGGCGATTGAGTTGGTTGATAGTGTGTTCCATTCACATAGGAAGAATTTCTCGCTGAAAGATGCTGCGACGCATACCGCCCATTTCGGGCGATTGCTTTTTGACGATGGCAGTGTTCTGGATGAGGTCATCGCCACAGTTTTCCGTGCGCCAAACACGTTTACGGGAGAAGATTCGGTGGAGATTTCCTGCCACGGGTCGGTTTTCATTCAGCAAGAGATTGTGAAACTCCTTTTACAACATGGATGTAGAATGGCGAGGGCGGGCGAATTCACACAGCGTGCTTTTGCGAACGGACGGTTGGATCTAAGTCAGGCGGAGTCTGTAGCCGATTTGATCGCCTCTCAAAGTCGGGCTTCTCATCGTTTGGCGATGAACCAGATGAGGGGCGGTTTTTCTAAAGAATTACAGATTCTGCGGGATAGGTTGCTGACTTTCACTTCGTTGATTGAGTTGGAGTTGGACTTTGCCGACCACGAGGAGTTGGAGTTTGCCGATAGGTCGGAATTAAAGGATTTGGCAGCGGAGATAGAACAGAAAATCGGACGTTTGAAAAATTCGTTTAGTGTGGGGAATGTCATTAAAAATGGCATACCCGTGTCGATAGTGGGGGAAACCAATGCTGGGAAATCCACCTTGCTTAACCTTTTATTGAGAGAAGACAAGGCGATTGTGTCTGATGTCCACGGCACGACGCGCGATGTCATTGAAGATGTTGTGACGATAAATGGCATGCTTTTCCGTTTCATTGACACAGCGGGGTTGCGCGAAACAACCGACAAAGTGGAAAAGATAGGTATAGAGCGAAGTTACCGCGAGTTGGACAAGGCATCTGTTGTCTTATGGGTGGTGGATGCTTCACAGCCTTTGCAACATTTGGATGATTTGGCAGAAAAAATTAGACAGCATCTGTCGGATCAAAAGTTGGTGATGGTTTTTAATAAGGTTGATTTGATTGATGAGTCTCGAAAGAGCGAATTAAGCGTGTATTGTAAGCAATATTCAGATAATCAAATATTTATATCTGCAAAAAATGCAAAAAACGCAGACGAGATAGAGTCTGTTTTAATGAAAGCGGCCCAGATACCCGAGGTGAGAGATTGTGATGTGATGGTTACGAATATGCGGCACTATGAAGCGTTGAAAAATGCGCATTTAGCCATTGGACGGGTTCAGCAGGGATTGGAAAACAATATTTCGGGTGATTTTTTGAGTCAGGATATTCGCGAGTGCATCTATTTCTTAGGAGAGATTACTGGTGAAATTACCACAGATGAGGTTTTAGGAAATATATTCTCAAAGTTTTGCATCGGGAAATGAACAGCTTAACGGCAATGCTTTAATTCGGAAGCAAATGGTTCAACCCACTTATATCAATATGGCTACACTCGGAAACATATCCGCACTCCTGTCATCGGTGCATCTACCAGAAGAAGCATTGAATGCGTTGCATTTCCCGTCCAAAAGCATAATCCTCAAAGAAGGGAAAGTCGCAGACAAACTCTATTACGTCCGCAGCGGATGTCTGCGCCTCGCTTTCTACAATGACGGCAAGGATATCACCTTCCAGTTCTTCTTTCCTGGAGACATCGTCGCATCATTTGATAGCCTTTATAACGGCACGCCCAGCCTTTTCTCGCTTGAAAGCATAGAACCGAGCGAACTCATCGCAATAGACGGCAAGGAACTGAGAACCCTGATCCGAACCAATGATGTCCTCCGCGATGAATACGAAAAAATGCTGGCAGAACGTTTCCACGACTACCAGCAGCTTTTTCTTTCCCGAATCCGCAACACACCGCAGCAGCGTTACGAGGAACTTCTTGAGCAAAATCCCGAAATAGTCAGGCGCATTCCCCAGCACTACATCGCCTCATATCTTGGAATCACGCCCGTCTCACTCAGCCGAATCAGAACGAGAATGTACTAATGTGCCGCTGATTACGAATATTTCTGCGATATAGAACGCCACTTGTGAGACTGCATGCCCGACAGGTGTCGCCACCCCCATTCCGGTTATAGCGTCAGAGACAAGAAAACAGATTCCACCCAGCAGGATAAGTACATATTCGCGTCTTTTGGTCAGCATCCCGGCAATGCCGCAATTGATATATAGCAGAATGGCAAGCATTACAAGAGGGGTGGCGGCGGCCATTGGCATATTGATATTCAGTGCGACCGCCGGCATCCAACACAGAACAAGAGGTATTCCAGCCAACAGCATCCACTGAAACGCCTTGAGCCGTCCGAGGCCTCGTATGATCACATACAGATAACAGACGTGTCCAAGAATAAAGCAGAACACACCAACAAGGAACAATGCCTCATTCCCCTGCAAATGAATCAGTTTACCAGCAGAGTGCAACGCAATCGCCGCAAATAGCGGTATGACTATACGCATCTGGAGATTCTTCCCGGACTTCACCCACGGCTTCCAGACCGAAAGAATCAAAATCGCAGCGAACCCGACCAACTGAACGATTCCGGCAATGGCCACGTTACGGACATTCGCAAGAAACGGCTCCGCCGGTAGCGACTCGATCAGCATCATTCCCGCATAATCCATATTCTTCTCTATTGTCACACCCATATAGATTTTGCCGATGAGAACTAATATCACGGTAAGCACCCACTTCACGCCTACCCATTTGACCTTGAAAAATCCCCATTTTGTAAAAATGGAATATATCAGAGCCGTAACGACGATGCCGATGCCTCCCGGAATAAGAAAGAACTTGTCTATCACAAGATGATCCTTCGCCACCGCGTACATCTGCTCCACGCCCTGCGGCTGTGTGCCCAGCATAATGCTGACCAATGCCATCACACCGCCGATCCACATAATCCCGAAGAGAATATGGAAAATCTTCAAGACCTTCATCACATTCACATTGCCTATTTTCTTCATATCAATGATTTTTCTGGCAAAGTTATGGTGGCAAGTCATCCCGCAACGATAACAATTGTTAAGAAATAGGACAACCGCCAAGGCTACCGCGGATTCTATTGGCATTTGCCTTGCCTAAAAAGACCGCATTAAATCCATTAATATCGTTATATCAGCGGAACTGAATCCATAAATATTCCATTTTTTATGGAATAGATTCTATAAATAGTTTGATTTTTATGGAATGAAATCCTTGAATGTTTTTATTTCTATGGATTCAAATCCATAAATACTGCTAAGTCTTTGGAATAGATTCCATATATAATCTAATTTTTAAGGAACTGAATCCTTAAATATTGCTATTTCTAAGGAATTAAATCCACGGATTTTATAATATTTGTGGAACTGATTCCAAAAATAAATGAATATTTATGGAATTTAGCAAAAAAGAGAATATCTTTGTGCCATAACTCAAAATACAACGAAGTATGATAGAGCGTACCCTACAAAAGCAAATCACGTCGTGGGCAGGCAAGGGAAAAGCCATTGTCATAATGGGCGCGCGGCAGGTAGGAAAAACCACGATGCTTCATCAAATGTTTGATGGTGCTGGTGTCGTATGGCTTAACGGAGACGAGGTAGATGTGCGCAGTTTGTTTGAAAATGCGACATCGACATTGTTATGCAATGTGATTGGAAAGAAAACTGTGGTGGTGGTCGACGAGGCGCAGCGTATAGAGAATATCGGGTTGAAGCTTAAACTGATTATTGACAACATTCCTAACGTGCAGGTGGTGGCGACGGGCAGCTCCTCGTTCGATTTGGCAAACAAAATCAACGAGCCGCTGACTGGCAGAAAGATTGAGTATAAAATGTTTCCTCTTTCTTTTGCAGAGCTTGTCGGCCATAATGGTTTGTTAGAGGAGAAACGTCTTCTGAGCAATCGATTGGTATATGGCAGTTATCCAGATGTCGTGGTTGATGCAGACGATGCACGAATTACACTCAACGAGTTGGCTGACAGCTATTTATACAAGGATATTCTGATGTTTGATAAAATAAAGAAAAGCGACAAACTCGTGAAGCTGCTTCAGGCGTTGGCGTTGCAGGTGGGTTCGGAGGTGTCTTATAATGAGTTGGCGCAAATGTGCGGTCTCGACCCTAAAACGGTGGATAGCTATGTGAATCTTTTGGAGAAGTCATATATCATTTTCCGGCTTGGATCTTATAGTCGCAACCTTCGCAATGAGCTGAAGTTCGCCCGAAAAATATATTTCTGGGATTGTGGCATTCGTAATGCTATAATAGGCAATTTCCAAATGGTGGAGATGCGTGGAGATGTCGGCGCTCTGTTTGAGAACTACCTTGTGGCAGAGCGTATGAAGAAGTTGCACTATGAGAAATCCTACGCGAAGGGTTATTTTTGGCGTACTACTGCCCGTCAGGAAGTCGATTATATGGAGGAGATTGACGGCAAGCTCTCTGCTTTTGAATTCAAATGGAATCCGAGAAAGAAACCTTCTGCACCGTCATCTTTTGCCAATGCATATCCCGACGCAACGTTTCAGGTGATTACGAGAGATAATTATGAGGAGCTGTTGATGTAGTTTCTTCAAAGTCGGTGATTAGATGCAAGAATGGCTTCGGAACGACTGAATGTGCGCTCCGAAGCCATTTTATTACTCCAAAGGTTTTGTGGTAACTGTACCGCTTCCGTCTGCTTTTACCTCATACTTTAAAGACTTAGTTGGTTTGCCTTCATAAAATAGGTCAAGAAATCCATCAATGTCTTTTACTCCGCCATACATTTGGCCTGTCTGTGAGGTGTAAAGTTCATAACCGACTTCGTCTTCTCCTTCTTTGATGAAGCCGCATAGTGGCGTGCAACTAACAATGTCAATCGTTGGCGCTTCTTCTACATTTCCTTTTTTAGCCAGTTTCACATCGATAGTTGTTGTGCAAGGAGTAGTCGCCTTGGCTTCGTATAGGAAGTACACATCTTCTATCGGGTCAGAATCATCCTCGGTTAATCCCAAAAAAGAAAGTGCGTCATCCACGTCGCCGTATTTTTCAGCTTCCGCGCGTGTTTTCAGATCGGCGGGGTTTACCGTAATGGTTGTGTCATTACCTTTTGCGTCGGTAATGGTTACAATAACATCCAATCCGTTGAACATTGATTTCTCCAAAGGAAGGCAGTAGGTCAAAACTCCGTTAACGCTCTCCTCGGTTGGTGTATCTCCGTTCTCTTTGTTCTCCTTTGAATCATCATCGTCATCACAGGAAACTATGGCAGAACTAGCCATTATGGCGGCAATCGCCATCGCAAATAATTTTGTGTGCTTCATAAAAAAACGTTTTTATGTGTTAAAACCACTGCAAAATTGTAACTTATTTTAAACATCTCAAAGTTTTTTTCTTGAATTAGCAGATTCTCTTGTTGGAGGTTTCCCAATTTATTTAACTTTGTACCGACTTTAAAACATAAATGATGGCAGACAATACGACAATCAAGAAGGTGACGACAAGCACCCTTAAAAAGATGAAGGAGGCTGGTGAGCGTATCTCGATGCTTACCTCATACGACTATTCAATGGCGACCATCGTGGATGGCGCTGGCATTGATGTGATTTTGGTGGGAGATTCTGCTGCCAACGTGATGGCTGGTTATGCTACGACGTTGCCGTTCACGTTAGACCAGATCATCTACCATGCGCAGTGTGTGGTGCGTGCGGTGCAACGTGCGCATGTGGTGGTTGATATGCCTTTTGGCTGCTACGAGGCCTCGGAGGAGGATGCGGTGCGGTCGGCGGTTCGTATTATGAAGGAAACGGGAGCCGGTTCAGTGAAAATTGAGGGGGGAGAGGAGCTGATTGGGCCTATCCGAAAGATCATTGATGCGGGTGTGCCGGTGATGGGACACCTCGGACTGATGCCGCAATCGGTAAACAAATACGGCTCCTACGCTTTGCGTGCCAAGGACGATAAAGAGGCTGAGAAACTGCTGCGCGACGCCAAGCTTTTGGAGGAGGCCGGCTGTTACGCCATTGTTTTGGAAAAAATTCCGGCAGATCTTGCCACCAAGGTTGCCAAGATGGTGTCGATACCGGTTATCGGCATAGGTGCAGGCAATCAAACGGACGGTCAAGTGCTTGTGTTGCACGACATTTTGGGTATGAACAAGAATTTCAAACCGAAGTTCGTCCGCAGATATGCAAATCTCTTTGACGATATCACTAATGCTGTTCAGAACTATATTTCGGATGTGAAGTCAGGTGAGTTTCCAAATGAGAATGAGTCATTCTGAAGGCTTCTTCCTACAAATAACGAAGGGCAAGTACATTGAAGTGCTTGCCCTTTCTGTTTCTTACCCTTGGGTTGCCAATACCTAATCAATCTCCCAGAAAAGGATGCTTCCCACACTGTTTTTTATCTCTCCGTTTTCGGTGGTGGAGCGCAATTGTTTGTTCTCGAAGTCATAATAGAGGATGGATTTTCCCGTGCCATCGCCGCTTTTCTCTATCGATTTTGAGAAATATCCAACCGAGTTCAACACCAATACTGGCTCTGCCTTGGTGAGCCATACAGTGCTGTCGGCTGAGTTTACTTCGAGCAACACGTTATTGTCTGAACTCCTGATAGTTATTTTGCTGGTGTAGTTCCTATTCTCCTCCGAGCAGATGTATGTGCGTGTTTGGTCTACGCTGATGCTTGAGAATGCGCATTCTTTGCGAGCCTCTTGCTCTTTGCTAAACCGGTATTCTGTTTTAATGCTTTTCCCGTCGCTGTTCGTCCCAAGTGTGGCAAAGCTCATTGCTTTGAGTGTGCTGAGCGTCACGGTGGCATGGCGGCAAGGAAAGTTGTCGAGGTTGGTGAGTGTGATGGTGTCGGCTTCTAAGGAGTAAAGTCCTTTGTGTTTCACAATGTGGTTGTCCGACTCAATGTATTCGATGAAGAAAGTGCCGTCGCCTTGAAAGGTGAAGGGTTGTGCGATCCAGTCGCCTTCATTCTCTTGCGACACCTCCACATACCGCCAGTTGGAGCCATCCTCCAACTGCCAGTTGACACGTTTCGTCGACATCCACGTGCCGGTGATATTGCTTTGTACATCGATCTTTTTCTCTTCCTCCTCGTGGCAGGCAGTGAAGAACAAAGGGGTGGCAAACAGCGTAGCCCCGAAAAGTATTCTCTTCAGATGATTCTCTATCGTTCTCATTACTTATACTTTTTTAGTTGCGAATTCAGTTGTTGCGAATTTACGGATTTATCTGGCAAATAACCAAAAACTCTGCATTTGTTTTTCCACACTGTCATTTCTCTTGTGCGGTTTCTTCTTGTTGTTTTTTGGCTTTATCCGCTTGCTTTTTCTCTTTCCGGTTAGGACGTTTTAGCGCTTCCCAATAGGATTTCAGCAATCCAGAGAATGTGTCGAAGTCTTCACGGTAAACTAATCCAAGTCCTTGTGTGTTAGGGGCTTGTTTGAAGTAGCTGTTGTTGGATCGGTTGAATCCTTTGGTGCGTAGTTTCCCTGTTTTGCCGAGTTTGTACTCAATGTCGAAGTCGATGATGCTGTTAGAGATATTGTCGGTTTCTGCCACTTCATCGCGGTAGCCGAAATTACCGTTGAGCAGCAATCGGTCGTTGAGCAACTGCGTTGAAAGTGCCACGTCGAACTCGCTCGACGAGATTGTCCCGTCCGTTCCGGTGGAGGTTGGCCGGTAATTCAGTCCAATGGTGAGGTCCTGGTTCATCTTTGATATCCAGTTGGTTAACTGTGAGGAAAGGGTGGAAAATCCGACGGATGAGAGTTCTGTCGTTGCCACGGACGAGATGTTCTTGTCCATATTGTAGAAGTGTCCCAACGCCAGTAGCGAGGCGATGTTTCGGTTCATTGCCTCCTCGGTGTTGATGACGCTCCGGAGTTTGCCGCGCACATCGTCGTCGGAGTTGGGAAGTTCTATGTCGAACTTGATGTTTGGTGCGTTGATTGTGCCAGATAGGCTTAGCAAGCAGTTAACTAACGAGGTGTTGGTGCGGAGGTTGGGGTCGGATACGATGTCGCTCAGCGAGGTGTTGAGCGAGTATTTTGCTGTGATGTTGATGTCCGCCAGGGTCGGGTCGCCCGTCCACCTCACGGTGCTTCCTTTTTCAATCTCAAATTTTCGTGAGATGATGCTTTGAATGGTGAAAAGATAGTCTCCGCTTTCGATTTCGTATCCGCCATACATTTTAAAGGAATTATCTTTAGAGATGTAATCCATTCTCAGCGAGCCGGTTCCGTTGGCGCGTATGATGTCGCCCTGCCGTGCGTCCATAATAAGGTGTACTTGCGCGTCGGGGGTTGCTTCTAAGTTCATCGCAAGTTGCAGGTTGGTGGACGAAGAATTGTTTTGTGCTGCGATTTGTTTCAGTTTCTCCCGCCGTTCTTTGCGGCGTTCTGCCATAGTTTTTTTCTCTTCCACCTCCACGAATGTTACGAAGTTGCTTTCTTTGGCACTTGATGTCCCATCAATAGGAATGGAAACAAGCGTTCCGGGGTTGGTCCTCATATCGAGGTTGATGTTCACCGTTTCGGGCGTGCCGGAGAAGTGGGCGACACCGGCGGCGTATGCTTTCCCGTAGAATGTTTCGTTGTCTTCTTCCTTGGTGTTCATAGCGAGGATGTTATCGCATTTGAGGTCGAAGGCGAACTTGAAGTTGCGGAAGGCATCGTGCAACATCATACCCGAGACTACTGCGTAATTTCCTTCTGTGTCGAACACCTGCACCTGGTTTAGTTCGATGGTGTGTGGCGTGAGTTTCACGGAATCGGAGAGTACGTAGGAGGTTTTCAGATAATCTACATCGAAAGCCATATCCTTTACATACGCCATACCTTCAAGTCCGATGTCTCCGAATTTCCCGTATGCTTTGACCTTGCCGCTCACGGTTCCGGTGTTGTTCGCCAGCACTTTCTTCAGATATTTCCGGAGAAAGCGCATATCCACGTTTTTCAAGTCACCACCGATGAAAAGTGAGTCGTTGCCAAGAAAGACCCCGCCGTTGATGAGCGATTTCGATAGGGTGGTGCGCTCTTTGAACGGCGACAGCAGTTCTGCGTCGAAGCCGATGCATTTCTCTCGTTCTTTCCAATAGGAGTTGACCGACATGTCGCCTAACACACATTCGTTTATTGCGGCATCGTACACATAAAGGTTACCTTTGAAGTATGGATCGTTGAAGAGGCGGAAGAGGTATATGTCGCCATCTGCCACACCATTGAACGAGATATTGGGATTGGCGAGTATGTCGCTGAAATAACCTAATGCGAGGTCGCTGAAATGCACGTTGAGACTGTCTCCGTCTGTCTCGGTGCAAACTCCGTTCAGGCACAGGTGTTGCGACTCGTGGCTGAACATAAAGCTGTCCACTTGTAGTTGTTTCCCGTCAATGGATATTTTGCTTTGGCGGATGGTCCACGTCGTGTCGTTTAGGTAGACGTGTGTGGGTTTGAAGGTGAAGTCGGCAGTCAACCCCTTCCCTTTTTCGTAATTTTTGAAAAGGGCTTTTAGATCGATTTTGCCGCTGTAGGTGGTGGCAGTGGTGTTGCTGAACGAGAAGTCGAGGTCTACATCGTCCCTTTCTGTAAGGGTTTGGAGTGAAACGTAGTAAGGATGTCGGATTTTATTTTTCGGAAGAATGGTGGAACGACATAGCGTCTTTAATTTGTCTTTTGGATTTTCGCACAGCAGTAGGAAGTCTGCTAAGGTGTTTCCCCCTCGGCGTATCTGCGGAGCTTCGAGCCGCACGCGGAATTGCTCGTTCTTCTCGTTGAAGAATCCTTTTAACCTTGACTCTTCGATCACAACAACCGGCATGGGATAGATCTCGTTGATTGGCTCTAAGTTGTCTATGGTGAAGTCGAAAGTGAAATTGTTCTCGCTATTCCCTTCTGGCACTTTTTTAGGCTCTTTGATGAGTGCTGGGAAATAGTGCTGGGCGACATTATACAATTGAATGGGTAGGCGTGCGAACGAATAGTGTCCCTCCAAACTTCCGTTCAGAATGTCTGAAAAAATAGAGAGTTTTTTCGTGCCGTTAGACTGGCGTTCTGCGGAGAGGCTTAAATTGTTGAGTGTCATTTCTTTCTCGTCTTGAACGAAGATAAAGTTGTCGACAGAGAATGCTCCTTCCAACTCGTCGATATTTCGCCCTGTGAAATTGGTTTCGACGTTGAACGAAACGCTTGCCTCGTTAGAGGCTTTCACAAGGTGGGTTTTGCAAAGGTCGATATGCGAAACATTGGCGCTGAAATGGAAAAGCGGATTTTCTTTTTTCAAATCGACTTTCCCAAGAAAACTGAGTTCAGCGTTGGGGTCGCTCATAATTAGCGAGCCGTCGAATCCGTTGCGGTCGAATGTCCCGTTCATTGCAAGATTCTGGTAGCAATAGTCTTTGTAAAAGAGCGAGTCGACATTTCCCTTAGCGGAAAGCGAGAAGTCGCGATCTGCATGCTTGTCGAGTACGATGCCGAGGTTGAACGCCACATTGCCTAACCCCGACTCCTTGCCCAACACGCGGTTGAGGTGGCAGTTGCTCGATTGGATTTTTCCTTCCACCCTGTAAGTGTTCAGTTGCAGGTCTTCCGACTCTAACATTACCGACACGTTCATCACACCAAGGTTGGAACTGATTTGCCCGTTGGTTGCCAAGTCTGCCAGTCCGCCTTTCAGTGTCCCTTTGTAGGTGAATGTGCCTAACGAGTCTAATTTGTGCGGCAACTCGATGTCGCGTTTCAAGACGATCCAGAGAATGTCCGACAACTCGGAGGCGTTGGACGAGATGCGGTCGATGTCCGCATCAATGGAAACTTTCGAGATGTCTGGAACTATGTTTTTGACGAAAGCGGAGCCAGCCACACACGAAGCGGTGCCGTATTTGACGGAAATGCCGTAGAGTTGGAAATGTTCTGGCGACCCATAAATCTTGCCATTGATGTTGAACGGTTGGTCTAACATATCTAAGGCAGGAAGAAACACGGAGAAATCGGACAAACGAAGGTCGGACTGACCAAATTCCAATCTGAAACGCAACCGGTTAAGCGGATCGGAAAAAGCCTCGTAGTGGTCGTGATAGGCAGTCAATTCTTTGATGTCAAGAAGGCTGTTGGGCGTGGCAAGGTCAAAATTTTTGACGGAGAGCTCCTCCTCGTTGACGGAAACCGTGGCAGAGATATTGTCTACCACAAGTCCCGATTTTTCCTTGAAGGACATATTATCCAACAAGATGTGGACAGAATCCGTCACAAAGGAGCGGATGAAGAGGCAGCCGTCAATGTCGTATAGCCGCATATCGTTGGGTTCAAAGCGCCCGATGACTTTCTCTTTGTAGGGATTTTTATAGGATATTTGGCAGTCTTCGAAGGCTACTGACTCCACATCCATTGACCAGGTGAAGGGCAGCGTGTCATTATCACTTGGTTTAAATGCATCGATAAAGAACTGGAAGTTAGGCGTTTGCGTAGAATCAACGGAAAGGGATGCCTCTAATCCTGTGAATTGTATGGTGCGGAACGAAATCTGAGAGGAGAAGAGCCGCATAAGGTTGATGGAGACCTTGGTGCGGTCCATGTAGAGCATCGTGTCGCGGTTTAAATCCTTCACGCAAACATTCTTCAAGACGAAACTGTTGGGGAAGTTCCACTCAATCTGGTCAATCGAAACGGCACTGCCCACCTGCTGCGAAAGACTGTTGGTAACAACATCAACCACAGAGCGTTGCAACCGCTTGTTTTGCAACACCAAATATCCGGCAAGAAGCACCATCAGGAAAAAGCCGAAAATGGACAATAATATGTAGGTGAACCGCTTAATTTCCTTAGAGGTTTTACGAGTTTTTCAAATGTACAAATTTAGTAAAATGCCTTTATCCAGCCAACTTGAATGGGTGCGTGTTTCCGCCGTCAAATGAGAAATGTTGGGTGACAATGTCAGATTTTTAGCATCTTGTTCTTTTCTCATCTTATGTATTCTCTAAAAACAAACCATTTTTGTAGATTTGCGGCTCAAAAGAATTAGCGTAGCAGAATGGGAAATCCGGTCAATATATTGGCGATAGAGTCGTCGTGCGATGACACGTCGGCTGCGGTTTTGAGTGATGGTTTTTTGCTTTCCAATGTGATTGCAAGCCAGAAGGTGCATGAGGCATACGGTGGCGTGGTGCCTGAGTTGGCTTCGCGTGCGCATCAGCAGAACATCGTCCCTGTGGTGTCGGAGGCTATCCGCCAGTCGGGCATCGCCAAAGAGGAATTGTCTGCCATTGCATTCACCCGCGGACCGGGATTGATGGGATCGCTCTTAGTTGGCACATCCTTCGCAAAGGGACTTTCCATTTCGCTCAACATTCCGTTGGTGGAGGTGAATCATCTGCATGCGCACATTCTGGCGCACTTCATCCAAACGCGTGAAGAGGAAAAAACGTTGCCTCAGTTCCCGTTCCTGTGTCTTTTGGTGTCGGGGGGAAACTCACAAATCGTGTTGGTGAAAAGTTACAGTGATATGGAAATCATCGGCCAGACCATCGATGATGCGGCGGGCGAGGCGTTCGACAAATGCGCCAAGGTTATGGGACTCCCTTATCCTGGCGGACCGGTGATAGACCGCTTGGCAAAAGAGGGCGACCCCCTGAGGTTCACTTTCCACAAGCCGCAAATCCCCGGCTACGACTATAGCTTCAGCGGATTGAAGACTTCCTTTCTATACCTGCTCCGCGACGAGTTGAAGAAGAACCCGAACTTTGTTGAGGAAAACAAAACCCACCTTTGCGCCTCTCTGCAGCACACGGTGGTTGATATTCTGATGGCAAAACTTAAGCGGGCGGTTAAGGACTTGGGCATTAACCGTGTGGCAGTGGCAGGCGGTGTTTCGGCGAACTCTGCCTTGCGTGGTGCTTTCGAAGAGTGCGCACGTAAATACAAGTGGGAAACGTTCATCCCTAAAATATCCTACACAACGGACAACGGCGCAATGGTTGCCATTGCCGGATATTTCAAGTATTTGGACAAACAGTATTGTGACATTTCGCTTCCCCCTTTCTCGCGCGTGGAAGTGTGATTTTTTTTGTTAAATTTTTATCCCTTATGAAGACGAATCGCAGGACATCCGCCTTCCGATGGCTTTTTCCTAACTGCTTTGTTTTGATTTTGACGGCTTGTGCCGCATTGTTATGGAACTGTGAGGCAACGGCGCAAAACAGAAAAAAGTGGGACTTCTCGCTATCGTTGGGTGGAGAACTCAACTCGGGCAATGTGAACGACCTAAGCGTGAAATCCTCCGGCGATGTGAAACGTAATGACAGCCTCATCTCGTTCAACGCCAACTACAACGTCATTTACAAAGTCGAAGACGAAGAGGAAACCAATAAAGGTATCAGCGCAGGCGTGAAACTCGACTTATACCAATACAATCGATGGTCTCCTTTCATCGCCGGCGAGTTTTTGACCAACAGATACAAGGGCTACAACCATAAGTTCAGCGTGCTTACAGGCGTGAAACTCCGCATCTTCACGAAGCCAGACGTTTGCGACTACTCCATCAGTGCCGCTTTCGTGTTCGACAAGGTGGAGTACACTCCCGATGAGAACAAGTTGGGCAACCGTAACTACCGTATTTCCCTCCGCCCTAAAATCAGACAGAAAATTGGCAATGTATTGAGCATCAAGCATCACACATTCTACCAACCCAGCCTCGAGGATTTTTCAGACCACCTCATAAATAGTTCCACTTCCTTAGAGTGCAAGGTGAGCAAATACTTCTACTTGACAATTGGGTTTCAATATGAATTCCGGAGCCGCATTCCGACGAGCGACTATAAGCACCACGACGTGTCATCGGACGTGATGGTCAAGGTTAAGTTCTAAGGAAAAATGACACGGACAATTTAGAAAAGTTTGTGTTCTCCTTTTTTGAAAGACGTAGGCGTAAAAGTTAGACAGAAGGGGAAATAGATGGGAAAAAAGGCAAGAAGCGCATCTTAATGTCTTCTTGCCCTTTTTGTCAGGAAATATCGCTTCGTTTTATTTCTTGTAGAGAGCGTTTGCCAAGTCTGCAAGACCGTTTTCTCCTGGAAGGTTCGGGTATGCTTTCTTGACTGCCTCAGCGAAAGAGTCGGCGTTGTTGTTCTCGGCGAGCAGTTTCTTCAAAGTCTTGAGATATTCGATTTTGAATTGAACCGCATCTGCTTTGGCTGCGCCGCCATGACCACCGATGAAGAGTTCTGCGCCAGAAGCCAATGCTTTCTCGCTCTCTGCTATCTCGGCATCGATGGCGGCAGGCGAAGAAACTTGCAAGTTGCTGACGTGAGCCTTGGCAGGAGTCCAGTGTGTGTAGTAAATCTTCTTGCCGATGAGGATGCTGGCACCAGGAAAATCGGTTGATGCGCCGCGGAGGAACTCAAACGAAACACCGGCGTATTTCTTTGTGGCACCGAAATCCACTTCAGAGCGTTTCCCCGTAGGAAGGTCGGTCATTGCGTCGCCGAACAACTCTTGGAAGTGATTCATCATACCGCCATAAACGGGTCCGACAGAAAAGGCTGGCATACCCTTAGGCATAACGATTTCGTTATCGGCTGTACCTCCGATGTGGTAACTTGCGATGCGTTGAACGACAGGTTTTTTGAAACTCTCGAGTTGTTTGCCGAACTCAGTAACGTTCTCTTTGAAGAGAGGCTCTTCCAAGGTAACCAACCCTTTGTCGCCCTCAACGATGTAACTTGCGTCTGCCATCACATCGTTAGAGTAGTAGACGTGAAGTTTGAACTTTCCGTAGTCGTATGTTTCAAAACGACCCTTAGCCAATGTAACTGCGCTGAAGCCGATGAGGCTCAAAGCGAGAAGTGATAAACTTTTATTCATATTTGTAAATTTTATTTGTTATTACTCTCTTTAAGTGTCTTACTTTCTTTGACACTGCAAATGTAAGTTGGCAAAATGTTTTGTACAAGTAGGCACTTGAAAGTCAGATAGTTACCTAATGGTAACCAATGCTGAAAAAGAGAAGGTTACGAAATGAGAATTAAGAAAATTTAACATGTCGGGATGGATGGACGGGTGATCAATCCCCAAAAATGACAGATTCTCGGGATGAAGGCAAAGATCGGTCGGAAAAATGATGATTTGGACTAAAAGATCGGTCGGAAAAGTGTGATTTTTACTTGTAAGATCGGTCGGAAAAATGTAGCTTTGCGACGTAACGCAAACAGTAACAGACGATTATGTATACTCTCCAGCAAATCTTCTACGGTGCTCCCGGTACAGGCAAGTCACATACAATAAAAGAGCAGACGGAAGGGAAGATTGTAATACGCACGACATTCCATCCCGACACAGATTATTCAACTTTTGTGGGCGCTTACAAGCCGACGACCAAGTCGTTCCCTGTTACCACAGTGATTGGCACAAAGGCCGTGGCTGTGGAAGACAAGAACGGCAACGAGATGGTCGAGGACAAAATCGTTTACGAGTTTGTACCCCAAGCGTTCCTGCAAGCCTACGTTGCTGCGTGGCAGAAGTTTGATAAGACAAACGACATAAGCCAGCCCAAAGAAGAATATCTCGTCATTGAGGAAATCAACCGAGGCAACTGTGCGCAGATATTCGGCGACCTTTTCCAGCTGCTCGACCGCGGCGATGGTGGTTTCTCTGAATACCCCATCAAGGCGGATGCCGACATGAAGAAGTATCTGCAAAAAGCATTGCGGGACGTGGACTTGGATGCCGTTGCCAACAGCATTAATGCAATGTTCAAAGGCGAGAATGTTGCCCAGCAAGTGAAGGATGGTGATATTCTTCTGCTCCCCAGCAACCTATATATTTGGGCAACGATGAACACCAGCGACCAAAGCCTTTTCCCGATAGACTCTGCCTTCAAGCGTCGTTGGGATTGGCAGTATGTGCCTATCAGCGATGCTGGGAAGAATTGGATTATCCGTGTGAACGGCAAAGACTATAGTTGGTGGAGTTTCCTCGAAGAGATAAACAGGCGTATCTACGAGGCAACGTATTCCGAGGACAAAAAACTTGGATACTTCTTCTGCAAAGCAAACGCCGGTGGCGTGATAGATGACGAGAAGTTCGTGAGCAAAGTGGTGTTTTACCTATGGAATGACGTGTTCAAGGATATGGAGTTTGAGGGCGATGCCTTCAAAGATGGCGCGAACGGAAAACTCTCGTTCGATAAGTTCTATATGGTAGAAGGTAACAAGACACAGGTTGTCAGTGACAAGGTGGAAGTATTCCTAAAAAATCTCGGTTTGAATCCTATAGAATTAGTTGAAGAAGATGATTCGGAAGATGATAATACGGAAGGGACTGAAATCTTAGAATCAAGAAAATACAAGTTTAATGGAAAGGCTTTGCCATTGAAAGATATAGCAAAAGAAGTTGTTCTGAAATTCATAGAGGATCATCCGGAATTGACGACAGCACAAGATATTAAAGATAATTTCATGGCCGCTTGTTCTGGTTTTGGAACAACAGTTGTCAAAACGGAGATAGAATATAATCTGCATACCGCCCAAATGTCACATGAAAGATATTGGCAAAAAATTGTTCTCGAAAATGAAGAGAAACTATATGTTTATACTCAATGGAAAGCAAAAAAAACGAATGATAATTTTATGAAATTCATCAAAGTAATTGAGGATAATCATTGGGGTGAAATAACATCAGTAGAATAGTATGCGCATACTCATAGAAGAATACCAATATGACGCAGCCGACGTTCGTGACGTGCTCCATGGTATTGATGCCTTGGAAAACGTCAAGGGTAAGGTGTCGGTGCACTATGTGGGATATTTCTACAATGTCTCGCAGGGTGATTGCGTCTTTATTCTTCCCAAAGTAATGCTCAAAGATGTAGACGGCCGTGAACTTGTTTTCGGCAAGTATGAGCCGCGCGACATCATAGATTTTAAGGCTAACAACACCTTTACCGACAAGGCCGAAGAAGACTTTGTCTATAAGTTTGCCGTGTGGATTTATCGTGCTATCGTGGTCTACAAGAACGATACGCGCAACGACTCCGACATTGTCTATCAAAAGAAGATAGCCCAAGCCGGACGCGGCAACCGCAGACAAAGCAACACCTTCCTCGACATATTGCTGGCACTCATTCAGTTCAACCGCGACAACCAGAGTTTCTTCTTCTTTGTGCTGAAGAACCTCCATGCCGGCATGAACAAGATAAACTGGACGCGCACCATTGCCACAACTCCAGCCATCGTTCAGGAAGGTACGGCCATCTATCTGAACCCGGTAAATAAGAAGCGACAAATCAACTTCGACGAAGAGCTGCTCGTCATCTTCTTCTCCATCTTGAACTTCATCGGCGACAAGTATGGCTTTGAGAAGAACATCAACTGCAACTTCCCTCTCATCAAGGGACGGCAGTTTGAGAAATACCTCGGCGGCTACGGCAAGGTGCGTCTGCAGCAAATCAAGTACAAATATTTCTCCGACAAAGCCCTGCAACTGTGGCAGCTCTGCTATGCCTTCTTTGACGAATCAAGACAAGTGTTTGTCAACACTGACCAAAAGGAGTACCTCTTGGTAAAGAGTTTCCACATAGTCTTTGAAGCTATCATCGATGCACTCATCGGAGACAATCCCCTGCCTGATGGAATGGACAAGAAGCAGGATGACGGCAAGATCGTTGACCATCTCTACACGGCAAAAAGCCTCATCGAGAACGATAAAAGCACTTACTACATCGGCGACTCAAAGTATTACAAGATGGGACACGAGCTGGGCAAGGAAAGCATCTACAAGCAATACACCTATGCCCGGAATGTCATTCAGTGGAATCTCGACATCTTCAACAGCGGCAAAGTACCTGAGTCTGAAATAAAGTTGCGTGATGATCTGACCGAAGGTTACAATATCATTCCAAACTTCTTCATCTCTGCAAAGATGGACGAAGCGTTTGACTACACAAGAGACGGGATTGAGAAAACAGATCGGCAGAGCAACAAACACAAGCAGGTTCAGTTCAAGAACCGCTTGTTCGACCGAGACACCCTTTTGTTATTTCACTATGATGTGAACTTCCTGTTCGTATTGTCGCTCTATGCCCGAAACAACGAGACCGCTCGGGTGGAATGGAAAAAGAAGATTCGTGGAAAATTCCGTGAAACCATACAAGAGTGGTTACAAGAGAGTTTCAACTTCTATGCACTGAAAGCACATCCCGGAGTGAACACGAAGGAGTACATTCATAGTCACTTCAAGGATGTTATCGGAAAGATGTACAGCCCGTTTGAAGACCAGAGCATTCTTTCTTTGGCTCTCGACAATGATGACGCAATGAAGGCTGACAATGACCACCTGCTTGCAGAACTAAGCAAGAGTTTCTATGTGCAGCCTTGTAGACTTGGCGAGAACCTATGAAGCTCAGTATGCGAGCGTGGAAGAGTTGAGCGTAGGCGTTGAGGCTGCCG
>CAVGRN010000023.1:0-31032 GCA_963631545.1 Paludibacteraceae bacterium | reverse complement strand
AGCGCCCGTACAAGGGCGATGTCCTCAGCGAGGACAGGAGGATGTATCTCCACCTGTTCTACAATCCCGAGAAGGCCCTCGAGGACGAGATGAACTTCAACCGTATGATATTGTCGCTCAAGGCCGAGCTGGCGTCCGGCAATCGGAAGCAGTGCCACGAGCAGCAGTATGTCAAGTACTTCGACATAAAGGAGACTCCGGTAAGAGGCCTCAAAATCACTGTCAATGAAGAAGCCTGCGAGGCGGCGAAGAAACTGTACGGATACTTCGTCCTGCTGAGCAACGACATAAAGGACCCGATAACGGCGCTGCAGATATACCGCTCGAAGGATGTGGTCGAGAAGGCCTTCGGAAACATAAAGGAACGGCTCGGAGGGCGGAGGATGCCGGTGTCATCAGAATCATCCCTTGAGGGAAAACTCTTCGTCCAGTTCGTTGCGCTTATATATCTGTCCTATATCCGTAAGCATATGATCGACAAGAAGTTGTTCGACAAATACACCCTTCGCGGCCTGCTCGACGAACTCGACCTGGTGGAATGCTTCAGACACCCCGGTAAAGAGCCCTACATCGGCGGGATGCTGGAGAAGCAGCGGCAAATCTATCTCGACATGGATGTCCCCGTCCCGACCAATGTCACCTCGTTATGTATTGATCTGGGAATGTAGGTTCAATGGCTTTTTCCATTGTGATTTTACCCCATCTCCAACATCCTTCGGTTTTAATTATTTGTGTGTTGTCCGATGGAGATTTTGTGTAGATAATAGGAAAAACTTCTTCTCCTGTTGGTGATATAATGGAATAATACAAGTTGGGTCTGTTTTCTCTTAGACTATTTGAACCACATTTTCTAAGTAGTTGAGTTTTATAGTTTCGTCCTAATTTTTCATCGTATTTTGGATAGGAGGAATCTTCTTTCTTTTGAGTTCCTGCGTTGAAGTTGGTCAGAGACTTCGCATAGCAAACAAGGTATTCGTGAACTATTGCAAAATATTTACTGTCTTGGCGCCCCCCTTGTCTGTGAATCGGCATATTTGCGACGAAGTTACCCCCCCCCATTATTTCATCTAAAATCAATTTTAAATTAAATAATTCGTTGTCATCGATACTAATAAAGATGGCACCATCGTCGGAGAGGAGTTTTTTGAGGAGTTGCAGTCGGGGGTACATCATGCAGAGCCATTTGTCGTGGCGCGAGAAGTCTTCCGCCTCTTTGCCCACCACTTGGTTGAGCCACTTACTGATGCGAGGGTCTTTCACATTGTCGTTGTATACCCAGTTTTCGTTACCCGTGTTGTATGGAGGGTCGATGTAGATACACTTGATGCGTCCCTCATATTCAGGAAGGAGCGACTTCAAGGCTTCCAAGTTATCTCCGTGTATGATTTTATTGCCAGAACCCTTTTCGCCATAGGTATATGACTCCACCAGAGGGCGGAAAGGCACCTTCTGGTGATGGTTAGTTATTTTATCTTTTCCAAGCCAATTTAGTGTGGGCATAGTAAATGATTTTTTTGATATTGAATTTTAAAAGTAAAAGAAAAAAACAATATACGCAAGTCTCTTAGAACGGATACCCAATTGCGAAATGCAGCGCGCAGATGTCCCACGATGGGTGGGTTATCACCCAGCGGCTTGAACCCGAAAGGGCGGGGTCATGTATCTGCATACCGGCGTCCAAGCGCAACACGATGAATTTTAGGTTGGGACGGATGCCCACGCCCCACGCCATACCCAGCTCTTTATAGAACGTGGTGGGAGAGAACTGCCCATCGGGTTGCTGCTCGTAGTCGCGCACCGTCCACACGTTGCCGGCGTCGAAGAACACTGCCACGTCGAGAAACGAGTTGGTCTTCTGCCGATATTCTACGTTGAAGATGATTTTAACGTCGCCCGTCTGGGTGATGAAGTTCCGGTTGCCCGACGCTTTGAGTGCGCCCGGCCCCAACGTGCGTGTGCTCCAACCGCGGACGGTGTTTGCCCCACCGGCGAAAAACCGTTGCTCGTAGGGAATGATGTTGGAGTTGCCGTATGGCATTGCGAAGCCTAAACCGAGGTGCGCCACCATCTGCGTTTTCTCCTTGATATAGAAAATCTTAGATACGTCGAACGTGGCTTTCATATATTGAGCGAATGGTGTGCCTATGATGTTGTAAACTCCATCTTCGCTCTTTATGGAAGGGATGGCGGAGCAGATGAGGTAGGGCAGTGTCCCTGCCACGTCTAAGTTGCAGCGGACGGTCCACCCGCGGCTGCGTTCGTCCGTCTCGTTGGTGGCGTAGACAAACGAGTAGGAGGAGCGTGTGATGAACTGGTCTTTGTAACTCTCCTTCAGGAGTTCGTTGCCCGAGCGTTCGAGGTAGTTGGTGAACCACGCCGAGGTCCAGGGCGACACCACATAGTTGATGTTGTAGAGGTTGAGCGTGTGCGTCATTCGTTTGCGGTGGGTGGTCCAGTTGTATTTCCAGTCGAGGCTGAGGAACCGTCGGTTGTACTCTGGGCGTTTCCGCCAATTTGCGCCGAACGAGAAGACGGTGGATGCGCCCACGCGCTTGCGGTAACGCTCTGGCAGGAAGTCGAGCATGAGGCGCGGTATGGTGAGCGACACTTCGCCGCCATATTCGTAGTAGATGTCGGACTTCACTTCGTACTCGGTGTTGCCGTTGATGTGTTCGAACGCGCCATTCAGTTTTATGTTGAAGATTTCGGACCCGTGGAATAGGTTTTTTTGTTGGAACGATGCGTAGGTCGCCATACCGAGGTCGCCCGCCGAGTTGGTGCCGTCCACGCCGAACTGGAAGTGGTAGAGTTTGGACTTCGAGAGGGTGATGCTGGCGTCCAATTGTGCGGAGTCCTGGGGCGAGATTTCCACTCCCACTTGGCTCACCGCGCCCAATGCGCCGAACGAGGCGTAGGTGTTGTCTACGATGTCGTCGCTGTAGTATCTGCCGGGACGGATGAAGATGTTGTTGTAAAGCACCGATGGGCGCAGAAACTGTTCATCGCCGTTGATGATGGTGAAGTCCTTGTAGCGTGTGGTGTCGAGTTTCAGCGGTTTCTTACGCGTGCGGTTGGGGTTCACGCCGTTGTAGATGGTTACGTTGCGGAATTTGTAGCGCGTGAGCGAGAGGTCGGTCGTTGAGTCTTTTTGCGGCAAGGTGCGGTATTTGAGTGTTACGTCCACTTGGTGGTTGCCCACGGCGGTGTCTGCTAAGAAGTAGAAATTCTCTTTCGAGAGCATGTAGTAGCCCATGTCGTAGAAGGCGTTGGTGAGGTTGGTGGAGACCTCGTCGAATCGGGCAGCGTCGAACGGCTCGCCCGTCTTCACGTCCAATGCCGCCTTTGCCTCGCGGTATTTCAGCAGGGCGGTCATCTCGTTCGATTCCATTTCGGTGGAGAATCTCCTCACCGTGTATATCTCGTTGGGTTGCACTATGTAGGTGAGGTTCACTCGCTTCTTCTTCCTCCTTGTGGTGTCGGTGCGGTGTGTTACCTCGGCGTTGAGGTAGCCCATGTTGCTGAGTTGCCGCACAAATTGTTTTTCCGTTTTCTCCGTCAGGTCTTCTTGAAGGATGACGGGGGCGGAGCCCCACTTCCGCAGTTTGCGGTTGATCCATTTCGTGGTGTCGCTGCCCGAGAGGGAGTAGATTTTCAGACTTGCCTTCGGGATGAACAGCCAGTCGGGGTTAGGGGTTTGGTAGAGATACGGGGTGAGTTCAGATGGTGGCACTTTCTTCCCCTCCACCTTGATATCCACTTTGTTGAGCAGATATTCGTTCTCTTCGACATATTTCGTCGGCGAGCAGGCGGCGAGCGGCAGAAGCAGTGCGAGCAGAAGCAGTGCGGCGTTATTTGGATTTCGTGGTTTCATTTTCTTTTTCGTCTCTTCTAATGGCTGGGTCTGCGGCGGGTGCGAGCGTGTCTGCCGGTGCGGCGGATTTCTTTCGGAACTCGTTTCGTATCTTGAATAGGTTTTTCAGTCTTTTTGATTCTCGCACGAACGAGAACCCCACGCCTTGCGTGTTGTTGGAGGTGCGGTAGACGTCGTTGTTGGTGTGGTTGTACGCTTTTATGCGGAACATACCGGTGCGTCCCAGAAGGTATTCTGCGTCAAAGTCGCCTAAGAAGGACGACTCGTTGCCCGTTTCCGCCTGTTTCTGCACGCCGAGGTTGGTGCTGAGCAGTAGTTTGTCGTGTGCTAATTTGGTGGAGACGGACACGCCCACCTCCATATCCGAGAGGTCTTCTTGCGACGAGCTGAAGTCTGTGCCTATCGTAACCTTATCGCCTAACACACCGCTTAGCGCATTGTTGAGCGTAGACGAGAGGGAGGACGAGGCGAAAGACATAGCGGCGTCGTTCTGCACCTGTCCCGAGGGGTCGTTGAACGTGCCTAAGCCTATCAGGTAGGCAAATTCCATAACCTTGATGTTGTCTGTGTTGATGATGCTGGCCACGCTCTGCTTCAAGTCTTCGTCTGCTTTGGGCAGCACGATGTCGTAACTCAGATCCATATCGGTGAGGTCGCCGCTCGCCTTCAGCTGGCAGTTGACAGGCACGCGTGTTGAGGTTACGGTCTTGAAGTTGGAACCCAATGTCGATAGGTCTGCCGTCAACCCGTAGAGGGCGGTGGCGTTGAAGCGCAGTTTCATCGGGTCGCCGGCGAACTCCACGTAACTACCCTCTTGCAGGGAGAATTTCTTGGAGGGGAGTCCCGAGAGTTTCAGTTTCATATAACCGTCGTTCACGGTGAAGCGGTTGTAGATGGAGACGGTCTTGTCTTCGTAGATGATTTTGAGGTTTCCGTTGCCACGGATCATCGCCCCATCGGCGATGGAAACGAAGAAGGAGGCTTTGTCCGTCAGTCCGAGTGTCAGGTTGGCGTAGATGTCGAATGGCGATTCGGCGGGTGGCAGCGTGTCGCGTGCGGTGGTGTCCGCCTGGGCTTTCACATAGACGATGTTGTCGTAGGTGTTGGCCTCCGTCACGAAGTCGGGCAGGTTGACATATACGGAGGTGTTTTCGCCGTTGCTGAACTCGCCTGTGATTTCTGCTTCTTTCTCATCTCCTTTTAAGTGGATGCCGCGGGCGTTGGCGAAAAACTTCCCGTAGACGGTTTTCTGGCGGTCTTTCGGATTGTTCAGTAGGGCGAAGTTCCGCATATTGATGGTCATTTCGTAGTTGAATTTCTGGAAGTGGTCGTGCTTGATGTCGCCGTTGAAGTAGAGTATGTTCCCGAAGTTGTCTTTCACCTTGAGTTGCTTTGCGTAGAAGTGTTTCCCGTCTAATTTGATGCTGTCGGAGATGGTGTATGCCACGCCGGTGTAGTTCACCTTGGCGGTGGCGTCTTTGAAGTGGACGTAGCCTTTGATGTCTGGCTCCGTCAGGTTGCCCTCCACGGAGATGTTCGCACCGAGGCATCCGCCTAATTGGCTGACGTATTGTGAGGCGACGGGCATTGCCATTGCTAACGGCAGGGAGTCGAGTGTGGCGCGCGCATGCACGAGTTGCTTTATGGGCGATACCACGCCCTTCAGCTCTAAGAGTTTCCGCTCGTCTTTTATGAGTGCCACCTTGGCGAGGATTCCTTTCTTGGTGTTGTCCCAAATGGCGTTGGCGGTGATGTCGCCAAAGTTGTTTCCGTTGTAGGTGAGGCTGTCCACGCGGAAGTCGCGGGTGAAGAAGCGGAACTTGTCGTCGAGGGTGGCGCATGATTTCACCGTGCCGTTGATGTGGCAGTCGGCGTCTACGTCGTTGATGTAGAGCAGAGAGAGGATGGTGCTGAGCGAGAGGTTGTCGAACCCGATGGAGAGTGTGTCGCTGAGCGAGGCGGAGAGTGTGCCGTCGACGGTCATAAGCGGCTGCGTGGGTGTGGAGATACCGAAGTTGCGGATGGTGATGTTGCCGGGCAGAATGTCGACCGAGGCGGCGTTGTTCACAATCTCTTGGTTATTCAGGAATACGGAACTCTTTTGGAAATCGGCGCGTACCCGCAATGCTCCGTCTTTTTGATAGGCAAATGAGATGCAGCTGCCGAAATCGCCTTTCAGGAAGAGTGTGTCGGGACTCGTCCCCACTGTCGAGCGGTTGAATATGGAGTCGTTTCGTGCGGCGAGCCGTGTGGCGCAGGTGGTGGTGAAGTCTGACGCCTTGTCTGGTTTCACCGTTGTTGTGATGTCGCCCAACAGCGCGTCCCCTTCGGTGCGGAGCGACACTTGCGAGGGCTCGACAGCCACTTCGCCGTACACCATTTGCGGTGATTTCACATCTAATGTGAGTCTTCCCTCTGAATTGTCTAAACTGCCGTTTACGGTGAGTTGATCGTTCATTTCAAGGCTGATGCCGAAGAATCGCAGGAGCGAATCTGTGTTGTGGGCGGCGAGTGCGAAATGGAGGTTGCAAGGCGTTTTCCCATCGGTTTCATCGGGGAAAATCGATGGTAGGTATTGCCCCACCAAGTGGGTAACGTGTCCGTAGATTTCTTCGTAGTTAAACTCTCCGTAGATGTTTCCCGTCAGGAAGGGTAAATCTATATTTACTGTTTTGTCCGCCCCACTTGCCTTTTGTGTGATGGTTGCCGTAGGAACAGCCAGCAGCGTGTCGCCTTTTGTCAGACGCAGATTTTGCATTGATAATGCGCCATTCCATCGGTTATAATCCATCCCGATGCCTTCCACTTGCATTTTGCCGGCAATGCGGTCGGGCATTCCGTCGGCGAGGTGGAGCCTGCGAGGGGCGAGGTTTCGTATGTCCGTTTCAATCGCCACCCACATTGAGTCGGTGAGGAAGGAGGACGATTGTAGTGAGAGAGCAAGGTTGGCGTCTTCGTCGGGGCTGTCTATGTGGAACAATACGCTATCGCCGTGCAGGTATGCGCCATTCAGGCGGATATCGCTGTAATGGTGTCCCATAGCGATGGCTTGCTGCAATGCGCCGTCTAAACGCACGTTGGGTTGCTGCTCCAAGTTCCACACGAGTGAGGTGTTGAGGGCAAGTCGTATGCTGTCTAAATCCACGCCTACAATTGGTTGCAGGGAGTCTGCGGACAGGTTGATGTCTGTCTCGGCGGCAAGTCGCCCCACGTCGTGCAGGTACGAGAGTGTGCCTTGCGTGCTGACCTGCCCCACCTTGGTGTTGAGCGTCAGTTGTTCTGCCAATTGGGGCAGCGAGCCTCGAACGTCTGCTTGAAGTGTTATGGGGGATATTTGTGCGGCTATCTGTGGTAGTTGCACCGTTGCTAAGTCGCGCAGCAGTGGGGCGATGTTTGTATCCACAGACACGGTGAGCGATTCTATGCCTAACGGGCAGTTCGCCCATTGTGAGTAATCGCTGATGAATGCTCGGCGCGTGGCGATTGCCGCTCCTGGGTATTGGAATTTCAGGTTTTGGATGGAAAGGGATGGCAGTGTTCCCTCAACTTGGGCGGATAGTGTCATCTTGTTGTGTATCTTGCCCAGAATGTCTGCGAAGCATTGGAAATCGGGAGCGAGGAGGACAACTTGTTCCAAATCCGCGGAAAAGGTGTTTGTGGTGAGGTTGTAGCATACTTCGCCGGTTTTGATGGTGGAGTTTTGGGTGGATAGTTGGATGGATGGGGCGGCGAGTACGAGCGAGTCTAATGCGAACGTAATGTCTGTCTGAATGTCGGTAAGTGCGAGTCCCGACTGCTCCGAAAATGAAAAATGTCCGATGGAAGCGGCAATTTCTGAGGGGAGATTCAAATCTAACGACGATTCAAAGTTGATGTCTGCCACGGCAATGTGCGAGGCGTTGAAGACCTGTGGCGTCTGCGCCTCCGAGCGGATGTCATACTGGAATGCGCCGTTCTCCAACAGTATGTTTTTCACCGTTAAGCGGAAGGGCGATGAACTCTGCGTTGTGTCTTCCTCCTCTCCTTCGGAAGAAAAAGCGTTGATGATGGGTTGGAAATTGAAGTCGGACGAGTCTGTCTCGGCATAGATGCGCACGAGGAAGTCGGACAGAACCACTCTATCCACCCAGAATCGTTTCCCCCGGTAAAGTCCTTTCAGCGAATAGTCGACATTCAGTTTCCCCACATAGACAAAGGTGTCGCATTGTGGGTCTTTCACAAGCACGTCTGTTGCGAACAATCCGTCGAAAATGTCGAGGTGGAGTGACCCCACGGATATTTCGGAGCCGGTGAGTTCCGTGAGGTAGTCGCCGGCATAGCCTGTAAGCCGATTCTGCACGAATGGGACTTCCAGAACAGACCAAACCGCCAGATTGAGCAGTAGCAAGAAAGCGATGACGGCGAATGCGATATGCTTCACATACCTGCGCATCGAAATGGCATATTATCCCGAAATGACCGCTGTTGGCAGACCATTAAGCGGGTGGTTTTGATTTAATTGTAGCGGACGGCACCCCCCGGCTAATCCTGCGCTGGGGTGAACGTGCCGTTGGAATCGTCTTCTGCGGGTTGCGTCTCGAAGTTGGCTTGCTCAATGGCGTATTCCGCTTGGATTTGTTCCTTGGCGGCTTTTTGCCTTTTCGTGCCTTTCTTCTCCACATAGTCGCCCCAGCAGATTGGCACTTGCAGACCGATTTTCGCGCCGAAGTTCAGCATTGTGAGGTCGGACGAGTCGAAGAAGGAGACGGGACTGTCTGTTAGTAGGAATGAAGGGAAGTGGATTTCCGCATTCACATAGAAGGGGTCGCGCCCGATGCGCAGTCCGTAGGCGAAGTCGAGTGTCGAGTTGAACTTCTCGGGTTTGCCCAAATTCTCGTCGATGAGGTTGACATAGCGTAGCGGCGTGTCTTCTTTGACGAAGGTAACAGTGTTTTTGTTCGCAATCAGGAAGTTGAATGCCAAATCGAGTTTGAAGTAGGGGCGGACGATGTTTTCAACCGGCACGAAGAAGATCCTGAACTCCACCGGCAGGCCCAAATAGTTGTTGGCTTGCTTGATGCGGCGCACATCCACATAGTCGCCATCCTCGCTGCTTGGGTCTACATTCCACTCGTAGGCGCTGGGCGACTGTCCGCGGCTGCTGTTAGAGCGACCTAAGAAGGCGATGTAGTTCGTCAGGCGGATGCCCGACCCGATGCCGAACATGCCGTTGCTGAACATATATTCCACTCCCACGCCGAGATGCCACGGCACATAGTAGGCTTGTGCGTCGCTACCGTTGTAGCGCACGTTCTGCGGAGGCGTTACATCCTTGGTGAGGACATGCACGCCCACTTCTACCCCGAAGTTTAGTTTCTCAATCTTATTCTCCTTTTCCTCGGCGTTGATGATGCCAGCGCCGAATACCAACGATGCGAAGAGAACGGCTATTTTTTTCATATCTCAGAATTCTTGACGTTCAAAACTTATGTCTTGTGGCCATCCTTTCACGGAGATTTCTGCCACACCTACCATTGTTTAAGTAGGTTTACAAAAGTAAGTAATTTTTTAACTAAAATTGACAGTTGGAGTTTTTTTTGCATTGCCTACGCCCACGGCGAGCCGAAAAGCCTGATAACACACGGTAAGGTTATAAAACGAAAAGAGCCGAAAGAAATCTTTCAGCTCTTCGTCGAGGTGAAGGGATTCGAACCCCCGACCCTCTGGTCCCAAACCAGATGCGCTAACCGGACTGCGCTACACCTCGAATACATTCGTTTTTCTCAAATGCGATGCAAAGATACGGGCTTTTTTTAGAATGACAAATATTTCGCCGTGTTTTTTTGTAAGATTTTTTTGATGTCTTTCAACTTGCTGATTTTCTGATTTTTATTTGTGGTGGTTGTGTGGCATTTGTTCTGCTGCTTCGCGGTCTGGCAGTTTGCCGGCGATTTTCAGTTGTTTAATCTCGACGCTTTTGTAGCCTTTCCAGCGCATAGTTCGCTCAATCCAGGGCTCCACGGGGTGGGGGTCTGCCCATAGTCCCACGCCTTGGCTGCGGGCTTCTTGCTCCAAAGCGGCAAGCCGTCTGCTTTTGTCGTATTTCTTGAAGTGCCACGCATAGCCAGCTTTGAGCATCTCTTCGCCGGCTTCGCGCCCGTCTGCGAGGTGGGTGAAGGCGACGTAGCGTCCGTATTGGTCTAACGAGATGTCTGTCAGCGTGACGTATTTTGACTGGATGAGCGAGCGTAGGTAGGAGGTGGATTTCTTGCTGAAGTCTTGACCTTTTTCGGGTGCGTCGATTCCGGACATTCGTATGCGCGCCTTCTGAAAGTCGGGCAGCAGCACGTCATACGTGTCGCCATCCACCACTTTTACCACCTTATATTTGATGTCCTCCTGCACGGGGTATTTGGGGCGGCAGGTTGGGAGTAGCAGCGTCAGCAGAATGGGGATGATGTAAATTTTCAGCGTTTTCATCGGGGATTTTCATGTTTTTCTTTTATGATTTATCAGGAGATATGAAGGGTGCTTGGCAGTCCTGCCGCCTTGCACGACACTGCGATTTGCGTGTCGATGCGTTGTTTCAGCTGCTCCACGTGCGAGATGATGCCCACCTTTTTCCCGTTACACTGGCTGAGGAGCGTGAGCGTGTTCATCACCGTTTCTAATGCGTCGGTGCTGAGTGTGCCGAATCCCTCGTCGATGAAGATGATGTCTGAGGTGAGGTTGGCACCGGCGATGTTGGAGAGTCCGAGCGCCAGGGCGAGCGAGATGATGAATGACTCGCCGCCCGAGAGTGTCGTGGCAGAGCGTTCGCGGCCGCCGTTGTATTTGTCGCTCACCAAAATGGCGTAGGAGCCGAGTTGGCAGCGCAGCTCGTAGCGTTGGGTCAGTGTTTCGAGGTATTGGTTGGCGTTGAGTAGCAGTTGTTGCAAAACGTAGCTTTGGGCGATGCGCTTGAACTTGTTGGCATTATTCTGCCCGCCGAAAATATCATCTAATTGCTTCCAATTGGTGTATAGTGTGATTTTGTTTTTATGCTGCAGCTTCAGTTCTTCCACTTCAGTTTTCCTCTCGTCGTTGGCCTTCAACTCTTGGTCGATGGCCCCGATGCTTTGGTTGCAAAGTCCTTCTTGCTCAGAGAGTTGTGCTTTTACGGTTCTGAGTTGTTCGGCGGTGTCTGCGTCGGTAAGGGTGTCGGGGCGGTTGGCTATGAGGGTGTTTTTACGTTCGGCGATTTTCCCTTGCTGCCCTTTCAGTTTATCAAGGTTGCTTTTTTGCGCTTCTAATTTCTCTCGGGTTGCGGTGGCAGATGCCCAAGCGGAGAGTTGCGAGAGGTACTCCTCTGTGATTTCGGGGTTTTTCTGGAAGAATGATGCGAGTTGTTTTTCTTTCTCTTTTATCTGCTCTTCGTGGTTTTTCAGCAGTGTTTCCGTATTTCCCTTTCGGCCTTTGTAGTCGTTGATTTTATCAATGATTTCCTCTGCCGGTCTGGGTTGTGCGCACGCCACTGCCTTGGGTTGCGCGCCGAGTGCTTGCATCGGGCTTTCCATTTGGCGGAGCATTTTTTCGTCTTGCTGAATCTCGTTATCCAACTTGCGCACCTCGTCGCAGACGTTGTTGTAGGCTTCAGCCTTTTCTCCCAACACTTTGATGGTGCGGTTGATGTCTGCCTGCCATTTGTCGTTTTTGAACATGGCGGTCAGTTCTGCCGATTCGTCATCTATCTTCTTCTTCAAATCGTTGATTTGCTTTTCGGCGGCTTCTTTTTGCGTGGTGGTTTTCGCCTCCGATGCTCTCTCTTTTTGCAGCAGCTCGTATTGATTTTTTTCTTCGGCGGAAAGTTTGTTTGCCTTCTCTTGAAGTTTGTTTACATCATCCTGAAGGTGATTGGCGGCTTTGAATTCTTCTTCTACTTTTGCAAGTTGCCGGGTGTATTCTGCCGTTTTTTCTTCTATGGTTTTTAATACCTTGTCTAAATCCTTGTCATCTAATGCGATGTGCAGTGAATTGAGCAGGTCTGCGCACGTTGATTTTTCTGATTGAAGATTGTCATCCTCTTCGGCGAGCGACTTCTTTTCTTTCTCCTCTCGTTGTTTCTTTTCTTTCAGTCTTGCCGTTTCTTCAGCCATATTTTTGTTTTCGGTGCTGAGGAGAAGCGATTTCTCCTCCCACTCTTTTTCGGCTGGATCGACCAATGTTTTGAAGAACTCGTCGTCGAGTACGTCGTGCACTGTTTGGCCGCAAATGGGACAGACGTCGCCAACCGCAAGTTTGTGGCGCAGTTCCTGTGCGGCGTCGCCTACGCTCTTTTTCAGTTTCTCATATTGTTCGCGTAGCCGTTTTTCATCATCGGCTAATTGTTGCAGGTGCTTTTGCTTGTCGGGTATGGCTTGCTCCATTTGTCGGATTTCCGCTTGGAGTGCGGTTAGATCGGCGTGTTTTTTCGCGTTCCCGTTGGTTTTTTCGCGGTATGTTTTTACTGCGGATTGAGCCTTGTCGCATTCCCGTAGTGTGGCGTTGAGTTGCGCTCGCTCTTCCTCTATTTTCTCGCGGTTCTTGGCGGCGAGTTCCTTTTTTTTCTTTTTTATGTCGTCGGTGAGTGCCTTGATTTTCTTCGAGGTTTCTTTGTGTGCCTGTTCTTTTTCTTTGATGCTCTTTTGAATGTCCGATAGCGCATTGGTGGCGTTTTGCCGCTCTTTTTCGGCATTCTCGGCATCGGTTTTGTGTGCCAGCACGTTTTTCATTTTTCCGATGAGTGTCTGGCTTTGCTGGTAGGTTTCCTTGTGGTCTTCTTGCTTCTTGATAGACTCATTTTTCTCGTTGAAATCGGCTTTTTTTGCGTTTACTCCACCCATAAATTCGCCCACGAGGCGTGTCAAACCGGGTAACTCATTCTTCAAGGTGGCGAGTTCTTTTTGCAGTTCCTGCAGTTTTTTTGCCACTTCCTTTTTGCTTTGGAAAGTGGTTCGTTCCTTGTCGGTTCGTTCCCAATCGGCGAGTTTCTTTTGCAGGGCGACGGTCTTCTCGTCAGTTTGTAGGCGTTCCGCTTTTTCTAACTCTGCTTTGTTTTCCTCCTCCTCTTTTCGGATTTCATCGCGCTGTCTGAGCCACTCTATTTTTGCATTGATATCGCTTTCTTGCTTTTTTAGTTCTGCTGCCTTTTGGGAGAGGGCGGCCATTTCCGTTTTCTTCTTTTCTACTTCTTCGTCTGGAAGTATTTTGATGTTTTCTATTTGCTTTGCAGCCTCTTCGTAGTCTGTTTTTGCTTGCTTTGCGTTTTCGGAGATTTTTTCGCCGATTCGCAGGAATTGCCCGGTGTCGGTCAGTTTCTCTAAGATATCCGCTTTCTCACCCTCGCCTGCTATTAAGAAGCGTGAGAACTCGCCTTGCGCCAGCATGGAGGTGCGGCAGAATTGGTCGAATTTCAGTCCCACCGCTTCTTGTATCTTTTCAATGATGTCGGGCTTCTTGTCCCAAACTATGCCGTTAGGCAGCATTTCCAAAGAGCGTTTCACATCGTTGAGGCTGTCTTTCTGCTTGCCTTTGGTCTTGCTTTTCACCTCCCAGGTGGCAAGGTATTCCCGGCCGTCGTTCCCTTCGAAGTAGAACATAACGCTTGCCTCCTTTGCTCCGCGGCGCACCATTTGGCGTGGGTCTTTTGCCCCCACGGTATTGCCGGAAGAGATGAACTCGTCCTCGTACGCGGTGGTGGGCGCGTTGTTCAGCCTTGGTGTCATGTTGTAGAGCGCGAGGCAGACGGCGTCCAATATCGTGCTTTTGCCCACGCCTGTCGGGCCGGCGATCAGGAAGACTGCCGACTGTGCCAGCGGGCCGTTTTCGAAGTCAATCTCTGCATCCTCGAAGGAGGCGATGTTGTGTATTGTCAGTTTCTTGTATTTCATGGCATTTTCCCTAAGGTGGACAATTATTCATCTGTGGATGCGGCTTCTTTGCACGCCTGTTCGAATAGGTGCACCAGTTTCTTCGGCATCTCTTGGTTCTTTTTTGTTTTGTAGAATGTCTGGGCGATTGTGAGCGGACTTATCTCTTTTAGTTGCTGTATGCTGATGGTCTGCTGCTTTGCTTCTTGCTCTGTCTTAGGCACTTCCACCTGAAAACAGCATTGTTTGATCTTTTTCTTCTCGAGGATTCGTGCGACGGTGGTTTCGGCGTCCACCGGCAGTATGTCTTTCACCAGCGTATGCACGCGGAGGTAGCCTTCCGTGTTGTTGGGGATTTTTTCCAATTCGTGTATCACTTCGTCGAAAGGCTTTGCCTCTTTGGGGACGGTGAGGAATTGGCAGCGGTTGGCTATCTCCACCTCGCGTACCGTTGGCTCGTCGCCTCGCTTGGCTATCTCTACGATCGAGATGGTGTGCTTGAAATCCTCGTCGAACGATGTTTGCACCGGCGTGCCGCAATAGCGCGCCTTCTTGGAGCCTTTGATGAACTGCGGGGAGTGGATGTGCCCCAAGGCAAGGTAATCGTAGTCGTTGCCGAAATCGTCTATACCGATGGCATCGATGCCGCCGATAGTGAGGTCTTGTCCCACCATTGACGCTCCCAGGACGGAGAGGTGCGCCATCATCACAATGGGTGCGTCTTTTTCGCATTCTTTCACCACTATTTCCTGCAAATCCTTGAAGATGTGGTAGTGCTTAGGGCGGATGTAGGGAACGGCGATGACGTATCCATAATCATTGTTGGGGGAGAATTCTGGCACTGTTACAATCAGTTTATCTGCATTGACGTTCCCCTCATCGTCGAACTCGGGGAATCCTATGACGGTGGCGTTGGTGTGTTCCCACAATTTGCGCAGTGCTTCGATGTGTGCGCTGCTGTCGTGGTTGCCCGCTGTGAGGATGATGCGCATTGCGGGGTAGGCTTCGTGCAGCGAGAGCATACCTTCGACGTAGAGTCTCTGCGCCTGTGCCGATGGCGTGGCGATATGGAAAACATCGCCCGACACAAGCAGTGCGTCAGGCTCCTCTTTTTTTATGATTTTGGCTAATTGGCGGAAGAAGTGTCTGTGTTCCTCCTCTCGGTCGCAGTGGTAGAACGATTGCCCTAAATGCCAGTCGGAAGTGTGGATGAATTTCATTGGCGTTTGATTAGGATGGTTGGTGTGTTAGTCTGGTTTCACGAAGATGTTGGCGTATATGGACAGGAAGATCTGCTCGATGGTCTGGCGGTCTCCCACAAGGTGGAGGTTGTCCAATCCCTTGTTCATATAGTCGATGAAAGCGTCTTTTTCCGCGTTGGTGTAGTGGTCGGCGTATTGGGTGGAGGCGTTCAGCAGGTCGTAGGCGATGTAGTTGGTTGGGTAGAACTGTCGTTTCTCGTAGATGCGGTGGTCGATGATGTTCCCCAGCCGTTCGAATTTCTCTTTTTTGTCGGCTTTGTCGCACGTTTCCAACTCCTCGCGGGAGATGGGCCGCGTTACGGCTAAGTGGATTCTGCCCTTGTGCTGGCGTATGCCGGTCAAGATGCTGTTGAGGTCTTCGTTCTCGCCTTTCTCGTAGCGCAGTTGGCGCGAGATGTAGAGTTCTGCCGTTTTGAGGAAGTCGCACGGCTCATACTCGTATGAGATGGAGATGGGGGTGATGTGCAGTTCGTCGAGGTTCTCAACGAAGTCTTTCTCGCTGCTGAGCGAGAGCATTTTCAGCACGCCCAGTTCGGTTTTGTCCAAACCGTCTTTGGTGCGTCCGTTGCGTTGGGCGATCCAGACGCTTTCGCCCACTTCTGAGAGGACGTGGCGCATGTAGGCGGAGACTTCGAGCGAGTTTTTGTAGAAGTCGCGTACGTTTCCCCCGCGTATGATGCGGAACATTTTGTTGAGTTTCCCGATGTTGATCACCATATTCCCCTTCATCAGGTTGCTGCCGAAGGTGATTTGGCAGGTGTTGAGGCCGTTTCGGTGGAGCAGCACGTCGAGCAGTGCGGCGTCGAGCATTATGTCGCGGTGGTTGGCGAGGAAGATGCGGTTGACGGAGTCGTTGATGAGGTCGAAGCCCTCGCTTGTCAGTCCGTCGGAGGTCTTATCGATGATGGCGTTGATGGATTTCAACATAATTCCTTCCTGGAACTCCTTCACGGTGCGGAACTGGAGGAACTGCTGGCGCACAGCCTCAATGTCTGCGCCCGGCTGCAGATAGTTCATCACCAAAGGGAAGAAATCATCGTAGACGATGGATTGGATGGCCTCTGGCACTTCGTCATCGTGGAAGGGTCTTATTGGTTCGAAATTATATTTGTGATCCATACTAACCTTATTATCAAATGATTATGTATTTTTATTTTCTGTTGTCGATAAACTTCACAGGTTTGCGTTTGATTTCTGGAAGCACGATTTGGGCGATTTCGTCGATGGGTTTGAACACCACGTCGGGTGCGACGCGCAGTTTGGCGCGGAAGCGGTCTTTCAGGTCTTTCACCAATTCGGGTTTAGGTTCGCGCACGCCGACGAAGGCGGTGAGGTGGTCCATACCGATTTCGTTGGATTTCACTTCCACGTAGTAGTTCTCCACATAGTCTGTGTTGTCTAAGACGTCGAACACGGATGCGGGGTAGAGGGTCGTCCCCTTGAATTTGATCATTTGTTTTTTACGTCCGATGATGGGGCTGATGCGCATAGTGGTTCTTCCGCAGCGGCAAGGCTCGTAGTGGAAACGCGCCACGTCGCCAGTGCGGAAGCGCAGCAGCGGCATCCCCTCCACGCCTAAGGTGGTGATGGTGAGTTCGCCGGCTTCGCCCTCTTTCACGGGGTTGTTGTTTTCGTCGAGCAGTTCGCAGATGATGAGTTCGGGGTGGTGGTGTCCGCCGTTGCCCGCCTTACATTCGCAGAATGAGGTCCCCATCTCGGTGGAGGCGTAGGTCGAGAAGAGTTCGATGTCCCATTTCTCTTTGATTTTCGTTCCTAAGAGGTTGAGGCTGAAGTCGTCGTTGCGGAGGTTTTCACCGATGCAAACGGCTTTTTTCACGCTTGAGTTGCGGTAGTCGATGCCGTGTTCCTCGGCGTAGCGTATGATGCGCAGGATGAAGGAAGGCACGCAGATGATGGCGGTTGGGCGGATGCGGCGGATGGTGTCCCACTGCAGTTCTGGGATTCCGTTGCCCACGCGGATCAGTCCCGCACCCATCATACGGATGCCCAGGCAGTAGGCGTAGCCGGCCATAAATCGCTTGTCGATGGTGGTCATCAGTTGATATATGTCGCTTTTTTCGTATCCGGTTGCCATAAACGAGATTGCCTCGTTGTACGCCAATCGGTCGAGGTCTTTGTCTGTAACGGCAAAGGTTGTGGGGTCCGAGAGTGTGCCAGAGGTGGTGATGTAGTCGCGAATCTCCGATGGCTCCACGCAGAAGAAGTCTTTGTTGTGCGTTTGGAGGTCTTCCTTGGTGGTGAGCGGGATGGTTGTCAGGTCTTCCAAGGTCTTGACTTTGTCCACGTCGATGTGGTTGTCCAAAAACATTTTTTGGTAGAAGGGCGATTTAGCCTTCAGATAGGCGAGTGCCTCGCGCATCTTTTGCTCCTGGAAAGATTTGATCACCTCCCGGGGTTGGAATTCTATTTCGGGTTCAAATTTATTCATTTTCCTATGATTAGATTGTCATTTTTGCGTTTCCAGAAAATTATTACTTATTAACCAATTCTGCAACAATTCGGCCCAGTTTTTTGTTTCTTCGCTTCGGGTGCGTATCATGCCAAAGCCGTGGCCGCCGTGTTCCATTAAGTGGTATTCGTGTTTTATCTTCTTGGCTACAAGTGCTTTATGAAGCATTTCGCTGTTGCGGTAGTCCACCACATCGTCGTCGCGGCAGGCTAACAGAAAAACTGGCGGCATATCGCTGGGTATGCTCTTCTCCATAGAGAATGAGTCGCGGAGCGAGGCCATTATTTCCTTTTCTGCGAATAGGTTGACGAAGGATTTTTGGTGGATGACGCTGTCGTCGGTGGAGATTACGGGGTAGATGGGCGATGTGAAGTCGGGGCGCAGATTCACGCTGTCCGTTGGTATACCTCTCATTTTCAGATAATTGGTGTGCGTGGCAGCGCCTAATGTAACGAGGTGTCCGCCAGCCGAGAAGCCGATGCTGCCAATGCGGCTGATGTCCCATTCGCGGCTCTTGTTGCGGAGTATCTGCATCGCTCGCTGGAAATCCTCGATCATAGCGGGGTGGTGGTTGCCCCTCATAGCGACGCGGTAGCGCAGCACCACAGCCACAACGCCCCACTGGTTGATGTATTCTGCCACTTCGCTTCCCTCGTTGGTCAATCCTAAGTGGTGGTAGCTGCCGCCAGGGCATATCAGTATGCAGAGGTTGCTTTTCTTCTCTTTGGGGCGGAATATGCGCAGCTCGGGGCGGCGTTCTCGGCGGTCGGTCGGGTCGTCCCAGAGTTTCTGCACTTCATACTTCGCTTTGGCGGATGCGAGGAGGGGCAGGAACAGTAGCGGAAGGAGTAGGAGTGTCCTTTTGTTCATACCGTTACGCCTGATGTGTTGCCACTAAGCGGCAGATTTCTTTCAGCACCTCGGCGGATTTCTCCATCGACGCCACTGGCAGAAACTCGTAGCAACTGTGGAAGTTCACGCCGCCGGCAAACAGGTTGGGGCAAGGCAGCCCTTTGAACGAGAGGTTGGCGCCGTCCGTCCCGCCGCGGATGGGCTTCACCTTTGGCGTTACGCCAGCGTGGAGCATCGCCTCTTTGGCCACTTCCACCACGTGCATCACGGGTTTGATCTGCTCGAGCATATTTTTGTATTGGTCTTTTATCTCCAATGAGATTTCCACGCCTGGGTTCGCCTCTTTCAGTTGGTTGGCGATGCGTTGCATCAGGTCTTTCTTTTGGGCGAACTTGGCGTTGTCGTGGTCGCGGATGATGAGCTTCAGCTTTGCTACGTCTACGTTTCCCTCCATATTGAGTAGGTGGATGAATCCCTCGTAGCCTTCGGTTTTTTCCGGCACCTCGCCCGGTGGCAGCATCGACACGAATGTTGTGGCGATGCGTGCGGCGTTGATCATTTTCCCTTTGGCTGAGCCGGGGTGGACGTTGCGCCCTTGCACGGTCAGTTCAGCAGCGGCGGCGTTGAAGTTCTCGTATTCCAATTCGCCAATCTCGCCGCCATCCACGGTGTAGGCCCAGTCGGCTCCGAAGGACCCAACGTCTAAGAGGTCTGCGCCGTGGCCTATCTCCTCGTCGGGTGTGAAGGCGATGCGTATCACGCCGTGTCCCTCTTCGGGGTGTTGCATGAAGTGTTCGGCCATAGCCATGATTTCGGCGATTCCTGCCTTGTCGTCGGCACCGAGGAGGGTGTTCCCGTCCGTTACGATGATCTCCTGGCCGATGTAATTGTTCAGCTCGGGGAATGCGGCGGCGGAGAGGGTTTTGCCGTTTTCTGCGTTCAGCAGGATGTCTTCGCCCGTGTATTTCACGATTCGCGCCTTTACTTGGCGGCCGGAGGCTTCGGGACTGGTGTCTAAGTGGGCGATGAACCCGATGGTGGGGCATTTCTGCTCGGCGGTTGCCGGGATGGTTGCGGTGAGGTATCCGTTATTGTCCACAGAGACGTCGTCTAAGCCCATCTCCTCTAATTCCGTTTTTAGGGCGTTGGCAAGGACGAACTGGCCGTCGGTGGTTGGCGACTTTGTCTGCGTTTCGTCCGAAGTCGTTTCATAACCTATGTATCGCAGGAAGCGTATAGATAAGGGTTCCATTTTTCAGTTAGTGTTAATGCAATATGTTGAAAGTCCGGAGATGTTCACCTCCGGACCATTAGTTTTCCGTTTTCAGTAATCCGTCAAGATGACTTTTTTGTGGAAGAAGTCTTCCTCGTGGTGGCCTTCTTGGGTTTTTCGCTGTCGGTTGTTGTTTTGGAGGTCTTTTTCGCCGTGGCGGTTTTCTTTGTCGCAGCCGCCTTGGTGGTGCGTTTCGTCTTAGGCTCTTTGATGCCTTGCTTCTCGATGATGTCTTTGCACGCTTCGGCGGTCAGTGCGGCGGTGTCCGTTCCCTTTGGCAACTTGTAGTTTGCGCCGTTGTAGGCGAGGTATGGGCCGAAACGGCCGTTGCACACGTCGATGCCTTCCGCTTCAAACTGTTTGATGTATTTGTTCGCCTCTTGCGTGCGTTTTTCTTCAATGAGTTCGATTGCGCGGGTGGCGGTCAGTTGCATCGGGTCGTCCGTCTTTTTCAGGGAATAGAATTTGGAGTCGTGCTTGACATATGCGCCGAAACGGCCTATGGCGACGGTCATTGTCTTGCCTTCGTATTCGCCGATGTCTCTTGGCAGTTTGAAGAGATCCATCACCTCGTCGAACGTGATGGTTTCGAGCGATTGGTCTTTGCGGAGCGATGCGAACCGCGGTTTCTCCTCGTCGTCTGCCGTTCCGATTTGGGCGACGGGACCGAAGCGTCCTATTTTCACGAACACCGGCTTCCCGCTCGCAGGGTCTACGCCCACTTGGCGTTCGCCCACTTTCCGTTCGGAGTGGGTTTCGGCGTTCTCCACGGTTGGGTGGAACGCTTTGTAGAAGGAGTCGATGTAGGAAGTCCACTCTTCCTTCCCCTCTGCCACTTCGTCAAAGGTTTTCTCGACGTTGGCGGTGAAGTTATAGTCCAATATGTCTGGGAAATATTCTTGGAGGAAATCGTTCACCACTGCGCCTATGTCAGTAGGGAACAGTTTTGATTTCTCCACGCCCACCATTTCGGTTTTTTCTTCTTCGGTGATAGTTCCGTTTTTCAGGGAGATGACGTTGAATTTGCGTTCCGTTCCCTCGCGGTCTTCGCGCACCACATATCCGCGGTTTTGGATGGTGGAAATGGTTGTCGCATAGGTGGAAGGGCGGCCGATGCCCAGTTCCTCCAACTTGCGCACGAGGCTTGCCTCGGTGTAGCGCGGCGGGCGTTGGCTGAAGCGTTGACACGCTTCGATCATCTGCAAGTCAGATAGCTTGTCGCCCACGGAGAGGGGTGGAAGCAGGTGGTTGTCTTCCTTTGCCTCGTCGTCGTCAGACGATTCCATATATACGCGCAGGAAGCCGTCGAAGAGCAGCACTTCGCCTTCGGTTACGAACTTCCGGCCTGGTATGCCGTCCACGGTGATGGTTACGGTGGTCTTTTCGATTTCAGCCTCAGCCATTTGGGAGGCGATGGTGCGTTTCCATATCAGGTCGTAGAGTCGTTTCTCCTGGGCAGAACCTTCTATTTCGTGCTGGTTCAAGTAGGTGGGGCGGATGGCTTCGTGCGCCTCTTGCGCTCCTTTCGACTTCGTGTGGTATTGGCGCATTTGGTGGTAGCGTTCGCCCATCATTGAGATGATTTCCCCTTTGGCGGTGTTGAGGGCGAGCGAGGAAAGGTTCACCGAGTCTGTTCTCATATAGGTGATTTTTCCCGACTCGTAGAGGCGTTGCGCCACAGACATTGTTTGGGAAACGGAGAAGCCCAATTTGCGGGCGGCCTCCTGTTGGAGGGTCGACGTGGTGAAAGGTGCTGCGGGCGAGCGTTTGGTGGGTTTCTTTTCCACATTCTCGACGGTGAACGTCGCGTTTTTGCACTGCTCCAAGAAAGCCATAGCCTCGGCTTTGTCTTTCAGTCGGTCGGATAGGTCGGCGCGCAGCTCCACGGCTTTGCCTTTGGCGTCTTTCACGCGGAACACGGCGCGTACGCGGTAGGCGGATTCGGCGGCGAAGGCTTTGATCTCGCGCTCGCGGTCTACGATCAGGCGCACGGTAACAGATTGTACGCGGCCGGCGGAGAGAGAGGGCTTCACCTTCTTCCAGAGGATGGGCGAGAGTTCGAAACCGACGAGGCGGTCTAACACGCGGCGGGCCTGCTGGGCGCACACGAGGTTCTCGTCTATCTCGCGGGGATTCTCAATGGCGTGCAGGATGGCGTTTTTGGTGATTTCGTGGAAGACGATGCGGCGGGTATGCTCTTTGTCCAGCCCCAGCACCTCGAACAGGTGCCAGGCGATAGCCTCTCCCTCGCGGTCTTCATCGGATGCGAGCCATACGATGTCGGCTGCCTTGGCGTTCTTTTTCAGGTCGGCTACAAGCGTCTTTTTGTCGTCAGGCACCTCATAGTCAGGAGCGAAGTGATGGGCGATATCTATGCCCAGACCCTTTTTCTTCAAATCTCGAATATGTCCGAAACTCGACATTACCTTGTAATCTCCACCCAAAAATTTCTCAATGGTTTTTGCTTTCGCAGGAGACTCCACTATTACCAAATTCTTTTGCATACTTGTTTAAGAATCGAAAATCGGGTGCAAAGTAAACAAAAAAAAGACAATCTATATAATTATGGAATGAGGAATTAGGAATGGAGAGTTAAATGTGGAATTAGTGAGATTTTGGAGATGAGGATTGCTGAGTGAGAATTTATATGAAGGAAGGGAATGAAAAATCATGTTGCGGCGGTTACGGAAATCGCTTGGACACAAAAAAAGGATGTGGGCGCACATCCTTGAAAACAGTTGCGGAGGTTTGACTCGAACAAACGACCTTTGGGTTATGAGCCCAACGAGCTGCCAACTGCTCCACTCCGCATATAGCCGAACTTACTTCTAAATTCGTGGTGCAAAGGTAGTATTAAGGTTTTTATTTTACAAGTTTTTCCGTTTGTTTTTCTTCTGATTTTTGCAAACGATTGATATTCAGTGATTAAAATCTTGTTTTTCTTTCTTCAGAATCGCTTTTTTGTGCGGAAACATATAGGAGAGAAAAGATTTTCGTGGGCGTAAGAAGTTTGAGTTTCTATTTGCCAAAAATCTATTTGCGAATGTAATTGGAATGTTCTACATTTGCTGAAAGCGGAATAGAAAGTACGTTTCCATTCTAAAATTTAATCATTCATTTTAAAATTTTACCAATAAAGATGAAGAAAAACCAATGGGTGTTTTTGCCGATGATGTTGTCAGCATTGGCGTGTTTGTCGGTGTCGTGCAAAGGCGGCGCCGCAGAGTCTCAGGATAAGGCGGTGGCTGATAGTTGTAACGTCATTACTGAGGAGAGCGTGGAAGAGCCGGTTGAGGTCGCAACGCCAACTGTGGTGAATGGCGCGCTTGTAAAGGCTGCGTACAAAGTTTCTCCTACTAAGAGTGTCTACTTTTCGCAGGGCAACCTGCAGTTTAACGCAATGCAGGGTACGCATGCGACGGCAGACGGCGAGGCAAAAGGAACGTGGCGTTTCGCTGAAAAACAATACGACTGCGTCGGTGAGGACAATAACAAAATCTCCGAAACCTACGATGGCTGGATCGACCTCTTTGGTTGGGGTACGAGCGGCTGGAGCGGAGGCGCAAAGGTGTACCAACCTTGGTCGTACTCGGAGCATCTCGTGTCGGTCGTAGAGTCTGACTATTACATAGGGGGAAGCGAAAGTAACAGTCTGACTGGCGATTACGCCAAGGCTGACTGGGGCGTGTACAACGCCATCAGCAATGGTGGTAATACCCCGAATATGTGGAGAACGCTAACGTTAGAGGAGTGGCAATACCTCTTCCAAAACAATAATTGGACGTTGGGATATGTCAAGACCTCGGCAGAGGACTCTATCACGTGTTTTATGTTGATTCCGGCTGGGTTCACAGCACCCGAGGGGTTGTCCGTCTCAGTTATAGGCACAGGCACTACAGAAGCACCACTGCCGAATTTGGAGGTGCCATCATCATGCCGAGAGGATTTAAAGGTATCCCCAGGTAACACCTACACGCCAGAGCAGTTTAAGGCACTTGAGGATCTGGGCGTTGTGGCGTTGCCGGGAGCAGATAGTCGTGGTGGTATTCTTGGCGAGCTTGATGACTTGGGTGATGGTCGGTATGTGAATTTTAACGGGCATACGGGCGACTATTGGCTGGCTACCGCCCATGTAACTCCTTATGGAAGTTCGTATGCTGCTTCTTACTTCAGATTTAATGCCGATTGCTTCTCGGCATTTGCGGATGCGTCGAGCGAAGGAAATGAGAAACAGTGTTTGGGTAAGTCAGTGCGTTTGGTGCAGGATGTGAAATAGATTAGGTTAGAATCAATTCAAACTTTGTAAAACAAATAAGACAGACTATGGCAAACGAGTTAGACGAGATGAGCGGACCAGTGAACAATGAGGGCCGCGACATCAATGTGATTGAGAAACGTATCCCGGCGGAAGTGGGCGTGGGTTCGACGATTTTTGAAATCGCCCTTTGGGTGTGCGGCATCATCCCCGGTTTGATTTTCCTTTATAAAAAGGTGAAGGCTAAAAACTACCTGCAGCAACTGCAGCAGAAAATCCAGGCGGACGCATCCAACATCGACAACCTCCTCGAGCAACGAGTGCAAATCCTGCAAAACGTGGCGCCCCTCCTGCGCGAAGCCATCGAGTTGGATAAGGATGTGATGAAGAGCGTGGCTGCCCTCCGCGGCGGCGCACACCTCTCGGAGGAGGATCGCAACGCCGTGTCGCAAAGCATCGACGGCGGGTTCGGCCGGCTCTTCCCACAGGTGGAGGCCTACCCAGAACTGAAGGCGCACCAGGCCATTGCCGACGCTATGCAGCAGAACGACTATCTGCAACGCGAAATCACCGCCGCACGCTCGCTCTACAACGACACCGTGGCGCAGTGGAACCGCGACATCTTCGATTGGCCTACCAAGCAAATCGTGGCTGCCCGCGCTGGCTATACCACCCGCATCCCGTTCACAGCCTCCGCTGCTACGAAGGAACGCGCCCGCGAGGTGTTTTTCTGATTCTATTTAGACGAATTTTCGGCTTGCGAGACTGCCTTTGCGGTTTCGCAAGCGTTAGTTATATCAGGGAATATGGAAACCATCTACAACCCATCTGAGAGTTTCGGCAAGTATAAAGAAGACTTGGCAAAGAACGCCGAGAAGATTTTCGACGAACTGGCGCAACGCTCGTGCGTAGACAAGGCTGCCAACAAGGCTGTCTGCAAGGAGCTGTACACACTAACCACCAAGCGCGGCGTGCAGAGCGACCGGCAAGACCGCCTGACGGCGACCCGAGTAATTCTTTTCGTGCTGATGGTGGTGTGCGTGGGTGGTGGCATCTTCCTGGCTCTCAACCCCAGAGCGGCGCTTAACTTGGAGCAGGCGGAACTCTTCGCCTTGGGCGATGCGGTTTTCAACATCATCAATCTTGGGTTGATTGGGTTGGGTTTGCTCTTCCTGATCGTCGCGGTCGGTCCGCTCTCCAAAAAAATCAGGATGAGCGAGCAGATAATCGCCGAGTTGGACGGGAAAATCGCCGAGCGTAAGGCACTCGCATACCAGCAGATGGCGAAACTCAACGAGTCGTTTGGCGATGACATCCCCCTGAAACTCATCCAGATGACTGTGCCGAAGTTGGAGTTTGACCCTTTCTTCACGCGCGACCGTATGACGGAACTGAAAGATGATTTCGGCTTCGAGGACAAAACAGACAGTTACTCTTCCGCCCTCGACGCGCACAGCGGCCAGATTAACGGCAATCCGTTCGTCTTCGTCCGCAAAAAGTTGTTCAAGTGGGGCAAAAAGACCTACTACGGACACAAAACCATCTACTGGACGGAGTATGTACGCGACTCCAAGGGCAACCGCGTCTCTGTAACGCGTTCGCAGACACTGACCGCCTCCTATACCGCCCCGTTCCCTTGTTTCTCGAAGCAAACGTATGTCATCTATGGTAACGATGCTGCGCCGAACCTCTCGTTCGACCGCGAATCGTCCGACCTTGCCACCTCGCAAGGAATCTTCGCAAGAATGCGCTTCAACTCCAAATTGAAGGAACTACGGAAATTCTCGCAAGACCTCACCGACGACTCCGACTATACTCTGCTGAACAACGAAAAGTTTGAAGTCTACTTCGAGACGAAAAACCGCGACAACGAGGTGGAATACCGCCTTCTCTTCACCCCCCTGGCACAAGTGCAGATGTTGGAACTCCTGACGGACACGGTGAACGGTTTCGGCGGCAACTTCGCCTTCCATAAACGGAAGAAAATAAACCTTATCGAGGCAAAACATTTGCAGGACATGACGCTCAGCACCTCTGCGGAGAATTTCAGCGACTTTGATTTTGAGCGTTGCCGCCGCAACTTCGTGCAGTGGAACCAGGCGTTCTTCCGCGCCGTGTATTTCGCCCTTGCTCCCTTGCTTTGCATCCCTCTCTATCAGCAATATAGAACACGCAAAACCATTTATGGGCAGAGTAAAAGCAAATCCACGCACTGGGAGTGGGAGGTGCTGTCCAACCGGTTGGGACAGGTGTTCGACCATTCTAATTGCGTTACAGACCATATCCTTAAAACACGCCTCGTGCGCGACTTGGCAGACGGACGGGCGGAGGTGCAGGTTACATCCCACGGATTCTCTGGCACAGAGCATACCTATTGGGAAAATGTGTGGGGCGGCGACGGACGGATGCACTCCGTGCCGGTGCAGTGGGTGGAGTATAACGAGGTGCAGCAGAACACCAACGTGGTGGTCAGCGACACCGCCGACGAGCCAGCCTACACGACCGAGTCGGATAGGTTTATGACCTCGCACCGTTGCCAGATGAAAATCTGACCCGCACGGAATCTTCCAAAATTTGTAATAAACCCCAATCGGTCATCTATTCGCGAATCTCTAATCGCTGACATTAGAATTTCGGATTCATATAAATAGTGTTGTAGATGCAGTCAGAAAAATAGAAAGGGACGTCCCTTTCGGGCCATCCCCTTCTCCCTAAGTACATGAGAAAAGATTCACTTCACATTGCCTACCTTGATGAGGTATTCGGCGATTTGAACTGCGTTGAGGGCTGCGCCTTTTTTGATTTGGTCGCCCACCAACCAGAGTGTCAAACCATTCTCGTTGGCCAAGTCTTTGCGGATGCGGCCGACGTAAACATCGTCCTTTCCGGCCAAGAATAAAGGCATTGGGTATGTCTTGCTGGCCGGGTCGTCCATCACCTGCACGCCCTCGCCTTTGGAGAGTGCCTCGCGGGCCTCTTCCACAGAGATGGGTTTTTCGGTTTCAATCCACACCGCCTCGGAGTGCGAGCGGAGAGAAGGCACGCGCACGCACATAGCAGAGCAAGCCACGTCGCTGTGCATAATCTTGCGTGTCTCGTTAAACATCTTCATCTCCTCCTTCGTATAACCATTGTCGGTGAAGACGTCGATTTGCGGAATCACGTTGTAGGCGAGTTGGTAGGCGAACTTGTTTACCGTAACAGGCTTGCCGTCGAGCACCTCGCGGTATTGCTGCTCCAACTCAGCCATTGCAGCCGCACCCGCGCCACTGGCAGCCTGGTAGCTTGCAATGTGGATGCGCTTGATGTGGCTCAGCTTCTCTATAGGTTGGAGAACAACCACCATCATAATGGTCGTGCAGTTAGGGTTGGCGATGATGCCACGTGGGCGGTTGAGGGCGTCAGCGGCGTTGCACTCAGGCACAACCAACGGCACGTCGTTGTCCATACGGAAGGCGCTTGAGTTGTCGATCATCACCGCGCCATACTTGGTGATGTCTGCTGCATATTCCTTTGAAATACCGGCACCTGCGGATGTGAATGCAATGTCGATTCCTTTGAAATCGTCTCCGTGCTTCAACTCCTTGACGGTGTATTTCTTTCCTTTAAACTCGTATTGGCTGCCTGCGCTTCTTGACGACCCGAAGAGAACCAATTCGTCGATCGGGAAATTTCTTTCTGCTAATACGCGGAGGAACTCCTGTCCCACTGCACCACTTGCTCCAACAATTGCTACTTTCATTTAGTATGCTACAATTATTTGTTAATTATTTTTCGGTTTTATTGCTTTAAAGGTGATTTAACACTACCTTTGCGGCGTTACCTGTGCAAAGATAGATTTAAACTAATTAATAATTGAAAAATGAAACCAAGATTTTTATCTGTTTTGGTAGGGGTGTTCGCCTCGTGGCTTTTTGCCAATGCTCAGTTGAGCGAATCTTTCACATCAAGCACCCTCTCTTCGGATTGGAAGGGGGACGTGTCGAAGTTTGTCGTTGACGACGAGTGGCTTTGCCTCTCCGATGAGGGGAATGCTTCTTCCGCCTATTTCTCCACCTATTCCACGGCGATGGACGATTGCTCGTGGGAGGCTACCGTGCGTATGCAGTTCAAACCGTCCAGCTCCAACTACGTTAAGTTTTACCTCTGTAGCAACAGCATTGCGTTAAACGATGCGCTGCAAGGCTACTACCTGCAAATGGGCAACACCAAGAAGCAGATCGTGCTTTACCGCCAAAATGGCGCAACTACGAGGAAATTGGCAGAGAGCGCGGAGGGCAGGCTCGATGTTTCGAAGGTGGAACTCTCCGTGCGTGTGGTGCGCAGTGCCGACTCTGAGTGGAAGGTTTTTTCTAAACTGAATGACGAACAAGCCTACACCGAGGATTTTTCGGTGGTGGATTCCACATATCGCGAGGCATCGTTCGTGGGGATGTTCTGCAAGTATACGAAGACGAACGCCACGAAGATTTCCTGGAGCAACATTCTCGTAAGTGGCGACGGGGTGGAGGACGAAACCCCGGCTTGCGTGGATGCGTTCTCTTTCTCCGATACTTTGCTCACCGTGAATTTCGATGAGTGGGTGGACGAGGATTACCTTTCGTTCGAGATCAACCCTCCTTTGGAGTACTCTTCGCAGTGGAATGCCGCCCACAACACGCTTTCCGTGGCTTTGGCAGACACGCTGACTCCCGGTGTTGGCTACACGCTGCGCCTCTCGGGGGTGAAGGATTTCGTGGGGAATGTCGCGGCGGACACCACACTGCGTTTCGCCGTTGTGGACACTGTTGCACCGGGCGATTTGATTTTCACCGAGGTGATGTTCTATCCGCAAGATGGCGGAGAGGAATATGTGGAGTTTTACAATGCCAGCGATAAGTTCATCGACTTGTCTAAGATGAGATTCTCCACGCGCAAGGCGAGCGATTCGAGCATCTACTCGTCAAAGCGTATTGCCGAGGTGCCGTTGTTGATTTTCCCGGGGGAATTGCGTGTGCTGACCAGGAGCGCTGCCAACCTGCCGATTGCTCCTGATGCGGATAAATCCTGTTTTATTGAACTGCCCACCTTCCCATCTCTTAGAAATGAGGATGGCGATATCGTGCTTTTCCGTTCGAAGGATACGATGATTGTGGACGAGGTGCATTATGATGCGCAAATGCACGTCGAAACGGTGCCAAGCAAGGGTAGGGGAGTGGCGTTGGAACGCTTGTCTCTTGCGGATAATGTGTGGCAGTCTGTTCCGTGTCTGAATGGCTATGCTTCGCCGGGTATCTGGCAGCCGCTCCCGGCCAACTCCGCTGTGGATGAGGTTGAGATGGACGCTGCCGAGGTGTGTCAGCCGCTGATGGATGCCGATGGCAGCGTGGTGCTGAAATATAGGTTTGACGAAGCAAACTATCAACTGTCCGTCCGTATTTACTCCGTGGATGGCATCTGCGTGCGCACGTTGGTGGACAACCAGACGGCAGGAGTTGAGGGCGAGTCGCGTTGGGATGGCTTGTCCGACCGTGGCGCGGCACTCCGCACTGCTCCGTACGTTATGCGTGTTGAGGCTATCCATACGGTGTCTGGTGCGCGTTATGGCAAGAGTTTCGTTGTGTTGCTTTCGCGATGACATTTAGCACTTCTTCATAGCAGAATCGTCCGCCGGCGGCACTAACCGAGGCGGACGATTCCTTTTTTATGGGTTTGTTTCAGAAGAGGTAGTAGGCTGCTTGTAGTGTGAACACGCCGTTCAGGGTTGTGGTTTTCTTTTCGAGGTAGTCTTTGCGGCGTAGATTGACGAGGCCGAGGTCGTATGCGATGCCGATGCGCAGTTTTTCGCGCAGTAGCAGGTTCAAGCCCCAGTGCAGTCCACAGTCGAATCTCCTATGTTTGCGTCTGCCGCCGAAGTTTTCTTCGTCGAAGAGGTTGATGTTGGAGTGCGTCTTTCCGGTGCTGTCCTGCATATATCCTTTTTGGTGGCCCGATACGCAGATGGCGAAGTAGGGACCCATTTGCGGCACGATGCCCACTTTGTCTACATGGAACGTGTAGTTTACATAGAGTGGCATTTGCAGATAGTAGAGGTGCGTGGTGAAGTCGTCGCGTATCTCGTAGCCCTCGTTGATTGTCTCGTAGCCTTTGTGCTGGAAGATCACTCCGCTCTCGATGGCGAGGTTGCGTGCGGCAAACGGGTTGATGGTAACCGCCGCTCCGGCGAGGTAACTGATGATGTTGTCTTTGCCCACGATTTGCCCCTTGTCGATAAAGTTGGCCGATCCGAAGCCCACCACTGCTGCGAGGTGGGTGTTGCCGCGCAGAGATATGGATTTCTTGGTCGAGTCGGCCACTACCGCTTGGACGGTGTCGGCGGTTGGTTCAGTGTTTTGTGCTTCGATAGGGTTTGCAAACACAAGAGAGGTAGGCAACAAACAGGTTGCCAGAAGAAAAGTTTTCGTATTCATAATAAGAATTTAATGCGTGCAAATTTCGGAAAAAACTATCAAGGGGAGAATAGAAGAAGAAAAAAATAACAGAGGGACGTTATCGCAACGTCCCTCTGTCAATCTAAACCTTAACTATGAAAAAATCTACCTGTTTTGTTTGCACTACAAAGGTGCGACTTTTTTTTATATCTGCAAAATATTTATCGCACTTTTTTTGTTTTATTTGATAGAAATAGAAATTTTGAGGGAATCTTTCCGTATATCTCGTTTGGAAAAGCCGCTACGCACCTCATTGTTTGGGATGTCTATCAGATACAGCCCCATTTCAGCATCATAGCCTTTTATCGTGAGGTAGCCACTTTGGTAGAGCATCGGCAGCGGCGCGTCGCGGTCCATCTTGAAGTCCATAAACTCTGCAGAATCGTAGTATTTGCCGGCAAGTTCGTCTAAGTTGACCTGGTCGCGGTCGAGCAGGTTTACCAAGTAGGTAGGCGTGCCGGTTTCGAACCAGTAGTTGCCGATTTCCAACTTTTTGAACGCACTCAGCAGGCTGTACGGGTTGTAGACCTCGCTCAGGCGGCGACTGAAATGGTAGCCGTCATACTGTTGTTTCAGTTTTTCCTTCACTTCGGTTGGTGTGATGCCCATATCCTCTGCCATCTCCTCAACGGATGGTTGGAAATACAGGTCGATTTCCTCCTCCGAGATGCCGCACAAAGTGTCGTATTTCCTATCCAGACTAATGTCCTCTG